>NZ_JBILRO010000184.1:0-7010 GCF_044372605.1 Phenylobacterium sp.
ACGCAGATCAACAGTTGATGGAGTCGCACTCTCCCAACACTCAATTTGAAGTGCAATTTGATCGCAACAAGCTGCGCCCGTGGCCTTCCTCGAAGAGGTTAAGGAATTCGACGTCGTCGCCCAACGAGCTGACGAAACCTTCCGCCTCCTCACACCTGTCTTCGATCGGGAGCCCTCTGGCATGCTTTTATAGCCGCCAGACGCGCCGAAACGGCAACTGCCGAAGTTCAGGCGGGTCCGGTCTGCCTGACGATCGAAATCGCCATGCGGCTATTCGCGGGCGAGCCTAGGAGCGGCCAATTCCTCCTGCAACGCTCGCGCTGATAGCAGACCTTCCGAACGTCTTTGATGAGTCACAGCCCGTCATTCGTGACGGGCGTCATCCGCGCCAAAGGCGCAGTCCGCGAAGTTGACAGGAGCGCAGTTTCCGACGGACTGACACCACCTACATCGGACCGGATCGGCTCACCCAAAGGCGCGCGGTTTCGTGGCAGATACTGATACCGCACTCAAAGGCCAACTCCTCGATATTGCGCAGCGAGAGGGGAGGCGCACATAATGCATCGCCACAATCTGGATCACATCGGGCGAATAATCGAACCAGCGAAGCGGGTTATCAGGCTTGGGATGCCCGGTCATCTGAGGCGTTTATCAGAGTCGAGCCGCCCCGGTGGATTTCACCTGGCAAGACCGTTTCCAGTTCTATGGAGCCCTAGAATTTGGCGAATCTGTTTAGGTCAGGAGCCTCACGGCGGCTCGCCTCAGTCATTCTGATGACCTGTGTCGTAGCGATCAGTGGCTTGGCCTTCTGGCCTCACCCGGTCCAGATTCCGCTGAGCGAAGACGCCCAGCACATTCTGGCCTTCGGGGTGCTCACCTTTCTGGCGCGGCAGGTCTGGCCATCAGCGCGTCTGAGGGTGTTGGCCTGTGCGATGCTCGCCCTGGGCGGCGGCATTGAGGCAATGCAGTGGGGCTTCACGCCAAGGCATGCGGAATGGCAGGATCTGGTCGCCAACGCTGCCGGCAGCGCCATCGCGGCGCTGATCTCGCGAGCACTTTTCCGAAGAAGAGCTGAGGGGGTTTGAGTTCCGTTGGTGCTCGCCGAAGGCTATCGCGAAGCCGCCGTCTTCACCTCAGCCGCCACGGCATCGAAGCGACCTTCTGCCGTCCGCCAGATCACTCGCCGCTCGCAACGCGTCTCGGGCTTTGTATCGCCGCAGTCCGAGCCCCCTAGGCTGATCCACAAGGACGAGGACCCGTCCGGCGCGCGCTGAAGGCGTGAACCGAACCCCGTACGCTGAAACGCTGGAATGGCCATGCCGCTATCGATGCCCTTGAACACGGTCACCAGCGCGCCCGCAGAAACCGCCAAAGCCGGGCGACCCGGACAGGGGTAGCGGCTGGCGTCGATAACCCAATCGTCCAGCTTGTCGCCGTTCAGATCGACCCGGTCGACGAGATTGAGGGTCGTGGCTCCGGGCGGCAGGGGGCCGCACTGTTCCGCTAACTGGCGAGCATAGGCCGACACCAGCGGCGGCATCTCCTGCGCGGCCACCGGCGCGGCGATCAGGGCCGCCGCCGCCGCCAACATGCATCTTGCCATTGGACCCATTGCTGTCTCCTTCGACGCTTTCGCGCGCATGACTATTCCAAAGCCGACTGGCCCATCTGGCTGACACCGGACAGCAGCCCGCCCATCAGGACGCCCAATAGTCCCCCAAGCAGAACGATCAAAGCAGGCCCGGCGATCCGCCCGATCGTCTCGATACGGCGAAGGGCTGCGTCTTCTTCCATCTGGCCGCTGCGGGTCAGCATTGGACCAACGGCATTGGAGGCTTCGCCCACCGCCGCCAGCCGAATGATCGATTGTGGAAAGCCGCGCACCTCGCCCAGGGCGCCGGACAGGTACTCGCCCTGACGAACCGCCAGCGCCACCGGCTCCAGGCGCTTGCGCGCACCCGCCAGAGGGGCGGTGCGGATCGCCAGTCGCAGGGCCTCGCTGATCGGCGCCCCGGCAGCGACCATGGAGCCAAGGGACATGGAGAACGACCCAAACACCAGACCTGAGACCGTTCGACGAACAGGGCCGTCGAGCAGCAGGCGATCCAGCGGAGCGGAGAGCAGGCCTGCGCGGGCCGCCCCAAGGGTGGCCGTGGCGGCTCCCGCAATCGCAAGTCCGATGAGGGCCAGATTGGCGCTCAGGAAATTGCTGGCTGACAACATGAGCGACAGCGCCATTGGCGGCTCGGAACCCATTTCCTCGGCCAGCGGCGCTATAGAAGGCACGATGTAGAGCAGGATCACCACCAGGGCTCCGATGGCGCTGACGAAAACGAACGCGGGATAGGCCAGGACCGTGACCAGTTGGTCTCGGAGCTTGAGGCGCGAGTAGATCACGTCGGCGGCGCGTTGCAGTCCGCCGGGCAGGTCGCCTGCGGCTTCGCCGGCAGCGACCATCGGCGCGACAAAAGCCTCTGACTTCTGAAAGGCGCGGCCGAATGCACGATCCAGCGGCTCCCCGCCGCCAATATCGGAAGTCAGATCTTCGGCGATCTTCTTCACGGAGGCGCGTTCGAAGCGGGCGCTCAGGATGCCAAGGGCCGTGCGGATGTCGGCGCCGGCTTTGAGGAGTTCGGCGAGGCCGGAGAGGAAGTCGGCGATTTCGCGATTGCCCAAGCGCTGGGTCTTGGCAGGACGGGCTTTCGTGGCCTGGCGTGCCTTGATGTTGATGGGCGAGAAGCCGTCGCGCTTCAACTGATCATAGGCGGCAGCGTCATTGCCGGCCGACAGCTGCCCGCGCACACGCCGCCCGGTGCGGTCGATGGCCACATAACTGAAGTGCAGGTCAGCCATGGATGGCGGCAGCCACCTCCTCGAGCGTGGTGACGCCGGTAAGCGCCAGCCGGTAGCCGTCGGCGGCCATCCCATCCAGGCCGCCGTCTTTGGCCATGGCTTCGATGCGGGAGGAAGGTTCGCGATCAGCGACGGCGCGCAACAGTTCGTCGGTGGACAGAAACGCTTCGCTGATAGGTAGCCGACCCTTGAAGCCTGAACGGCGGCAATAGGTGCAGCCTACCGGGTGCATCAGAGTATCTGGCAGGCTCTTGCCGACCGCGCGAGCGAAGAGCTGCTCGGCCTCATTGGGAGGTTCGGCTTTGGCGCAGCGCTGGCAAAGCCTGCGGACCAGTCTTTGAGCGACGGCGCCCCGGAAGCCTGCGGCCAGCTGGTAGGGTTCCACGCCCATGTCTCGGAGCCTCGGCAGGACGGCCAGCGCATCATTGGCGTGAACCGAGGCCAGGACCAGGTGGCCGGTCATGGCGGCCTGGACGGCGACCGCAGCAGTTTCAGGATCGCGAATTTCGCCAACGAGGATGACGTCCGGGTCCTGACGCAGGAACGAGCGCAGGGCCGCCGCGAAGGTCAACCCAAGGTGCGAGGCGACCTGGGTCTGGGAGACATGGTCGAAGTGGTATTCCACCGGGTCCTCAACACTGAGGATCTTCTTGCCCGAGCCCGCGAAGGTCTGCAGGAGCGCATAGAGCGTGGTGGTCTTGCCGCTGCCGGTGGGGCCCGTGATCAGGAAGAGACCGTGAGCGGTTCGCGCCGCACGCATCAGGACGTCGATGACCGGCGCGCCCAGGCCCAGTTTTTCAAGATCCAATGGAACGGCGGAACGATCCAGGATTCTCAGGACAGCGGATTCGCCAAACACCGTCGGCGAAGTGGCGACCCGGACGTCGACCTTTTTGCCCTCAACCACGAAGGTGGTGCGGCCATCTTGCGGCAGCCGGCGTTCGCCAAGGTTGAGGTTGGCGATGACTTTCACTCGCGACACGGCAGGCGCTGCCAGATCGGCCGACACGGTCTGGTGATCGACCAGTCGACCATCGACCCTCAGGCGGATGCGCAGATCGTGGCGTGTGGGCTCAAAGTGGATGTCGGAGGCGCCCACGGCGATGGCGGCCTCGAACGCTGCAGCGACGAGGCGTGCGCCGGGGCCTTCCGTTGAGCGGTCGGACACCAGATCCAGTTCGCGCTCGAGGCGGCGTTCATCCGGACGGGCTGCGACTTCGCGAGGAGTACCGAACGCCCGATCAAACTCGCGGGACCAATCCGATGGTCGCGCCGCCAGGATGACGATGTCCGCACTGGTGGCGAAGACGAGGCCCGCAAACGCCTCATCGTCCAGCGGGTCGCAAGCCGCACAGACAAGAGTCCGCCCGGAGCGCTGGATTGGCAGGATGCGGGCGCGGCGCAGGAAGTCGGCGGAGACGCCGAGGTCTTGAAGCTCAACCTCGGTCGGCGCGCGGCTCGGCTCCCAGACCTCGCACCCGCAGACGGCGGCGTAGGCTTCGACGAGGTCATCATCAGAGAGCGCACCGAGCTGGTTCAGGACCTGCTCGATGGGTTGACGGGTACGTGAGGCGACCATTTCGGCGCGAGCCACCGCCGAGGGCTCCACGATGTTCAGTTCGGTCAGACGCTGCAGCACGTTCTCGCGCCGCGGGCGGCTGGCCCTGGCGAACGTCGCACCTACATCATCATCGGCCATTGGCCTGCCTCCCCGATGATGCCGATGGTCCAGGCTGAGACCGCAATGGCCGGCCCAAAGGCTAGGCGGCCGTCCTTCGGGCGGGTGATCGCCATCAGGAGCAGGCCAAGAAGCGATGCAGCGGCGATAAGCCAGGGCGTGGCGAGACCGAGCCAGAGCGCGAGCGCAGCCAGCAACTTCACGTCTCCCAGCCCAAGTCCCGGCTCGCCGCTTCGTCGCGCGGCCAGCCAACGCACCGCCAGCAATGTCAACGTAGTTACCGTCGCGGCGATCAAGCCTTCCGCCAGTCGCTGCCAGGACACCAGGACCGCCAGCGCCGCACAGAGCGCCGCGCAAGCCAAGGTAAGCGGATCAGGCAGGCGGCGCACCTTCCAGTCTACCGCGATAGCCGCAATCAAGGTCAGCCCCAGCCCCATAAGCAAAAGACTGCGCGGAAGGTCTTGCGCAAACAAAGCCGTCACCACGACCACCGCGCCCGCCACCTCGCCAGCCAGATGGGTCGGATCGATCTTCGCGCGACAGGCCGCACAGGCGCCGGACAACCTGAGATATGAGACCACCGGCACCGTCTGGGCGAACCCCAGTTGATGCCCGCAGGTGTCACACTGCGAGCGACCCCGCATCGCTGAGGCGCCCCGGCTCAGGCGCAGACCGGACGTCACCGCAAAGCTCCCCAGCGCCAGTCCCGCGACGCCAGCCAGGCTGAGCGAGGCGAGAGTCTGGGTCATCGGGCGGCAGGTGCGCTTAGGTCGCGGTTGAGGCCCTGACCGTCCGCCTGTCCATCGGCGCCCAGGCTAATGACGGCATAGTTCCGGCCATCCTCACCCATCTTGTACTCGATCGGCTTGCCCCAGGGGTCGGTCAGCGCCTTTGCGCTCTTCACGTAAGGCCCGACCCAGCCTTCGCCGTCCGTTGGCTGACTCATCAGGACCTGCAGGCCCTCGGACTGGGTTGGGTAACGGCCCATATCGGAGCGGAACATCTCAACAGCAGCGGCCACGGTCTCGACCTGAACCTGCGCGGTTTTCGCGCGCGAGCGGCCCAACTGTCCAACGAGACCCGGCGTCAGGGCGGCCGCCAGCATGCCGATGATAGCCATGACCACCAGGATCTCGGTGAGCGTATAGCCAGCGTCCGCGTCTATCCGGCGTTGGCCAAAATGTCGTCGCATCGCCCCTGTCCTCCGTCGCTACGCGACAGACGCCGTTTCACCACCGCAGCGGGATGTCGGGCGTCTCCTGTAAATCTCACAATACGGTCGTCTCGCCAACCCGCTCCAGTTGTGACCCGGACGCGCCACGTCTCTCCGACGCGCCAATCCGGGGGGTTTGGCAGGGCCTCAGGATCCGACGGCGCGGCGGCCGGCTCAGTTGGGCGCGGCGGGGCATAGCTGTCCCGGGTTCCTAGGCTGGACATCAGGCTGGGTGCGCACTCTCGCCACAGCGGCGCGGTGTCGAGCGACGAGACTTCCACGTAGGGTGCGTCAGACACCTGATTGAGCCTCGCCTTCAAGGCAGCCACATCGACCACGCCAAATGACTCCAGAACCTCGTCGGAAAGCGAGGCACCTGCGGACAGACGAAGCTTGTCGGCTTCGGACTCCACAAGAGCTTCGGCAAACCCCGAATCCGTCGGGAGCGCCCAGCGGTAGGGTCCACCCGATCCCCCGCGAACTACCGTGGCCGCCGCCGCCAGATGCCCACCGTCCAGCACGAGTTCGATCTTGCTTCGCTCAAGATCAGCCTTGGCGAGCCTGAGCGTCATGACGCTGCGCGCCACCATGGCGGTGGCGACCAAAGACAGGGCGAGCGCCAGCACCATGGCCGCCGGCGTGGCGTAGCCCGCATCGTCAGGGTCAAGGGTTCGGCAGCAGACCACGGGCCTGAAGCTCGGTCATGTCGGCGGCCAGGTCGGCCATGGCGCGTCCGGCCGAGGCCTTGTCGCCGATGATGCGGGCGCTCAGCAGCACGATCAGCTCGCTGCGGCTTTGGTCGCGGTTGCGGGTGCTGAAGAGGCCACCGACGCCCGGTACATCCTTCAGCCAGGGGACGCCCGAATTGTTGTTGGAGCGCGTGGTGCTGATCAAGCCGCCCAGGGCCACGGTGCCGCCGTCCTCCAACACCAGGGTGCTTTCGAAGCGGCGCTGCTGGATGGTGGGGGAGTCGATGCCCGAGGTGCTGGTCCGGCCCACGGAGCTAACCTCCTGTGAGACATCCAGCACCACCCGGTCGCCACCGGTGATCCGGGGCGTCACGTTGAGGATGACGCCGGTGCTGCGATAATCGACGGTGTTGACCAGCGCGCCACGATCCGGGGTGGTCGTCTGGGCCGATTGAGTGACCACAGGTACCTGATCGCCGACCTGCAGGCGGGCGGTGCGGTTGTCGAGCGCAATGATCTTGGGCGCCGAGACCACCTCGATATTGGTCCGGGAGCCCAGCGCGCTGACGGCGGCGGC
>NZ_JBILRO010000339.1:0-2591 GCF_044372605.1 Phenylobacterium sp.
CCCGCCTCCTGGGCCGCGGCCGCCAGCGGATAGAAGGTCATGTTCTGCGGCTTGGGCGTTCGTGCAGGGCAGATCGGTCGACAATAGATGCCGGTGGTCTTCACGGCGCCGAAGATACGGCCATCAAACCGGGCGTCGCGGGTCACGAAGGCGCGGCGGCAGGCTTCAAAATCCATGTCCATGCGCGGCAGAATGCGCGGGCTTGCCCTTCAAGTCTCGCGGTTTTCGGACACGGATGGTCGGCGCCTCCTGAGCGATAGGCGGGCTTCGGCTAACCCGCCGCCTCGGCCATGGCCTTGTCGCGGCCAATCGACCAGGCGGACACCATGTGCGCGACGATGGTCACCACGATCATCGGGATCAGGGCGGCGAAGCCGATGATGAGCGAGTTGTCGCCGTATTCCGGCTTGGCCATGTCGGAGATGCGGCCCACGTACACCGGACCAATGCCCAGGCCGATAAGGTTGAGCACAAACAGCAGCACAGCGCCCGAAATCACCCGGCGGTTCGGCGACACCGAGTTCTGAACCACCGCCAGCGCCGGGGCCAGGTAGCAGTTGTTGAGCAGCGCCGGCACCGCCGCGCAGGCGAGCGCAATCTGCCAGGTGGGCGCGTACAGCATGGCGATCCAGAACGGGATGGTGATGGTGAAGGTGATCGCCGGCAGCCAGGCGAACCAGCGCCGATCCCGACGGCTCAGCCGGTCGGCCAGCCAGCCCGCGCCAAACGTCCCGATCATGCCGGTGATGCCGAGAACCAGGCTGTAGTAAAGCGCCACCTCCATCAGGCTCATACCCTTGACCCGCATCAGGAACGGCGGATTCCAGGTGAGCGCGGCATAGCCTACAAAGGCCGAAAGGCCCGCCGCCAGCGCCGTGCAGACCAGGGTGCGGTTGCTGAAGAACCCGGCGATGGCGGTGAAGATCGGCGGTGGCTTGTCATGGGCGAGCTGGCCCGGCGCCAGGACATCAAGCCCGCCGCGCTTCGGCTCCCGGATGATCACCAGCAGCAGAACCGCGATAATCAGACCAGGGATACCCATGGCGAAAA
Source organism: Phenylobacterium sp. (assembly GCF_044372605.1). Taxonomy (GTDB): domain Bacteria; phylum Pseudomonadota; class Alphaproteobacteria; order Caulobacterales; family Caulobacteraceae; genus Phenylobacterium. The sequence goes on from NZ_JBILRO010000339.1 coordinate 1,051, forward strand.
AGGCGGCCCGCCAGCCATGTTCGGCGGCGATCCAGCCGCCAAGCGCCGACCCGAACATCGAGCCCACCGGCACGCCCAGCGAATAGAGCGCGAGCGCTGTGCCGCGTTCCTCGGGTTTGAAGTAGTCCGAGATCAGGCTGTAGGAGGGCGGGGAGCCGCCAGCCTCACCGATGCCCACACCCATCCTGTAGAGCGCCAGTTGCACGAAGTTGGTCGCCGTACCGCAGAGCGCGGTGAACGCGCTGAAGATCGCGACCGACGCCGAGATGATCCAGACCCGGTTCGCGCGATCCGCCAGCCAGCCGATCGGGATGCCGAACGTCGTATAGAAAAGGGCGAAGGCGATCCCGCCCAGAAGGCCCAGCTGTGTGTCCGACAGGTTCAGGTCCGTCCGGATCGGCTCGGCAAGGATCGACACGATCTGCCGATCCAGGAAGTTGAGCGTGTAGGCCACCGCCAGCATGAACACGACGAGGTAGCGGTAGTTACTGGACGCCTTCGACGCCGCCGCCATATCCGAACTCATTTGGCTTTCCCCAACCCTGGCCGCCATCGGCCGGCGTTCCGGTTCGAAGGGCGGGTATGCGTTTCCTGTCCAGACCTTGTCGCACGCTCCTGCTGCAGTCGCCAAGTCGATAAGGGGTCTGGGACCTGGAGCCTGTGGCGGAACAATCGCCGACAGGCAATGCCCGTTTGCGTCTCCCATCGCGCTGCCAGCAGCGTAAGCCGCAAATGGGTTCGTTTCGCCAAACGCCCGGTCATGCGCCTGGCGCGGCCCTGATCCTGCTCAATTCGCGTCGAGGGCTTTCATGACCTTGCTCAGGCGAGATCGAAGGCGGCGAGCGTAACGCTCCAGTTTCGCCATCTCGCCAGCCAACGCCAACAGAGCCCTCCCTTCCAGCTCTTCTATTCCGGGACAGGGAAAAGAGGTGTCCATTGCGGCCATTGCTGCCCTCAGTTGAAACAATCTGGAATTCTCGATTTGATTGAGGTGGAACCTCAGCTCCGCTGCGAGCCGCGCCATGTCAGCCATCGGCGCGCGACCTGCGGCCAATGCGGTTGACAGCTTCTCGTATCGTAGAGGAAGTGGCCCATTCAATTTTGAGGGCGTGCTGAGGCCGTGGCGCAGGGCGTTGCGGCTTGCCGTCGACTTTCCGGCCGGGGTTTTCGGTCCCGTGCTACGATTTGCGTTGCGGCGGTTCGCAGCGAGTTGCTTATCCGACACCATTTTTTTCCGCCCCCGATATCTGGCGAGCGGCGGTGAGGTGTCCTTCGGTATTGCGGCCGTCGGATGCTGATGCGGTACCGGACGCGTCGTCAGTCTTCACAGCGCCGGCATCGCTGCGAGCCCGTCGAGCAATCCGGGGTTGCGTCACATAGGTTTCCGGGCCGACGATCGCAGGGGCGCCACCGTGGAAGTTGCGGCGGTCAAGGCGTTCGTGACGGCGTTCGAGATCCTGAGCAGCGGCGCGGGCGATGCCAAGGTTTGTGAAGCTGAGGGCTTCGAGGGGCGCCAGAATCGGCGAGGCCAGGATGTAGGC
>NZ_JBILRO010000185.1:0-6906 GCF_044372605.1 Phenylobacterium sp.
CGGGTCATCGAACTTCCGGGCGTTATACTGGAAGCCAGCCTTGAACGTCGCCTCGGCGCCGAGGTTGTCCCACGTTGTGGACAGGTCGGCCTTGGCGAAGTTGTCTTCCTGGGTGTTGAACTGACGGAAGTAAGCCAGAACTTCTGTGTTGAAAGCTGACTGGTTCACGCTTGTGCGGGCTGCACCGCGCTCGAGTACCCCGGCGGCGTTTCGGACGGTTTCGAACAACGAGATCACGGGCGTTCCGGCCTCTCCCGCCGTGAACGTGAGCGATGGCCGCAGCAAGGCCCCGGTCGTGTTGCCGGTTGTTGACGCAGATGTCGCTGTAAGTGGGAGATTTTGGCGGAACGTAGCCTCCGAGCGGCCCACATCCCAGGCGAGCTTCCACCCGGCGAACTCATGATCGCCGTGGAGAATGAAAAGCGTATTCTTGGTTGCGTAGTCGCCATCCTCGAACAGGCCCGCGACCGGCACGGAAACGAGGCTTCCCGATGTCGGGGTGCGCGTGCCGGAGGCTGCGCCGGCAAAGTTGAACGTGTACTGGTTGCGCTCTTCGAAATCCAGGAACTCGCTGCGAAGCGCGGAAAAGCGGATGCTGTTCTGCTCATCAATCCGCCACTCGACCTTGCCGTTGAAGGCCCTGGTGTCCCTCTTGATGCGGTACTTCGCGAAGCGGACCTCTCTCATGCCGACAGCGTCAAACCGGGGCTCGTAGTTGTCGGTTTCCTGGATGAAGCTGAACTTCGAGGCGCCCAGGACGATCCCGAACGTATCGTTGGACCAGGATACCCGGCCGCCGTAGCTCTCGACGTCATCGCCGAGGTCGACATATCCGCGACCGATGTCGGCGTTGACGTGGAAGCCCTGCTGGGAAAGCGGTGAGAAGGTGAGAATATTGACGCGCCCGGCCAGAGCCTCGCCAGGCATGTCCGGGGTCAGGGTCTTGTTCAGTTCAAGCTGGCTGATCACAGAAGCCGGAACGCTGTCGAACCGGAAGATCCGGTCTTCCGCGCCCAGGACGTTGACGCCGTCGAACGCGACGTTGGTCCAGCGCGCCGGCGCGCCGCGGACCTGGATGTAGCGCTCCTGGCCCTGGTCGCGCTGAACGCCGGTCGCCGGCAACCGTGAGAGCGCCGCAGCAGCCGTCTGGTCGGGAAAGCGTCCGATAGCATCGGCGGCGACGACCGAGACGATGTTGTCGGCGACGCGCTGAGCCTCAAGGGACTTCGCAATCGAGTCGCGAATTGGCGTGGCGGTGACCACGAGTTCCTCGACTTCGCTCACAGCCGCGGCCTGGTCTTGAGCCTGGGCGGAGGGCGCGCTGGCCAGGACCAGTGCAAGTGTAGAGAAGGCCACGCCCGTGAGGGCGGCGCGACGACAGCATATCGAGTTCATGGTGAGCCCCTGTTTGAGGGGCGCAGGTAACAGGCGAGACAACACGTTTGCGCCGCAAACACGTCATGTTTTGGTGACGCTGAGCAAAGTTGTCGGACTGGAATTCAGCGCCTGCAGCAGCGGCCGACAGGGCCAGGTTAGGCGGCAGGGCCTGGAACCCGCCGGCGGACAGTAAGTCAGTAGATTGACCGACATCATTATCGTCCACAAGTTTCGGCACGAACTTCAAGGGTTCGCGACGCTGTGGTCTAGGCGTCTCCACAGTCGCATAGCCTTGAAACACTGGGCGTCCTCAAATCCCGTTGACGTATGTCTGTCGGATCAGCCCAACCTGCCGCTGACCAAGGCGAAGCGCGTGTCCATCACTGATCGCGATGGCCGGCATGAGGTGAGCGTTGCGCTCGGCAGCCGCCGATACAAGGACTATCACCTGTCGACGACCTATCGGCGACCGGAGTACGAAATGCCGCGCTTCGACGCTGCGGCTCAGGCTGCCAGCCCGGTGGCGGCTTTCTTCGCCAACGACCAGAAAGACCCGGCCGCCGCCGTGCCCAGCCCATTGTTCGACGCCAACCGTCGCGCCTTCCTCGAGGTGGCGCTTGATGAGGTCGAGACGAAGTGGGGCTCCGTCGACAAATATCTGGCCAGGGAAGTCGGCATCGGCCCGGTTGAGCTGGCCCGGTTGCGCGCGATCTACCTTCAGGAGGAACCGGCGTCGCCGGCGAGAAGATCCAGTACAACCGCGGCGTGATCGCTCGGGAACCAGCCATCTTCATCAGGCTGGTCCAGCGCGCGGCCTGTGCCCACAGTGCGCCAGCTGCCTTTGCGCAACAGTACGCAATGGTCGATCGCCAGCCTTGACGAAGGCGCCGTCCCGGTTCGAGCGCCGTGGAGGGTCGAGGGCATGGCGGGAAGTTCGAGCGCCGCAAGCGCACTGTCCGCCGCCGTGGCATTCAGGTCACCCGCCAGCACAAGTCCGCCTTCATAGTCCGCTGTGGCCCATATCAACGCGGCTGTGAGCTGGGCGGCGCGGACGCCTTCGGCCTTGGCCCCGCCCAGATGCGTGAGATGCAGGTTCAGAAACCGCAGGGGATGACCCGACGCGACCAGATCGACCCGCTGGGCGATGCGCTGCCCATCCCTGGGGTCGCTGACCAGTGCGCACAGGTTGGCTCGTGCCGAAGGGTCGCGGGTCAGAATGGCAAGACCAGAGGTGCTCATCACGCGAAGCGGGCCGTGCTGGCGCAGCTTTCGCCGGGACGGGGCCCTGTGCGGGAACATCCCCAGGACTGACGCCAAAGTATCTACTGTACTCGCGCCGCCCCCGGCAAAGCACTCCTGAAGGCAGACGACGTCAGCGCGCAACGCGGCAAGCCCTTCGGCCATCTGGTCAAGGCGGCGTGGATAGTCGCCTTCGTTCTTCCAGGTGTTGAGGGTGACGATACGCAAGGGTCAGGCCCACGTCAGGCGCGACGACGGCCCTCGACCCAGACCTCCTGGACTACCGGCAGGTCGCCACGGGTTCGCACGCGCAACAGATCCGCCCGGCGACCGGTTTCGATCACGCCACGGTCTGAAAGGCGGGCCGCGCGGGCCGGGCCGGAGGTGACCGTGGCCACCGCGCGCGGCAGGCTCCAGTCGAACTCAGGGCGGGTCAGGGCGAAGGCGCACTCAATCAGACTGCGCGGAACGTAGTCGGAGGCGAAGGCGTCCAGCAGGCCTGCGTGGGCCAACTCCGAGGCGGGCACGTTACCGGAGTAGGAGCCCCCGCGAATCAGATTTGGGCCGCCCATCACAATGACCATCCCGCGCTCGCGGGCCTGTCGTGCCGCCTCCAGCGTAACCGGGAACTCCGCGACCGTGGCGCCCAGATCGGCCGCGGCGTCAATGTGGGCGACGTCCTCATCGTCATGGCTGGCCAATGGCGCGCCGTAGGCGGCTGCGACCTCGGACACGAGCCGGCGATGACGATCGGCGTTGCGCGCCTGCCGGTCACGGATATCGGCCATGCGCTGATCAACCGCGCCTTCCGTCATGCCGTCAGCACGCCAGGCGGCCAGATATTTCTCGATGTTCCGGTACTGCCGCTGACCCGGCGTGTGATCCATGAGCGAGAACAGCGCCGTCATCGGATGCTTCGCAAAGCCCTCGAGCTCTTCTGGCAGGTCGTCCGCCGGCGTTTCACACCGCCAGTGGACCTTGTGATCCCCCTTTAGCAGACCGCTCGCCTCGGCCTGCGCCAGACCGTCAGCGAGGCGGGTGAGATTGCCATGATTGCGCGAGGCCGCAGAGTTGAAGGACCCGATGCTGAGGCTGTCGAACACGGTCGTGACACCCACCGACAGACAGCAGCCGTCGTGGGTGACAGCGGCGGACACCGGATCCCAGCCGATGTTGGGGCGGGGAAAGAAGTGCTTTTCAAGGTTATCCGTATGGAGATCGATCACACCGGGCATGAGGACATCGCCCTCCATGTCCTCGCCCGCGCAACTGGGCCCGGAATCGACGGAGACTACCTTGCCGTCGCGGACCAGCACCGATCCCAAAAAGCAGTCGTCGCCGGTAACCACCCGCGCATTCCTGAACGCCAACTCCACGACAAATCCTTCGGTTTGATTGCAGATCAGTCCCGCACGGGATCGGGAAACTCGATCTCGACTTCGGTTGTGGAGCGCGAGATTCCGTACTCCAGCGGTCGACCAAGACCGTCGATGTTCAGATAGCAATGAACCAGCAACGGGACATGCCTGGGCACCTGAAGCCGGGTGGCCTCATCAACCGTCGGCAGCCGGGCCGAGATGGCCGTCCGGCGGCGGGTATAGTCGGGAATGCCCGATGCGATCAGCGTCTGGGTGATGGTCCCGTGGGTCTTGTAGGTCTCGATGAAGGCCGGCAGGCGCGCTTGACTGAAGTGATGCTGGCTGAGCCCCGTCGGCTCATCGTCCACGAACCGGCAACGCTCCAGATAAACGATCGGCTCTCCAACGCGCAGACCCAGCTGGGCCGCGACCTTGGCGTCCGATGGCCGCACCAGAAGCTTGATGGTCTCGGTCCGCGGCGTGCGGCCGTCCTGCTGCACAGTCTCGGTAAACCGTGGTCGACGCTGCAGGCGCATCAGCGATGAGGGACGTTTGACGTAGCTTCCACGGCCCTGGGTGGACTCAACGATGCCCTTTTCCTGGAGATCAGACAGGGCGCGCCGTACTGTGTGCCGGTTGACCATGAATTCCCGGGATAGCTCGAACTCCGTCGGCAGCTTGTCGCCAGGCGTGATCTCACGCGCCTGGATACGTCGCTCCAGAGACCACGAGATTTCTCGCCAAAGGACCATAAAAAAACCTCTTACCAACAATCTTTAACAGTTCTGCGACGGTCATCTAGACAAGTTTTTCTACTGTCAGATAATGTTCATCAACCCGTTATTGCGACATTTTCTGGGACGACGTAATAGTCGAGCTCAATGAATACAACAACATGTTTAGTTGTCGGAGTTCGATGATGACGGTCAGTCACCCTGCCGGGCCAAGCCCGGAACGTCGAGCCTGGCTCTCCGTCCTGGCAAAGGCGGCCCCGAAAGACGTTTTCGCCGCGTGGGACGCCATCGCCGAACTGCCGGGCTACGGCACGCTCAGGGCTCCGGAAATCGGCATGGTTCTGGTGCGGGGTCGGATGGGCGGTTCGGGCGACGCCTTCAACCTGGGTGAAATGACCGTCACCCGCGCGGCCGTCCGGCTGGACACGGGCGAAACCGGGGTCGGGTATGTGTCGGGGCGAAATCGTCGCCATGCGGAAATCGCCGCTGCGGTGGACGCAATGATGCAGTCGCCCGCCCTGCGGCCTTTGGTGGAGGGCGCTGTCGTCGCCCGCCTGGCCCGGGCCCAGCAGGCGCGTCGCGACATGGCCGCCCGCAAGGCCGCCGCCACCAAGGTCGATTTCTTCACCATGGTCCGCACGCGAGGGCCCGCCTGATGTCGATCGCTTTCGATCTGGCCCGCGTGGCCGCCGGCTTCTCCGACCCGACCCGTGAAAGCCAGCAGGTCTTCCGGAAACTCATGGACGCGATGGCGCGTCCCGGCACGATCTATGATCTGTCCCAGGCGCCTGAGCCGCCTCATGGCATGCACAGGGCAGCGGGCGCTGTCGCGCTCACCCTCTTCGATTTCGAAACCCCAGTCTGGCTGGATCCGGGACTGCACACCGAAGCTGTCGAGGGCTGGCTGCAGTTCCACTGTGGCGCGCCCCGCGTGGCGGAGCCCCGGCAAGCGGCGTTTGCTCTGGTGGCGGATCTACCCGCCGCGCCCCTCCTGGCGGACTTCAATGCCGGCGACGCCAAGTATCCTGACCGGTCAACCACGCTGGTGATCCAGCTGCCCTCGCTCGAAGGCGGGCCGCGCGTCACCCTGACCGGCCCCGGGATCAAGTCGGAAGCCACCCTGGCGCTTGATGGTCTGCGCCCGGGTTTCTGGGGCGAGGTTCAGGAGAACCACGCCCGGTTCCAGTTCGGCGTCGATCTGATTTTCGTCGCCGGGGATCGCCTGACCGCCCTTCCCCGTTCCACCCGCATCGTCTGAGGAGACAGAGATGGCCTATGTCGCTGTAAAGGGCGGAGAGCGGGCGATAACCAACGCCCACCGCTGGCTGGCCGAGGACCGTCGGGGCGACCCGACGATTCCCGAGATCGAGGTCGATCAGATCCGCGAGCAGCTTTCCCTGTCCATTGATCGGGTGATGAGCGAGGGCTCCTGCTATGATCGTGATCTCGCGGCGCTCGCGGTCAAGCAGGCGCGCGGCGATCTGCCGGAAGCGATCTTCCTGACCCGGGCCTATCGCACGACCTTGCCGAGGTTCGGCGCGTCGTTGCCGCTGGAGACGGGCCAGATGGCCGTGCGCCGGCGGATTTCGGCGGCGTTCAAGGACATTCCTGGCGGTCAGGTGCTTGGCCCGACGTTCGACTACACCCACCGCCTGCTGGATTTCACCCTGGCAGCCAATGGCGAGACCCCGCTGGAAGGCGCGATGGAGGCTGAGGAGCCCCAGGCCTATCCCATGGCGACGATCGCTTCGGTTTTCGCTCACGAGGACTTGCTCGAGCCCGACACGCAAACCGAGGCGGCAGCCGAGCCCTTCGACCTGACACGGGAGCCGATGGCCTTCCCGGCGGGACGGGATCAGCGCCTGCAGGCCCTTGCCCGCGGTGATGAAGGTTTCCTGCTCTCGCTGGCCTATTCGTCGCAGCGTGGCTGGGGCTCCACCCACCCGCTCTGCGCCGAGATCCGGCTGGGAGAGGTCGCGGTGGAGTTCGTGCCCGATGAGCTGGGCTTTGCCATCGAGATCGGCGAACTCACGCTCACAGAGTGCCAGATGATTTCCACTGGCGCTGGCGGGATCGAGACAGCGCCACAGTTCACGCGGGGTTACGGTCTGACGTTCGGCCACTGCGAGCGCAAGGCGATGTCCATGGCCATCGTCGACCGGGCGCTCCGCGACGCGGCGCAGGGCGAGGCCTCGGCT
>NZ_JBILRO010000186.1:0-6894 GCF_044372605.1 Phenylobacterium sp.
CGCGCGCCCCTGGCCCGACGGTTCGGGGCCGAGACCCTGGAACGGCTGGATCAGGCCCTGGGCCGCAGCGCCGAGGCCCTGCGATTCCGCCGCCCGCCCACCCCCTGGCTGGCGCGCCTGGCTCTGGTCGAGCCGATCAGTACGCCAGAAGACATGGTCCGGGTGACAGAGGACGTCACCGCCAAACTCTGCACGCGCCTGGAGGCCGAAAGCCACGGCGCGCGGCGGTTCGAGATCGCCTTTCACCGGGTGGACGGCAAGGCGCTGCCGATCACCATCGGCCTGTCGCTGGCCGGGCGCGACGCGCGCCGGATCGCACGGCTGTTCCAGCCCCGGCTGGAGACCGTGGATCCTGGCTTCGGGATCGAATGCGTGACCCTGGCCGCCTACGACGTCGAGGCCACATCCGGCCGTCAGGGGCGGATAGATGCGGACCTTGCGGTCACCGTAGAAGATGGTCTGGCGCCATTGATCGACCGTCTCGTCAATCGCCTGGGACCGGAGCGGGTGTGGCGGGCCGCCCCGGTGGAAAGCCATGTGCCCGAACTCTCCGTCGGCCGGGCGCCGGTGCTGGGCGCGCCACCGCCCGAGGCCGCGCCCTGGGACCGGGAGGCGCCCAGGCCTGTGCGCCTGTTCCGCCGGCCCGAACCGGTGGAGGACGTCACCGCCCTGCTCCCCGACGATCCGCCGCTGCAGTTCCGCTGGCGCGGGCGCCTGCACCGCGTGCGCCGCGCCGAGGGCCCCGAGCGCGTGGGCGAGGAGTGGTGGAAGCGCGGGATCGACGAAATTTCCGTCAGTCACGTGCGCGATTACTACCGGGTGGAAGACGCCGAGGGCGCGCGCTTCTGGCTGTTCCGCGCCGGCCTCTACGGCGGATCGGACGCGCCCCCGAAGTGGTGGCTGCACGGGCTGTTTGGATGAGGAGCAGCTATGACATCTTCACCGCCCCTACCTTCTCCCCTTGCGGGAGAAGGTGGCCCCGTGAAGCGGGGTCGGATGAGGGGTCGCACAAGCGTCAAAGCTCGTGCGCTCTGAAGCCATGGCTCTCATTGCAACAACCCGCCAGGCCCGCGCGCTGCGTCACGCCGAGACCTCCACCGAAAGGTTCCTGTGGAAGCTATTGCGCGGGAGACGACTGGACGGTTTCAAGTTCCGCCGACAGGCCCCGATCGGACCCTATGTCGTTGACTTCCTCTGCCTTCGCCATCGGCTGGTCGTGGAGGCTGATGGTCCCTTCCACGATCCGGTCCGCGACGCCGAACGCGACGCCTGGCTGGCAAGCCAGGGATTCAAAGTTCTGCGGTTTGCCAACGGCGAGATCACCGGCGACGATCCGCGAGTCCTCAATCGGATCCTCGACGCCCTTGGGCGGCCACCGCCACACGGCCATCTCTGAGCGACCCCTCATCCGACCTTGCTGCGCAAGGCCACCTTCTCCCGCAGGGGGAGAAGGGCGCTTTCAGGGTCACCCCTCACGATGACCCGCTACGCTGAACTCCAGGCGGCCAGCAACTTCTCGTTCCTGCGGGGGGCGTCGCATCCGGGCGAACTGGTGACCGGGGCCGAGGCTCTGGGCCTGGAGGCCGTGGGGATCTGTGACCGTAACACCCTGGCCGGCGTGGTCCGCGCCTGGGCTCAGGCCCGCGACTTGCGGGAAAGCGGCGCACAGGTTCGCGCGCTCACCGGCTGTCGGCTGGACTTTGACGACGGCACGCCCAGCCTCCTGGTCTATCCGTCCGACCGTGAAGCCTACGGCCGCCTCACCCGCCTGCTCACCCTGGGCCAACGACGGACGCGGAAGGCGGCGTGTGAGCTGCGCTGGGACGATTTCCGCGACCATGCCGAGGGCCAGCTGGTGCTGGTGGTTCCGCCCGACCGGCTGGACGACGCCTTTGGCCGCGACCTGACCCGTATCGCCCGGGAATTGCCCGACGTCTGGCTGGCGGCGGCCCGGCGCTATGGGTCGCGGGACCTGCAGCGGCTATCGCAGCTGGCGGCCCTGGCCGAGGCCGCCCGCGCGCCGATGGTGGCCACCAATGACGTCCTCTATCACGGCCCCGAACGCCGCCCCCTGCAGGATGTGCTGACCTGCATCCGGGAAAGCTGCACGATCCACGACGCCGGCCTCAGGCTTCAGGCCAACGCCGAACGCCACCTGAAGACCGCCGCCGAGATGGCGCGCCTGTTCGCCCGGTTTCCCGGCGCCGTCGAGCGCAGTGTCGAGATCGCCGGGCGGATCGGCTTCGACCTGGGCGAACTGTCCTATGAGTACCCCGATGAGCCTGTGCCCTCTGGCAAGACGGCGATCCAGCACCTGCATGATCTCAGCTGGGCGGGCGCCCGCTGGCGCTATCCGCGCGGCGTGCCCGACAAGGTGACCAGACTGGTCGCCCACGAACTCGAGCTGATCGAACAGCTGAACTATCCGAACTACTTCCTGACCGTGCACGACATCGTCCGCTGGGCCCGTGACCAGGGCATCCTCTGCCAGGGCCGGGGATCGGCCGCCAATTCCTGCGTCTGTTTCTGTCTGGGGATCACCGCCGTCGATCCGACCAAGGAGGACCAGGACTTGCTGTTCTCCCGCTTCATTTCAGCCAACCGTGGCGAGCCGCCGGACATCGACGTCGATTTCGAGCACGAGCGGCGCGAGGAGGTGATGCAGTACATCTATCGCCGCTATGGCCGCGACCGGGCCGCCATCGTGGCGACCGTGATCCACTACCGGCCGCGCATGGCGATCCGGCAGGTAGGCAAGGCGCTGGGTCTGACCGACGACATCACCGCGGCCATGGCGAACACGGTCTGGGGCAGCTATGGCGACGGCGTGCCGGACGAGCATATCCGCCAGGCGGGCCTCGACCCGCAGTCGCCGGAAATCCGCCGGGCCACGGCGCTGGCCGGTGAGCTGCTGGGCTTTCCGCGACATCTGTCGCAGCACGTGGGCGGCTATGTCCTGACCAAGCGGCGGCTGGACGAGACCGTACCGATCGGTAACGCCGCGATGAAGGACCGCACCTTCATCGAGTGGGACAAGGATGACATCGATGCGCTGGGCCTGATGAAGGTCGATGTGCTGGCGCTGGGCATGCTGACGGCGCTGAAGAAGAGCTTCGATTTCCTGCCCCTGCGCCCCGACGGCTCGCGGATCAGTGACATTGCCCACCTGCCGCAGGAAGATCCGGCGGTTTACGACATGCTCTGCGAGGCGGATTCGGTCGGCGTGTTCCAGGTGGAGAGCCGGGCGCAGATGTCGATGCTGCCCAGGCTGAAGCCCCGGAAATTCTATGATCTGGTGATCGAGGTGGCGATCGTGCGGCCGGGCCCCATTCAGGGCAACATGGTGCACCCCTACCTCAAGCGCCGCGCCAATCCGGACGAGGTCGACTATCCGCGCCCGGGGCCCGAGCACCCGCAGGACGAGTTGAAGGACATCCTGAAAAAGACCCTGGGCGTGCCGCTGTTCCAGGAGCAGGCGATGCGGGTGGCCATCGTGGCGGCACGGTTCTCGGATGACGACGCCGACCAGCTGCGGCGTTCCATGGCCACTTTCCGCAATATGGGCACCATCGGCCGGCACGGCGAACTGTTCGTCGAGGGGATGGTGAGCCGCGGCTATGATCCGGAGTTCGCCGAGCGCTGCTTCAAACAGATCGAGGGGTTCGGCTCGTATGGCTTCCCCGAGAGCCACGCGATCAGCTTCGCCCTGCTGGTCTATGCCTCGGCCTGGGTGAAGCGCCACCATCCGGACGCCTTCTGTGCGGCCCTGCTGAACAGCCAGCCCATGGGATTCTATCAGCCGGCCCAGCTGGTCCGTGACGCCCAGCAGCACGGCGTGGAGGTGCGACCGCCTGATGTATCGTTCAGCGAATGGGACTGCACCCTGGAGGAAAAGGACGATCCAAGAGAGCAATACAGACCGGTACGTCTTGGCTTTCGGCAGATCAAGGGCCTCCGTGATCAGGATGCCGATCAGCTGATCGCGGCGCGGCAGGCCGGAGCGTGCTCCATCGAGGCGTTCGCCCGTCAGGGTCGTCTGTCGCGGCGGGCGCTGGAACTACTGGCCGAGGCCGACGCCTTTCGCAGCCTGGGCTTTCCCCGTCGCGAGGCGCTATGGGCCGTGAAGGGGCTTTCCGGCGAGTGGGGCGCCGCACGCGATGCGCCGCTGCTGCTGCGCCAGAGCCTGAAGGAAACCCAGGTCGAGCTGCCGTTCATGAGCGTGCCCCAGCATGTGGCCGAGGACTACCGCACGACGCGGCTGTCGCTGAAAGGCCATCCGGCCGGCTTTTTCCGCGAGGATCTGGCGCGGATGGGCGTGGTTCCCTGCGCCGCGCTGAAGACCGCCCGCGACCGCAAACGCCTGTCGGTGGGCGGTCTGGTGCTGGTGCGCCAGCGGCCCGGGACCGCCAAGGGTGTGGTGTTCATGACCCTGGAGGACGAGACCGGCATCGCCAACATCGTCATCTGGAAGGACGCCTTCGACACCCACCGCCGGCTGGTGATGACCTCGTCCTTCCTGGTTGTGCACGGCCAGGTCCAGAGCGTGGACGGCATCGTCCATGTGGTGGCCGAGCGCTTCACCGACCTGTCAGGGCGCCTGAGGGAGCTGCGGCAGGAAGACGGTGTCGCCCCCGACCCCCCGAAGCCGACGGACCGGATGGTCCGCAGCCGGGATTTTCACTGATCCCGGCCGCGACCTTTGGCGTCAGAAGCTGAGGGCGCGGGCTTCCTTCACGTGCGGCAGGGCCTGGATCTTGGCCAGCAGCTTGGCGTCCGGCGCCTGATCAATGCCCACCATGGCGATGGCGTCGTCACCCGCGTCGATACGACCCAGGTTGAAGGTGGCGATGTTGACGCCGGCCTCGCCCAGCAGGCCGCCGAGGGCGCCGATGAAGCCCGGCTTGTCCAGATTGTTCACGTAGAGCATGCGAGGCGAGAACGGGGCGTCCAGGTCCATGCCCTTGACCTCGACGACGCGCGGCGCGCCGGCCTGAACGGCGCCGGCGAAGGAGCGCTTGCCCTTCTCGGTGGTGATCGTGATCCGCATCAGGCTCTCATAGATTGGCGAGTCCTCCTGGCGGCTTTCCGAGAAGGTGACGCCGCGTTCCTTCGCCACTGCCGGCGCCGAGACCATGTTGATCTCCGCGAGCATGGGCCGAAGCACGCCGGCCAGGGCGGCGGCGCTGAGCGGCTTGGTGTTGAGCTTGGAAACCTCGCCCTCGAAGGCGATGTCCACGGCCTTGACGCCGAAGTCGACCATCTGGCCGGCCAAGGCGCCCAGCTTCTCGGCCAGGGCGATGAAGGGCTTCAGGCGCGGGGCTTCCTCGGCTGTCACCGAAGGGCTGTTGAGCGCATTGGTGACGGCGCCGTTCAGCAGATAGTCGCTGATCTGTTCGGCCACCTGCAGGGCGACATTCTCCTGCGCCTCGTTGGTGGAGGCGCCCAGGTGTGGGGTGGCGACGAAATTGGGCGCGCCGAACAGCACGTTTTCCTTGGCTGGTTCCTGAACGAAGACGTCGAAACCGGCGCCACCGATGTGCCCGCTCTCCAGCCCGGCGCGGAGTGCGGCCTCGTCAACCAGGCCGCCGCGGGCGCAGTTGATGATCATCACGCCCTTCCTGGCCTTGGCCAGGTTTTCCGCCGACAGGATGTTGCGGGTCTTGTCGGTGAGCGGCGTGTGAAGGGTGATGAAGTCGGCGCGGGCGAGGAGGTCGTCCAGTTCCACCTTCTCCACGCCCATCTCCACGGCGCGTTCCGGCGACAGGAAGGGATCGTAGGCCACAACCTTCATCTTCAGACCCAGCGCGCGATCAGCGACGATGCCGCCGATGTTGCCGGCCCCGATCAGGCCAAGGGTCTTGGCGTAGAGCTCCACGCCCATGAAGCGGCTCTTTTCCCACTTGCCGGCCTGGGTGGAGGCGTCGGCGGCGGGCATCTGGCGTGCCAGGGCGAACATCATGGCGATGGCGTGCTCGGCCGTGGTGATCGAGTTGCCGAAGGGGGTGTTCATCACAACCACCCCGGCGGCTGTGGCGGCAGGGATGTCGATATTGTCGACGCCGATGCCGGCGCGGCCGATGACCTTGAGGTTCTTTGCGGCGGCGATGACGTCCTTGTTTGGCTTGGTGTCGGAGCGGACGACCAGGCCATCATAGTCGCCGATTACGGCGATCAGTTCGTCTTTTGACAGGCCGGTCTTGATGTCGACGTCGACGCCTCGCTGGCGGAAGATATCGACGGCGGCGGGGCTGAGGCTGTCAGCGATGAGTACGCGGGGCATGATTTCTCTCACATTTGAGGCGTGCTCCCGGCCTGGCCGGGGGCAGCGGAGCAGGATTCCGGGGTCGCCGCGTCAGGCCGCAGCGAGGCCTTCGGCGACGGAGGCGAAGGCCCAGTCGAGCCAGGGGGTCAAGGCGTCGAGGTCTGAGGTTTCCACCGTGGCGCCGCACCAGATTCTGAGACCGGGAGGCGCATCGCGGTAGCCGCCGACATCGAGAGCCACCCCCTCCTTCTCCAGCAGATTCGCCAACTTCTTTGCGAAATCGGCCTGGGCGTCTTCGGGCAGGCCGGCGACGCGGGCGTCAACCACCTTCAGGCAGACGGAGGTGTTGGACCGGTTGGCGGCTTCCTCGGCCAGGAACGCGACCCAGGGGGTTTTGGTCACCCAGGCCTCGAGCACGGCCAGGTTGGCGTCGGCGCGGCGCTGCATCTCGGCCAGTCCGCCGATCCGCGACGCCCAGCCCAGGGCGTCGAGGCAGTCCTCGACGCACAGCATGGATGGCGTGTTGATGGTGGCGCCCTCGAAGATCTCGAGGTTCACCTTGCCGCCCTTGGTCATGCGGAACAGCTTCGGCATGGGCCAGGGCGGGCTGTAGCTCTCCAGACGAGCAACCG
>NZ_JBILRO010000187.1:0-6893 GCF_044372605.1 Phenylobacterium sp.
GCAGGACACCATCAGGCGACAGGCCCGAGAACGTCAGCCCCGTACTCTCGATCGCATCGCGATAGCCGATGTTGACCTCATAGCGATGCCGGTGCCGTTCAGAGATCACCGGCTTGCCATAGATCCCGGCCACACGGCTGCCGGGCGCCAGAACCGCATCGTAGGCGCCACATCGCATGGTGCCACCGAAGTCGCCGCCTTCCTGGCGGACTTCTTTCTCGTTGCCGCGGACCCACTCCGTCATCAGGCCCACAATGGGCTCCGAAGTCGGGCCAAATTCTGTTGAGGACGCCTGCTTAATTCCGGCCAGATTCCGCGCCGCCTCGATCATGGCCATCTGCATGCCGAAACAGATGCCAAAATACGGGATGGCGTGTTCGCGGGCGAACTGAACGGCCCGGATCATCCCCTCAGAGCCACGCTCCCCAAACGCGCCAGGCACCAGAACGCCATGAACGTTGGTCAGCCGCTCGCTGATCATCGCCTCTTCCTTCTCGAAGACCTCGCCTTCGATCCAGTCGAATTTCACGCGGACATTGTTGGCCACGCCGCCGTGGATCAGGGCCTCGATCAGCGATTTGTAGGCGTCGGTGAGCGCCGTGTACTTGCCGACGATGGCAATGTTCACCTCGCCGTCGGGATGGCTTAGCGTGTGCGAGATCTGCTCCCAGCGGGTCAGGTCCGGTTTCGGCGCGCTGTCCAGCATGCCGAAGACGTCGAGCACCTCGGTGTCCAGACCCTCCCGGTGATAGTCCAGCGGCACGGCATAGATATTGGGGGAGTCCATCGCCTGGATCACGGCGCTGGGCCGCACATTGCAGAACTGACCGAGCTTGCGGCGCTCGCTGTCCGGTATTTCCATCTCACACCTGCACAGCAGGATGTCGGGCTGGATACCGATGGACCGCAGTTCCTTGACCGAATGCTGCGTCGGCTTGGTCTTCATTTCGCCGGCGGTCTTGATGTAGGGCAGCAAGGTCAGGTGTATGAAACAGGCGTGTCCCCGAGGCAGTTCCTGGCCGAGCTGGCGAATGGCTTCGAAAAACGGCAGTCCCTCGATGTCGCCCACGGTGCCGCCCACCTCGACCAGGACGAAGTCGACGCCATCGCCCGGGTCGCTGAGAACGAAGTCCTTGATCTCGCCGGTCACGTGCGGGATCACCTGCACGGTCGCGCCGAGATAGTCCCCCCGCCGTTCCTTCTCGATGATGGTCTTGTAGATCTGCCCGGTGGTGATGTTGTCAGCACGCGTGGCGTTGACCCCGGTGAACCGCTCATAGTGGCCCAGATCAAGGTCGGTCTCGGCACCGTCGTCGGTGACGAACACCTCGCCGTGCTGAGTCGGGCTCATCGTCCCCGGATCCACGTTGAGATACGGATCGAGCTTGCGCAGGCGGACCTTGTAGCCTCGCGCCTGCAGAAGCGCGCCAAGAGCGGCGGACGCCAGACCTTTACCCAGGGAGGAGACCACGCCGCCGGTGATGAAAATGTACCGGGCCATGGGGGTCCAGAGTAGCCGCGATTCGGCCACGAATCCTCGACGGATTTGTCGCTATCCCCGACTTACTTCTTTTCCGGAACAACCGGCGCGGGCTCGGTGGCCGGAATGGCGCCGAACGGGCTGTTGAGGGTAGGCGTCGGTGCCTGAAGCGGAACGGGCGCACTGCCTGCGGGTCCAGGCTGCGCCGTGCCGGCCGGCGGCTCAGGCGGCTTGGCCAGTTCAGCCGGGTTGATGGCGTTGACCTTCATCCGGTCGACAACCGAGGCCGAACCGCGCTCGCGTCCCGCCATAATCGTCAGCGTCAGGCTGAGGACGAAGAAGATTGACCCAAGAATCCAGGTCGTCCGCGTCAGCAGGTCGCCGGCGCCCCGCGCCGTCATGAAGCCGGACGGACCGCCGCCGACGCCCAAGGCCCCGCCCTCGGAGCGTTGCAGCAACACCACGACGATCAGGAAGAAGGCGACGATGACTTCGATCACCAGCAGAATGTTTAGCAGCAGCATCCCTAGGTCTTTCGATGCGTCCGGGCGGATAGGCACCGGCCGAAATGAAGCGGGCGCTCTATCATCATGCCCAGGCTAAGGCCATAGCTAGTGCGTGGCGACGTCCGTAACAATGGTCGACCGAAATCGCGTCAAACGGCCTGGATGATCCCGAGAAAGTCCGCGGCCTTCAGGGAAGCCCCACCCACCAGAGCGCCTCCGACCTCATCTGCATGCAGGATTTCGGCGGCGTTCGAAGGTTTCACCGAGCCGCCGTAGAGAATGGCGACGCCGCTCCCCGCCGCGCCGAACATCGAGGTCAGGGTGGCCCGGATCGCCCGATGAACCTCCTCGATTTCCGGGGTCGTCGGCGTCAATCCAGTGCCGATGGCCCAGACCGGCTCGTAGGCGACAGAGAACCTTTTGTCCGCGAGTTCTGCGGGCAGCGAGCCCCGCACCTGGCCGGTGACAACGGCCAGGGCCTGCCCGCCCTTGCGTTGATCCAGCGTTTCACCCACGCATATAATCGGCTCCAGACCGGCCCGAAGCGCGGCCGATACCTTCCGGGCCACAAGTTCGTCGGTCTCGCCGTGGCCTGCACGGCGTTCTGAGTGACCCAGGATCACGAGGGCCGCGCCCGCATCCGCCAGTTGCGCGGCCGAAACATCGCCGGTGAAGGCGCCGGCCTCCTCGGCATGGCAATCCTGACCGCCCACCAAGACCGCGCTGTCTGCCAGCACCTCGGCCAGACGCTGGACCAGCGTCGCCGGCGGGCAGATCGCCACCCGCGCGGTCGTGTCTCCCAGGCCTCCGGCGATCATGTAGGCCTCGCCCAGAGAGGCACCCACGCCGTTCATCTTCCAGTTTCCCGCGATCAAAGGCTGTGGCCTGGACACGTACATCTCCCTGAAATCGCCTCATGTGGCGGTTAAGCCAAGACGTCTTGTCTGTCACGTGCTTGCCGGACGGAAGCCGCCTCCACTATACCGTCGCCCAAGCCCGCCCCGGGAAAGGACCACAATGCCCGCCGAGAAGAAGACTTCCGCCACGTCCTGGTTCACCCGGATCGTCCTGGGCCTGGTCATTGTCGCCATGGCGGGCTTTGGTCTGACCCAATACAGCGTCGACGCCATTCGCGGCGACGAGGTCATCAAGGCAGGGTCACGGAGCATCGATTCCGCCGAGTTCCGGCGCGAATATGATCGATACAAGAAGCGCGCCGAACAGCAGGCCGGCCAACCGATCACCACGGAAATGGCGGAGCAGAACAATCTGGACTCCACGGTGCTGAACGGCCTGGCGACCCGCGAAGCCTTCTCCGAACTCCTCCACAAGATCGGCATCCGTCCCTCGGACAGCCTGATTCTGGCCCAGATCAGCAAAATCCCGGACTTCTTCAATCCGATCACCGGCGCCTTTGACGACAAGACATTCACCGCGCGCCTGACCGAGAACGGCTATACCAAGCCGGGCTTCGACCGGGTGCTGGGTGACGAGATGGCCTCGCAACACTGGGCGGTCGCCATTCAGAACGGCTTCAACGTGCCCCGCGCCTATGGCGCCCTGGGCTCGGTATTCGCCCTGGAAGCCCGTGACCTCGCCTACTTTGTGGTGACGCCGCAGAGCGTTCCGCAACCGGCAGCCCCCAGCGACGCCCAACTCCTGGCCTTCATCAAGGAGAGCAAGGGCGATCTGATGGTCCCGGAGATGCGGGTCTTCACCGTTGTGCCGTTCGTGCCGGGCGCGGCCGCCGCCGCTGTGGCGAACGCGCCCATCGACGCCGCCGAACTCCAGAAGCGCTTCAATTTCCGGAAGGACACGCTCTCCAAGCCGGAGACCCGTACGCTGGTGCAGATCCCGGTGAAGGATCAGGCGTCGGCCCAGAAAGTCACCGCCCGACTGACCTCCGGAGAAGCGCCGGCCGCTGTCGCCAGGTCGCTGGGCGTTGACGCGGTGACCTATGAGGACAAGCCGCTGACCGCTGTCGCTGATCGCAAGATTGGCGAGGCCGCGTTCCGCCTCGCTTCAGGCCAGATCGCCACGCTTCAGGGTGACCTGGGCCTGGCGGTGGTGCGGGTCGCCAACGTTTCGCCCGGTCGCGAAGTGACCCTTGAGGAAGCCCGGCCGATGCTGGAGGCTGAAATCCGCAAGGATATGGTCTCCGAAAAGGTCTATGCCCAGACCCAGGCCTATGACGACGCTCATCAGGGCGGGGCCAGTCTGCCGGACGCTGCAAAGAAGGCCGGCGTACCTTTCGAGACGGTCGGTCCGATCAGCGCCCAGGGCATCGACGACAAGCGCCGCCAGATGCAGGGCCTGCCGGCCAAAATCCTTGAGACAGCTTTCTCACTTCCGGCCGGCGGCGAAAGCGAGATCACGGAACTGGGCGAAGGGGCCTATTTCGCGGTCCGGGTGGAAAAGGTTATTGCCCCCTACGTTCAGCCGCTGAACGAGATCAGGCCGGTGGTCACCAACGCCTGGATGCGTCGCGAGATCACGCGCGCCATGGAAGCCCGGACGGAGACCCTGGTTGCACGCGTCCGAAAGGGCGAGTCACTTGAGGCGGTGGCCGCTTCGGCCGGCTATGCGGTACAACGCGCGCCCGGCCTGTCGCGGCAGACCGCTGAACCCCGGGTCGCCGACATCGGACGCGAAATCCTTGCCCGCGCCTTCGCGGCAAAGCCGCGTGAGGCTTGGTCAACGCCGACACCCACCGGTTTCGCCATCGGCCTCATCGACAATGTGCGAATGGACACCGGCCCCACGGCCGCCAGGATGGCCGAGATGAACCGCGGTGAACTGGCTCAGGCCGTATTCGGCGAGATGGCGGAAAGCGCCCAGGTCTATGCCCGGACCAAGCTCAAGGTGAGAACCGATCCTGCGCGCGCGCGCGCCGCCGCCGGCTTTGAACCGAAGGAAGAACCTGCGGCCAAGGCCCCGGAGAAGAAGGGGTGATTTCAGAACCGCCGTTCGAGGCCTTCTCATCGACCTACGACGGCGGAGCCCCCCAGGTCGTCTGGACCCGGCTGATCGATGATCTCGAGACGCCGGTCTCCGCCTTCCTGAAGATCGGACACGGCAAGCCCTACGCATTCCTCTTCGAATCCGTCGAGGGCGGGGCTTTCCGGGCGCGCTACTCGATCATCACCCTGAACCCGGACCTCGTCTGGCGCTGCCGGGGTGAGACGGCCGAGATCGCCCGGGGTCCGTGCATCGCGGCGGAGCAGTTCACTGCGGAGCCGGGCGCGGCGCTGGATTCCCTGCGCGACCTGCTGGCTGCGTCAAGGATCGAGCTTCCGGCCGGACTTCCGCCCATGGCGGCCGGCGTCTTCGGGGCCATCGGCTACGACATGATCCGGCTGGTCGAGCGCCTGCCCAACGTCAATCCAGACCCGCTGAACCTGCCCGACAGCGTGCTGGCGCGGCCCTCGATCGTGGCCATCTTCGACGCTATCGCCCAGGAAATCATCCTGGTGACGTCGGTTCGTCCCGACAAAGCGTCGGCGGCCGATGCCTACGCCGCCGCGCAGGGCCGGCTGCAGGCGGTCATCGAAGACCTGAAAAAACCCGCCCCGCCCCTGCTGGGCACGGCGAAGCCTGAGCCGGACCGCTTCACCACCCCGGTCGACCGCGAGACCTTTCGGGGAATCGTCGAGACGGCGAAGGGCTACATCCAGGCCGGAGACATCTTCCAGGTCGTGCCCAGCCACCGGCTGCGGGCGCCTTTCCCGCAAGACCCGTTCGCGCTCTATCGGTCCCTCCGCCGGACCAACCCCTCGCCTTTCCTGTTCTTCCTGGACTTCGGGACGTTCCATCTGGCCGGCTCATCACCTGAGATCCTGGTCCGGCTGAGGGACGGCAAGATCACCATCCGGCCCCTCGCCGGCACCCGCCCACGCGGGGCCACGCCGGAGGAAGACCGGGCGCTCGAGCAGGAACTCATTGCCGATCCCAAGGAGCGCGCCGAGCATCTGATGCTACTGGACCTGGGTCGTAACGATGTAGGCCGCGTGGCCATGCTGAAGCAGTCCGGCGCCAACGAACCGCCGCCGCCCAGCCGTACGCCCCGCGTTCGCGTCACCGCCAGCTTCTTCGTCGAGCGCTACAGCCACGTGATGCACCTGGTCTCCAACGTCGAGGGTGACGCGCCGGACGGGCTCGACCCCGTGGATGTGGTCATGGCCGCCCTGCCCGCCGGTACCCTTTCCGGTGCCCCCAAGGTCCGGGCCATGGAGATCATCGACGAGCTCGAGATCGAAAAGCGAGGCATCGCCTACGCCGGCGCCGTCGGCTACTTCGGCTCGGACGGCTCGGTCGACACCTGCATCGTCCTGCGCACCGCGATTTTCAAGGACGGCATGATGTACGTTCAGGCCGGCGCGGGCGTCGTTGCCGATAGCGACCCCGACGCGGAGTACGACGAGACCCTGCACAAGGCCCGGGCCCTGCGAAAAGCCGCAGAAGAGAGCTGGCGGTTCATCTAGAGGCCAGGACTATTCCGGCGCACCCGTCGCCACATGTTCCGTCTGTACCGGCGGCGCCAGGATCATGACCACGGCGAAGGCCAGCGAGCTTACGGCCAGCGCGGTGGCGGCTGCGAGCGCAGGCCAGATCGGTTCGCGCCGGGCCGGCGGATCCAGCAACCCTCGGCAACGGGCGAACTCTCCGCGGTCACGGCTCGAATCGGTAAGCGACATACCCACAGCATCCAGCTTGGCGCGCGCCGCGGCAAAGCCTATGACACACCCATGATCCTGGTCGTCGATAACTACGACAGCTTTACCTACAACCTCGTTCACTATCTGAACGAGCTTGGGGCCGAGACGCTTGTCGTGCGCAATGACGCGCTTTCCGTCGCCGAGGCCCTGGCCCTGCGTCCGGAAGCGGTCCTGCTGTCGCCGGGCCCGAAG
>NZ_JBILRO010000021.1:0-23452 GCF_044372605.1 Phenylobacterium sp.
TGGTCAGTTGTGGCGGGCGAAAACCTGGGTGCGGCCGCTTCGGTCCAGCAGCAACAGGGTGTCAACAGGTTCGGTGACCCCCGAGGCCTGCTCCATCCCTGGCGATCCGATCGGCATGCCGGGGACGGTCAGGCCCAACGCCTTCGGACGCGTCTTCAACAGCCTGGCCACATCCTCCGCCGGCACATGGCCTTCGATCACATAGCCGCCGATCACGCCGGTGTGGCACGACGACAGCGCGAACGGAATTCCGTACTGCTCGCGCACGGGCGCGAGGTCCTGCATCTCCTTGACCACGGGGCTGAAGCCGGCCTGGGTCATGTGGGTCACCCACGCCTTGCAGCAGCCGCACCACGGGGTCTTGTAGACAACAATCTCCTGGGCCCTGGCGGCCTGGGCGCAACCGGCGGCGATCAGCAGCGCAGGAGCGGTCGCGAGCAGTCCGCGCCGGGAGATGTGGTGCTGCCGCATTGCGTTCCCTTCCGGGGTCAAAGTCCCGCCACCCATGCACGCCCACCCTGCGACCACGCGCTGCGCCGACCTGGCAGGCGGCCTCAGCGTTACCAAGCTGTCGCGCGTAGAGGAATTGAAAGTCGCGTGCTGCCGCCTTTCCGGGCCCGCGGGTGTATCCCGGAGGCGGCAAATCCGGGGAGGGTCAGGTAATCTCGAGGGGTCCCGGAAAGCCGTTACAGATGTTCGCGTCCCGCCTATTCACCCTATGACCGCTTCAGGGACGCGATCTTTCCGGCGACGCTTACACCCGATCGGTAGGCGCCATAGACGGTCACGGCATAGGGGGTGGGCGCGGCGTCGCCCGCGAAGTGAATGAGGTCAGACAGGGGTTCCGCGAAGACCTTTCGTGCGTCGGCGGCGCCGGGCGGCAGCGCACTGTAGCTTCCCATCGCGAGCGGATCCGACGCCCAGTCATAGGACGTCGTGGCGGCGATGCTGTTGGCGACATTTGACCCCAGGAGAGCCGATACGCGTTCAACGGCGTAGGCTTTTCGTGCGTCCGGGGCCTGACCTGCCAGATCGCGCGCGGTGTCGCCTGACGCGATCAGGGTCAGCAGCGGATTGAACCTGTCGGCAATCAGGACTTCACGTCGTTCGCCCGCCAGATGGTCGAGATCGGCGTGATACTCGGCAAGTCCTTCGGTGGGCAGACCAAGACGCATGCCGACCTTGAGGAACTGGCCCTTGTGGAAGGCCGCCAACGCCTGCTGCCTGGCGAGAGGGAGGGCGGGCGTGAAATTGATCGAGCCGCTGGCGAGCACGGTCGGCGGCACGGCCACGATCACCCGTCGGGCGGAAATGACGCCCCAGTCACCCGACACCTTCACCCTGCCGGATTGCGACCAGTCCAGCGCCGCAACGCGATGCCCGAGCCTGACCGGAACACTGGCGAACACGCGCGCGATCAGGGCCCCGTAGCCACCCTTGACGGCCAGATCGCCGCCATCGGTCAACGTCGCCCAATCCAGGATTGAGATCTGCTCCGGATTGGCCGCCATCGAGAATGCAGCGGCGCCAATCACGCCGTTCTGCCATAGATCATCACTCCGGAACCGGGAAAGGGCGGCATCTTTTCCTGAGAAAATCTGCGATCCCATCCGGCGCTCAAGCTGTTTTTCCGCGCGGGAAAACGATCGATCTGACGCCATCAACGAGTTGCAGACCCAGGGCGCGAGCGCTGGATCTGAAGCTGTTTACCTCGGCGTTGTGCAGCCAATGCGCGCCCTGGTCAAAAGGCAGACCAAGCGTCTCGCTCTCTGTCCAGGCGCGCCCGCCAATACGGTTCCGGGCCTCCAGAACGATGACCTTCAGGCCCTTGCGGAGAAGCGCGTCGGCGGCGCTCAGGCCGGCTGTGCCGGCTCCAATGACCACGACGTCCGCGTCGGCCTCGACGCCAGCGCGCAAGACTGTCGGCGCCGACAGGGCGGTCGCCACGCCGGCCAGAAACGTGCGACGTGCAAGAACGGAAGACACGGGGGAACGACCCCATTATATGACAAAGTTATCATCTTAAATATGACGATAATGTCGCGTTTGCAAGCCCCGGACGTGAAAAGCCTGACCTGTCGTGACTGAAGCCCACAAAAACCTTGCCCTGCCGGCGCTCCAGAAGCGCGGCCGTGACCGCCAGCAATCCTTGCTGGATGCTGCTGAAGCCCTGATCGTGGAACGGGGGCTTGAGGGGTTCGCGATGGCGGATGTCGCGAAGCGCGCCAAGGCCGCGCATGGCTCTCTTTACCAGTTCTTCGCGTCGCGGACGGCGATTCTGGTGACGCTCCACGCCCGTCACATAGAGCGTCTGAAGGCGGCCTTGGCCGGCGCCAGTGCTATGCTAAAGGCCGGGTCCGCGCGCCCTCCGCCCAAGGTGTTCCTGGAGGCCTATCTGGCCCCGCTTCAGGCGTTCATGGAAGCGAACCCTGCCTATCGGATCCTGCGGCTCGGCATGCCGGAAGACTGGGAGGGCGCGGGTCAGGAAGCGGCTCTCGATTCCGGCCTGGTCACTGAGTTGACCAACATGCTGGCCTGGCTTGCGCCAGAGGCGCCGGCCGCAACGCGAAATCTGTCAGCGCAGATCCTGCTGCAGGTGGTCGATGCCCTGTTTGTCCTGAATGTCTCGGACGACATGAAGGCGGAAGCCACGCGGTTGCTGGAAATGTATCTCGGCGACCTGGCCGGCCGTTACGCCGGGGGAGCGTTCGGGGAGATCGCGTAACGCAATCACGCGATGTCACCGAGATTCCCGGGGCCAGGGTGGAAACCGGGCGACCAGACGGCCCTGATGATGGACCAGGATCTGGTGGGGATGTTTGCTCTGGCCCACTGTGTCCAACGCGTGGTCGTCGTTCCGGAAGCATTGCTCCCGGCGCTCGAGGAGCTCTCCCGCCGCCCCCAGATAGCTGATCGTGTACGGAGCCACAGTGCTCCTCCTGGTCGTCCCCTCGATCGCCCAGTTAAGGCTTTGCCGCAGGTCTGGCGTTGATTTCCCTCAAGGCCGGCGTCCGGCGTCAGGTAACTTCCCGCGCGCACGGGGAACCTTTGTGCCGGGCCCGGGCAGGTGGGCCCTGATGATCGGCGGCTTCGGCCTAGCCGCCTGCTGCCCTCCGCGCCAGAGGCCCGTCCGGCCTGTCAGCGGGCGTTCGCGGCGCAGCTGGCGGTGTTTGAGGGCGCAGCGAGGGACAGCTGGGCACCCGCCCCGCGCTTCCGCTCCGCGCCCCCGCGTGATAGGCGCGCCGCATGTCCAGCTCTCCTGCCGCCGAGGCCGCGCGCCGCCGCACCTTCGCGATCATCTCCCACCCCGACGCCGGCAAGACCACCTTGACGGAAAACCTGCTGCTGGCCGGCGGGGCGATCCGGGCGGCGGGCGCGGTGCGGGCGCGGGGTGAGAACCGGCGGACCCGGTCCGACTGGATGAAGATCGAGCGCGAGCGCGGGATCTCCGTCTCGGCCTCGGTGATGACGTTCGACCATGACGGGCTGATGTTCAATCTGCTGGACACGCCCGGCCACGAGGACTTCTCGGAAGATACCTACCGCACCCTGACGGCGGCCGATGCGGCGGTGATGGTGCTGGACGCCGCCAAGGGCATCGAGCCCCAGACGCTGAAGCTGTTCGAGGTGTGCCGGCTTCGGGACATCCCGATCATCACCTTCATCAACAAGATGGACCGCGAGGCGCAGGATCCGTTTGAGCTGCTGGACGAGGTGTCGTCGAAGCTGGCGCTGGACCCGGCGCCGCTCTACTGGCCCGCCGGCTCGGGCGGGCGGTTCAAGGGGATGCTGGACCTGCGCCGCGACATGTTCCTGCCGTTCCAGAAGAAGGGCGGCGGCGCGGCGGGCGAGGACGACGGCCATCCGGACGCCATCGCATTCCGGGGCAACGCCATCTCCCGCTACCTGGATCCCGACGAGCAGGAGGAGCTGTCGGACAACGCCGAGCTGGTGCTGGGCGCCGGCAAAACCTTTGACCCGCAGGCGTTTCTCGAAGGCCACATGACGCCGGTTTTCTTCGGATCGGCCCTGCGCCACTTCGGCGTCGATCAGCTGTTGGAGGGTCTGGGCGCCTATGCCCCGCCGCCCAAGGCCGTGGCGGCGCGCAAGGCGGCCGAGGCGATCCACGTGGCGCCGGGAGACCGCGAGGTCACCGGCTTCGTCTTCAAGGTCCAGGCCAATATGGACCCCAACCACCGCGATCGGATCGCCTTCCTCAAGCTCTGCTCGGGCAAGTTCTCGCGCGGCATGAAGCTGAAGGTGCAGAACACCGGCAAGCAACTCAGCGTCAACGCGCCGATGATGTTCTTCGCCTCGGACCGCGAGCTGGCCGAGGACGCCTTTGCCGGCGACGTGATCGGCATTCCGAACCACGGCGTGCTGCGGGTGGGCGACAGTCTCTCCGAGAGCGGGACCCTGCGGTTTGCCGGCCTGCCGAATTTCGCGCCGGAAATCCTGCAGCGGGTGCGGGTGAAGGATCCGCTGAAGGCCAAGCACCTGAAGAAGGCGCTGGAGAGCCTGGCGGAGGAGGGGGTGACCCAGCTGTTCCGCCCCGACCTGGGCGCGGACTTCATCGTCGGCGCGGTGGGCCAACTCCAGTTCGAGGTGATGGCCGATCGCCTGCGGGAGGAATACCAGCTCGACGTGATCTTCGAGCCCAGCCCCTTCGGCGAGGCCCGCTGGATCCTGGGCGAGAAGGCCGATCTCGAGGACTTCATTTCAAAGCATCGCAGCGCCATGGGCACCGATATCGACGAACAGCCGGTGTATCTGGCCAGGAGCTCGTGGGACGTCGGCTACGCCACCGACCGCTACCCCAAGGTCCGCTTCGAGCGATCCAAGGAACGGGCGTAGGGGTGTTGGTCGCTGGCAAGCGACATTTCCAAACCGTGTCATCCCGGTGGGGCTTCGCGGGGGCGGTGAGATGATCATCCTCTACGGGGTCCCGGCCTCCGGCCTCGTCGATATCCCGGCAAGGGCCCTGCAGGTCTCGCCCATGATCCCCGGCGCCGCCGACCTTGCAAACCAGCCCGACGCCTCGGCGGATGAGGCGATCATCCTGGCCCCCGGCGGCACCCTGGAACGGGACTATGTGCTGGCCCAGGCGCTTCGGGTGCTGCGCCCCGGCGGACGGCTTCTGGCCTTTGCGCCCAAGGACAAGGGCGGCTCTCGCCTGAAGAAGGCGCTGGAGGCCTTTGGTTGCCAGGTGGTGGAGGATGCTCGCCGCCATCATCGGTTCTGCAGCACGACGCGACCCGAGACGCTCACCGGTCTGGAGGCCGCCATCGCCGCCGGCGCGCCGCGTATCGTGGAGGACCTTGGCGTGTGGTCCCAGCCGGGCGTGTTCAGCTGGGACCGGCTGGATCCTGGCAGCGCGCGGTTGATCGAGCTGCTGCCGCCGCTCTCGGGGAAGGGCGCTGATCTTGGCTGCGGCGTCGGCCTGCTGGCGATCGCGGTGTTGACCTCCGGGCCCGTCACCGCACTGACCTGCGTCGACCTGGACCGCCGGGCCGTGGACTGCGCGGCGCACAATCTGGACGATCCCCGCGCGAACGTGATCCAGGCCGATGTGCGCCGCCTGGGCGAAGATCTCTCGGGTCTCGATTTCGTAGTGATGAACCCGCCTTTCCACGATGGCGGCCGGGAGGATCGTGCCCTTGGCGTCGCTTTCGTCCAGACCGCTGCGCGCCTGCTCCGCCGGGGCGGGGTCTGCTGGTTGGTGGCCAACCGGCACCTGCCCTATGAGGCGGCCCTTACCGCCGCCTTCGCCACGGTCACCGTCCAGGCCGACGCCGGCGGCTACAAGATCATCGAGGCGCGCAAGTGAAACCGCCCAAGGTTCCGATGGCCCGGCTGGACCGGTTGCTGGCCAACCTCGGCTATTGCTCGCGCCGGGAGGTCAGCGCGCTGGTGGCCCATCGGCAGGTGGAACTCGATGGCGTGGTCATCAAGGACGCCGGCGCGCGCATTGCGCTGACCCCGGATCTGTCGTCACGGATGACCGTCACGGGCCGACCTCTCGACCCACCCGCACCGCTGACGCTGATCATGCACAAGCCGCTGGATGTGGTCTGCTCCCACAAGGAAGCAGGGCGCAGTGTGTATGAGTTGCTGCCAATGCGCTGGCGCGCGCGGATGCCGTCGCTGTCCACCATCGGTCGACTGGACAAGGACACCTCCGGCCTGCTGCTGATCACCGACGACGGCGACTTTCTCCACAGGGTGATTTCGCCGCGCCATCATGTGGCCAAGCGCTATGTGGTCACCCTGGATCGTCCTCTGGACGGCACGGAGGTCGAGACCTTCGCGTCCGGCGCCCTGATGCTGGAAAGTGAGACCACGCCGCTGGCGCCCGCCACGCTGGAGATCCTTGGCGAGCGGCTTGCCCGCCTGACGATCACCGAGGGACGTTACCATCAGGTCCGCCGGATGTTCGCCGCCGTCGGCAATCACGTGACTGCACTGCACCGGGACCGGATTGGCACCCTTGGCCTGCCGGATGAGCTCGGCCCGGGAGAGTGGCGCGTGCTGTCGCAGGACGAGCAGGGCAGGATTTTCGCGTAAAGTGTTAACAGACCCGTTCAATTGATCCCGGCTCGCCTCGGCGAATACTGCAGTGCCGCTCTGCCGGCGTTAACCATACCTTGCAAGTTAACCACTTGTTAAAGTCTGCGGCTCCGGCTTTGCTGTGTTCCGAGATGACCCGGTCAGGCCGTTCCAACGTGGGACTCCGTCGGGTTCGGAGCCGGTGATGTTCGAGCTGGGCCGTGAACTGAAGCGTTTCTTCTCCGCCGAGCGGACCAGAGCGCCGTCAGACGGACTGATCCGGGGCGACACGTCGCTGCTGGAACTGCTGGACGCGCGGCTGCTGGCTCAGGAGGCCAAGGCTTCCGACGTCGCCGCCGGTCGCGTCGGCGCCAAGGACAAGCCCGCCCGACGCCTGGAGGCCGCCATCGTCTGGCGTGAGGTAGCCCGGCGCACCGGTGATCCTGTCGCGCTGCGCAAGGCCGCCGCCGGTGCGGAGATCGCCGCCACAGGCTTTGACGCCACCCATCGCCGCGACGGCTGGGCGCGCGCGCGCTGTGAGCAGGCTTATTGTGCGTTGCTCGGCGCCGAGATCTTCGGAGACCCAGGCCTTACCGCCGCCGCCGAGGTCGCCTTCAACGAGGCGCGGTCATCGACCAAGGGCGGGCTGGCCGCACCGCTCGCTGACATCGGGGTCGCCACCCTTGAAGGCCGTCGCCTGCTGGAAGGCTCCGACGTCGCTGCGGCGCGCGCCTGGGCGGCGCGGCTGAACGCGCCGATCGCCGCCCTCGACACCATTGCCAAGCGCGTTCCAGCCGCCCGGGCGCTGGCCGCGGAAGCGCGTCTGATCCGGGCCGATCTCCTGTCCGGCTGGGGCGCCCGCCTGCGCGATGGCGACCTGCTGGACATGGCCGCCCAGGACGCCGCCGCCGCTGCGGACCGGCTGGACAGCGACTACGAGCCGCTGACCTGGGCGCGCGCCAAAATCGCTCATGGGCAGGCCTTGGCCCTCCGCGGTGAAGCCGTCGGCGACGTCGATACGCTCGCTGCCGGAGCGGGAGCCCTTGCCCTGGCCCTGGACAATCTCACCCGTGATCACAGCCCCCTGGACTGGGCCCGAGCCCAGGTGGCGCTGGGGCAGTCCCTCCAGGCCCTCGGCGAGGCTGCAAGTGACGCCCGGGCCTTCGAACATGCCGTGAGTTGCTTCGACCGCGCCAGCCTGGTGCTGAAGGATACGGCCACCTTGCCCCTGCGCGGCGTGGCCGCCAGCGCCCGGGCTGTCTGTCTGGCGCGCGTTGCGGAAATCACCGGCGATCGCGCTGTGCTGGATGTGGCGGAAGCCGCCATGAAGATCGAACTGGCCGCGCTGTCCCCCGGCCGCGATCCGGTGGGCTGGGCCCTGGCGCAACTGCATCTGGCGCGTCTCTACGAAGCACGCCTCGGCATGACCGGGATCGACAAGGGCGAACGCGCCGCCGCCATGATGGCGCTGGACGCCGCGCTCGACGTGTTCGGCGAACACGGCCTGCGTTCCGCCAGCGTGCTGGCCAATGATGCGATGGATCGCCTGCGGGATCGCTCAGACCGACCGACCCGCTAGATCACGTCGAGATTGGATTGACTCAATCCAATCTCGAAGAACGTGATCGCCCCCATATGTTTGGAGCGGGTTGCGGGCGGAAAACCGGTTCCCACTTTTCCTCAACCCGCTCCAGACTCACCGGCCTCGCCACCACCTTAACCCCGCCCGCTCGATGGCTTCGAGCGCGGCGTGCAGGGCCACGCCCATGGCTCCCAGCACCACCAGAGCCGCGATCATGCGGTCAGTCTGAAGCTTGTTGCCGGCGTCCAGGATCTGCCAGGCCAGTCCGCGCACCCCGCCCGAGCCTGCGCCAAATTCAGCCACCACGGCGCCGATCAGGGCCAGCCCAGCGCCCACCTTGTGGCCCTCCAGCAGGAACGGCACGGCGGAGGGCAGGCGCAACCGCATGACCCGTTGCCAGCGCCCCGCGCCATAAAGGGCGAACAGGCGCTCCAGATCCGGGTCCGCCGAGCGCAGACCAGCTGTCGCGCCGGAAAAGATCGGGAAAAACGCCACCAGAACGGCCAGGGTCACCAGGGCGCGCTCCGGATGATCCAGTCCCGCCCAGATCAGCACCAGCGGCGCGATGGCGACCACAGGCGTCACCTGTACGACCGAAGCCAGGGGGCGGATCGCGCGGTCCAGAAGCGGGCTGAGTGCGGTCAGGATCGCCAGCGCCTGGGCGATCAGGCTCGCCAGAACCAGCGAGATCAGGGCGACCGACAGGGTCCGCCAGGATGCCGCCACCAGCGCCGGCCAGTGTTCCGACAACGCTACGGCCACGGCGGACGGCGGCGGCAGGAAATAGACCGGCACCTGCATCACCCGGCAGGCGATCTCCCAGCCGGCCAGCAGGATGGCGATCAGGACGAAGGGGGCCAACCGGCTCATACGGCCACACCTTCGGCCAGGCTTGCGGAAACCGCCTCCACCGTGGTCCGGAACGCCGCCTGGGTCCGGAATTGGGGGGGGCGGGGCAGGGGGCCTTCAACCGGAAAGTCGCCGACGATCCGGCCAGGGCCGCGGCTGATCACCACCACGCGCGAGGCCATGTAGACCGCCTCCTCGACGTTGTGCGTCACGAAGATGATGGCGGGCTGGGTGGTGGCCCAGAGCGTGAGCACGTCATCAGCCAGGGTGCGGCGTGTGATCTCATCCAGCGCCGCGAACGGCTCGTCCAGCAGCAGCAGCCGGGGGCTGGTCACCAGCGCCCGCGCCAGGGACACCCGCATCGCCATGCCGCCGGACAGCTGGGCCGGCCTCGCGGCCACAGCGGCACCAAGTCCCACCCGCGCCAGGGCTTCATCGGCCCGTCGGCGGGCTTCAGGCCGGGGCGTGCCCGCCAGCTCCAGCGGCAAGGCCACATTGGCCTGGGCCGACAGCCAAGGCGCCAGCGTCGGCGCCTGGAACACCACGGCCGTCTCGCCACGTCCGGCCGCCCGGGTCACGGTCCCGCGCGTCGGCGCCTCCAGCCCGGCCAGCAGGCGCAGTGCGGTGGACTTCCCACAGCCCGACGGACCGACCAGCGCCACGATCTCGCCCGCGGCGATCTCCAGCGACATCGGTCCTAGAGCCAGGCCCCGGTCGTAGTCGACCTCGACGTTGGAGAGTGACGCGATCACGATCTGCTTCCGCAACCCATTGTGGCGACCGCCCCTTCCACCACGCCCTCTGCGGGGCGCGGTCCCCCTCCCCCGTAAACGGGGGAGGCAGGAAAGGCGTTGCTCACGATCTGCCTCCCACGCGGAGCGGGGGAGGGGGACCGCGCACGAAGGGCGTGGTGGAGGGGGCGGCCCCGCGCACAGCGATAAGCTCGTCCGCCATCCGCCGCACGCCGTCTGCCACGTTACCGGCATCCTCAAAGACCGCAGAAGCCGTCACCCGAAAGACCGTCACACCCTGACGATTCAGCCATGCATCCCGCCGCTCGTCGTGCTCAATCTGAGCTTTCTCGAAGTGGCCAGCACCATCAATTTCCACGGCAAGCTTCGCCTTGGGACAGTAGAAATCCAGGATATACGGTCCGAGCGGATGCTGGTTTCTGAAGACCGGATAGTCCGGCGACCGACGCCTCAGTCGGACCCACAACATAATCTCTGGCTCAGTCAGATTCCTGCGCAGCGATTTGGCCCGCTTTGATGTCAGGATTGAAGATCGCATGCAGTGCGGCGCTCGCCCCCTCCACCACACCCTCTGCGGGGCGCGGTCCCCCTCCCCCGTAAACGGGGGAGGCAGGAATGTCACGACCATCACTTGGGCGAGAACGCCAGGGTGTAGGCTTTCGCGGCATCCAGCGTCTTCGGGTACACCCCCTGGGCCTTGGCCATGTCGGCGAAGGCGGTCCAGCGCGCGTCGGTCATGGCGCCGATGGGTGCGCCTTCGGATCCCTCGATGATCTTGTAGCTCCGGAGCTTCTCCCGCGCCTGCGCCAGCACGTCGTCCGTCATCTCGGGATTGTCCTTGCGGATCAGGGCGTCGGCCGCCTTGGGGTCTCCAGCCAGGTAGTCGCGCCAGCCCAGGGCCGAGGCCTCGACGAAGGCCTTCACCGCCGCCGGGTTCTTCGCGATCACCGCGTCGGTGGCCAGTACCATGGTGGCGTAGCCGGGGTAGCCTTCGTCGGCCAGCAGGAACACGCTCGGTTTGAGACCCGCCATCTTCTCGATCGTGTAGGGCTCGGAGGTCACATAGCCCTGCTGGACGGCGCGCTTGTCGGCCAGAAACGGCGCGGAGTTGAAGTTGTACTTGCGCACCTGATCGTCGGTGAAACCGTACTTGGCCTTCAGCCAAACCCAGAAGGCGGTGACGGAGGCGTCCGACAAGAGGATCGGGCGGCCCTTCAGGTCGGCGATTTTCTCCGCGCCAGTGTCGGGGTGGGCGATCAGCACCTGCGGGTCCTTCTGCATGAAGGCCGCGACAGCCTTCACCGGCACACCCTCCTGCGCGAGGTTCATGACGATGAAGCTGTTGGAGCCCATGCCCAGGTCGACGGCGTTGGCGGCCAGCAGTTGCGGCACGTTCACGCCCGGCCCGCCCTGGACGATCTCGACCTTGAGGCCGCGCTTTGCGTATTCGCCCGAGGCCAGCGCCTGATAGAACCCGCCGTGCTCGGCCTGCGCGCGCCAGTCGGTGGCGAAGCGGATCGTCACCGGCGCATTGGCGGAGGGCGCGGCGGTCTCCTCCTTCTTCCCCGGAGAACAGGCGGCCAGCAGCGCTGCGACCGCAAACGCCAGGGTGCGCAAGATTTTCATGGAAACTCCCGACTTGAACCGGCAGGAGACTAGAGCCTTTCCGGATCAGATGGAATCATCTGATCCGGACAAAAAGGCTCGCCCTTCATATGTTTAGAGCATGACGGGCGCTTCAACCGGTATCCACTTGAAGCAGTCATGCTCCAGGGCGGTGCGCCGACCGTTCCAAGGGGGCACATAGCAAGAGGGCGGCGCTCCGGTTGCCCGAAACCCCGCCCTCTCATACAGATCCGTTGGGGGACCTGCGCCTCTAGGCCAACTGTCAGTTCGGTTTCGGGTCGCCCCGTGGTTTTCCCTGACCGCCGATGTCCTGCCTTCCGCCTCGTCCCGGATTACTCCGTTTCCTGGCCTCGAGCCTGACACTCCGCCCGCTTAGTTTCCGGGTCCGCCGTTGCCGGTTTTTCCGTCCGCCCGCGCCGCAGTTCCTGTCGGCAAGTGAACGGTGCGCTCGATCAGAAAGGTGCGCAAGTTGGTTAATGGAGGCGCGTGTGACCTGTCGGTTGACAACCGGTGGATATCCGGTGAGTCCCATCCGGAAACGTCAATTGTGACAGTTATTTGAAGCTGTCCACAGGAACGTGGATTCGAGGTTATCTGCCGGCCGCCAGAGCCTCTCGGCGCTCTTCCAGCGCCAGCCATTCCTCCTCTGCGGAGGCGATGTCCGCCTGCATCGCCGCCAGGGCCTTGGTAAGCGCCTCGAAGCGCCCAGGATTGCGACCATAGAGCCCCGGATCGGCCAGGGCGGTTTCCAGTTCCGCGACCTTGGCCGGACCTTCGGCGATGAGGGTTTCGAGCTCCTCCAGCCGACGCTGGTCCTTGTAGGTGAGCTTTGCGACGGTTTTGGCGGCGGCCGGCTTCTGGGTCGTGGACTTGGCGGTCTCGGCCTTTGACAGCGCGCCGAAGAAGCCGGGGTTCTGACGAATGAAGTCCTGCCAGCCGCCTGGCGTCTCGACCGCCCGACCGGTTCCATCCAGGCCGATGGTCGAGGTGGCCAGCCGGTCGATGAAGTCGCGGTCATGGCTGACCAGGATCAGCGTGCCCTCATAGTCGGCGAGCATGTCCTCCAGCAGGTCCAGCGTGTCCATGTCGAGGTCATTGGTGGGCTCGTCCAGCACCATGACATTGGCGGGATTGGCCAGGGCGCGGGCCAGCAGCAGGCGGTTGCGCTCGCCGCCGGACAGGCTCTTCACCGGCTGGCGCAGCTGGCTCTCACGGAACAGGAAGTCCTTGGCGTAGGCGTTGACGTGCTTGGGCTGGCCGCGCACCAGAATCTGGTCGCCGCCGAGCGGGGTCAGCACGTCCTTCAGCGTCATCTCAGGCGACAGGGCGGCGCGGGCCTGGTCGATATAGCCGACGGTCAGGTTGGTCCCGAGTTTCACCTCGCCGGAGTCGACGGCGATCTCGCCCAGCAGAAGTTTCACCAGAGTGGTCTTGCCGGCGCCGTTGGGTCCGACAATCGCCACACGGTCGCCGCGCAGGATGCGGGTGGAGAAGTCCTTCAGGATCACCCGCTCGCCGAACGCCTTGTTCAAACCCTTGGCCTCGACCACCCGCTTGCCGGAGAGCGCGGAGCTCTCCAGGCCCATGTGCATGGCGCCCCGGACCTCCTTCTGGCGTTCGGATTTCTCTTCGCGCAATGCCACCAGCCGGCGGCGGCGGCCTTCGTTGCGCGCGCGGCGCGCCGTGACGCCTCGCTCCATCCAGTGCTGTTCGCGTTGCAGCATCTTGTCGAGGCGGCGGCCCTCCTCGGCCTGCTGGGCCTCGATCTTTTCCACCCAGTCCTCGAACCCGGCGAACCCGGCGTCGAGGCGGCGCACCTGCCGGTGTTCAAGCCAGAAGCACCGCTGGGTCACCCGTTCCAGGAAGGCGCGGTCGTGGCTTACGATCAGGGCCGCAGCCCGGCTGGCGCCGATCTGGGCTTCCAGGGTCTCGATGGCCAGGATGTCCAGGTGGTTGGTGGGCTCGTCCAGCAGGATCACGTCAGGGTCTTCGGCAAAGGCCTTGGCCAGCGCCGCCCGCCGGGTCTCGCCGCCGGAGAGACCCTGGGTGGATTTTTCGGGGTTGATGCCGAACGCGTCCAGCGCCGCCTCCGCCAGATAGGAGGCCGCCCCACCGGACGTGGCGTGGTCCAGCACTGTGGTGCCGGTGATCTCGGGCTCCTGCGGCACGAAGGCGACGGTCGTGCCGGGCGTGATGGTGCGGTCGCCGTCGTCGGCCTCGATCTGTCCGGCCAGAATCCGCAGCAATGTGGACTTGCCGGCGCCATTGCGCCCCACCAGGCAGGCGCGGTTGCGCGCGTCCAGGGCGAGGTCCACGCCGTCGAACAGCATCATCGGTCCGTCGGCGAGACGAACCGCTTTCAAGGCAAGGATGGGGGCTCTCATCGGCGCGCTGTCCTACAGGGTCCGGGCGGCGAAGCAAGTTCCCCCTTCATCGCGCGCTTAGGTCGGACTAAACCCGGGCGATGGCTGGCGAACCTTTCTGGCGTCGAAAGACCCTTGCGCAGATGACGGTGGCGGAGTGGGAAAGCCTCTGCGACGGTTGCGGTCTGTGCTGTCTTGTCCGTTTCGAGGATGAAACGACGGGCGAGGTGATCCCGACCCGGGTCCACTGCAAGCTGTTCGACGCCGCAGCCTGTCGATGCTCGAACTATGCGGATCGCCACAGGCACGTTCCCGATTGCATCAAGCTGACCCCGCACAACATCGAGGCGCTGGAATGGATGCCTGGCAGTTGCGCCTATCGCCGTCTGCATGAGGGTCGCGATCTGGCGGACTGGCATCCACTGGTGTCCGGCGATCCGGAGAGCCCGCACCGCGCCGGTATATCGGTGCGCGGGCAGACCATCAGCGAGGAAGTGCTGGCCGAAGCGGAAGATGCGCTCGACTTCGCCGCCTGGGATCTGATGGTCGAGCGGGAGGGGTGAGGGTAATGTTGCAAAATCGCCACAGTGCGGCTTGCGTGACGTCGCCGCCCACCCAATCTAGAAGCCTTCCTGCATCGTGATCATTGAAGGATTCTGACCAGTTTGGCGCGCGACCCCTATCTGGAGCTGGGCGTATCCCGGACGGCGACGGCCGCGGAAATCCGCAAGGCCTTCCACAAGCTTGCGAAGGCGAACCATCCTGACACCAATCCCGGCAATGCGGCGGCCGAGGAGCGTTTCAAGAAGGTCAGCGCCGCCTTCGACATCGTTGGCGATGTGGAGAAGCGCAAGAAGTTTGACGCCGGCCTGATCGACGCCGACGGCCGCGAAAGTATGGGCGGGTTCGGCGCCGAGAGCCCGTGGGGCGGACGTCCGGGCGCGCGGGGCGGCGGATCGCGGGCCGAGACCTTCGAAGGCGCAGACCTCAGCGACATTCTGGGCGAGATGTTCGGCGGCGCGCGCGGCGGCCGTCCGGGCGCCGGCGGTGGATTCGGCGGATTCGCCCAGAAGGGCGCTGATGTCCGGGCCAAGCTCGAGATCGATCTGGTCGATGCGATCCGGGGCGGCAAGCGCAGGATCGCGTTCTCGGATGGCCGCACGATCGATGTGACCATTCCCAAGGGCGCCCAGGATGGCCAGACGCTGCGGCTCAAGGGGCAGGGCGGACCGGGGCGCGGTGGCGCGGGCGACGCGTTCATCGAGATCACGATCCAGCCGCACGCGATCTATCGACGCGAGGGCGCCGATCTGGTCATGGACCTGCCGGTCGCCTTTTATGACGCGGTGCTGGGCGGAAAGGTCGAGGCCCCCACGCCGGACGGCGCCGTGACATTGACCGTGCCCCGATCGGCGAACACCGGAACGCGCCTGCGATTGAAGGGGCGCGGCCTGGTCGACGCCCAGGGCCAGCGCGGCGACCTTTTCGCCCGCCTGGTGGTCGTATTGCCCGATGCGCCTGACCCGGCGCTCGAGGCGTTTGCCGAGCAGCAGCGCCAGGATCGTCCCTATTCGCCCAGACGCCGAACTTAGGCTAAGTCCGGAGCCTGCTTAAAGTCGCGTTCAGCCGGGGTTCAGTCCCGGAAGCGTAGGTCGGGTCCGTCATGAAGCCAGTTTTCGCCATCGCCATGATGCTTGCCGCCTTCGCAGCGGCTGCGCCGGCCTTGGCGGCGCAGGATGGCCGTCCGCCGTTCGGTGGCGGGCGAGGCGACCAGGATCAAGCGCGCGACGGGGTCCGCTCGGGCCGCCAGGCGCCGCTCTCACGCGTGTTGCAGATGATCGGCGCACGCTATCCCGGTCGTCATCTGAACACCTCGATGGGCGATACCGGCGGTCGGCCCGCCTACTATGTTCAATGGCAGATGGAGAACGGTCGGGTGGTGGTGTTCGTCGTGGACGCCGAGTCCGGCCAGATCATCGGTCGCCAGGGTGGCTGAGGCCCAGGTTCAACCCAAGGAAGGGACGCTCTCTTGCGCATCCTGCTAGTCGAAGACGATCCGGACCTGTCGCGCCAGCTGAAGATGGCGCTGGGCGATGCCGGCTATGCGGTCGACCACGCCCCCGACGGCGAGGAGGCCCAGTTCCTGGGCGAGACGGAACCCTACGACGCGGTGATCCTGGACCTGGGCCTGCCCCGGGTAGACGGCGTCTCGGTGCTGGAGCGATGGCGGCGCGGGAATATGACGAGCCCGGTGCTGATCCTGACGGCCCGCGCCGCCTGGAGCGAGAAGGTGGCGGGCTTCGACGCCGGCGCCGACGACTATCTGACCAAGCCGTTTCACACCGAGGAACTGCTGGCCCGCCTGCGCGCCCTGCTGCGGCGCTCGGCCGGGCACGCCACCCCCAGCCTTTCGATCGGCGGCCTGCGACTCGACCCGCGGGCGGCGCGCGCCAGCGTCAATGGCGAGCCTTTGCGGCTGACGTCACTGGAGTATCGCCTGCTGCACTACCTGATGATGCATCAGGGCCGGGTGATCAGCCGGACGGAGTTGGTGGAGCATCTCTATGATCAGGATTTTGACCGGGATTCCAATACCATAGAGGTGTTCATCGGTCGGGTCCGCAAGAAGATCGGCGCGGACCGGATCGAGACGGTCCGGGGCCTCGGCTACCGCCTGACCTGCCCCGCCGGCGAGGCGGATGCGGAGACAGCCGGCACGTGACGCCGGGGGGCCTTGGCCGACCCTCGCTGGCGCGGCGGCTTGTGCTGCTGGCCGTCGGCTGGAGCTTTGCTGCCCTGGTCGTCACGGCTGTTGTGCTGGCGCTCCTGTTCCAGCAAGCGGCCCTGCGCCGCTTTGAGCAGACGCTTGGCGTTCTGGTCGACAATCTGATCGCGGGGTCCACCTACGAAGGTGGCGCGCTGGTTGCGCCGGCGTTCACCGACGCCCGGGCGCTGCGGGTCTATTCCGGGCTCTACTGGACCATCGCCGAACCCACGAAGGAAGGTCGCCTGCTGACCGCCACACCCGCCCGCTCGCGCTCGCTCTGGGATGCCGAGCTTCGCCCGCCGGAGGATTTGCTACAGCGGGTGCGGGCCAATCCCGGACGACTGGTGGCTTTCGACGCCGCCGGACCACAGCCGGGCGAGCGCCTGCGCGGGGTTGCACGGATCGCCACGATCGATGGCCACGAGTCTGTGTTCCTGGCCGCTGAGGATCGCGCGCCGATTGACCGGGATGTGCGCAACTTTGTCGCAGCGACTGCGCTGTCGTTCGTGGTTCTGGGCGGAGGATTGATCCTGGCGGTCTTCGCTCAGGTGCGGATTGGCCTGCGCCCACTCTTTCGGTTGCAGGGCGAGGTGGCGGCAGTTCGGGGCGGCAAGGCCGATCGCGTGCAGGAAGCCTATCCAGCCGAACTGGAACCGCTGGCCCAGGAACTGAACGCGCTGGTCCTGCATAACCAGGAGACGGTGGAGCGACAGCGCACCCACGTCGGCAACCTGGCCCACGCCCTGAAAACCCCGATCTCCGTGATGATCACCGAGGCCGGCCAGCGACCCGGCCCGCTGGCCGAGGTGGTGACCCGTCAGGCTGAAGTCATGCGACAGCAGGTCGATCACCACCTGCGCCGCGCCCGCGCCGCAGCCCGCGCCCAGGGTCCGGGCGAACGCACCTCGGTGGCCGAGGTGCTGGACGAACTCTCCCGCACGCTGGAGCGCATCTTTCAGGCCAAGGGTGTGACGATCGATTGGGATGCGCCTGACGACCTCTGGTTCGCCGGCGAACGGCAGGACCTGCTGGAGATCGCGGGCAATGCGATGGAAAACGCCGGCAAGTTCGGACGCCGCCGGGTCCGGGTCCGGGCTGATGGGGCCGGCGTCGGATTACTGCGGCTGGTGATCGAGGATGACGGTCCGGGATTGTCGCCTGATCAACGCGAGGAAGTCATCCAGCGGGGCGCGCGGCTGGATGAGAGCGCGCCGGGCTCCGGCCTCGGCCTGTCGATCATCGACGAGCTGGCCCGCGCCTATCGTGGATCATTGACGCTGGGCGCTTCGGCGCTGGGCGGTCTGTCCGTCGCGATCGAGCTGCCACGTGCGCAAACCTGAGCGCGGTGTTTTCGCACAATCTTAACTCTACCCGCGCCATCTTGCCGAAGGCTCACGCTCAGGGGTCTTTATCGCCATGCCAGCGCTCGCGGCCCAGAAGATTGTGATTGTCGGGCATCTCGTTGAAAGTTCGCCCGACCGTGTCCTGTCGAGCCTCAGCAAGGCATTGGCCGAGACGGTCGACGACAGCGCCCTGGGCGACGTCCGCAAGCTGGTTGAGACAGAAGTCACCGAGCGCCAGTTTCGCAACGCCGTGATGGAGCCACTGACGCCGATGTTCGTCGGCGGAGGGAGCGATACGCGCAAGCTGACGTTTCCCCTGGCGGCGCTTGTACTGATCTGGCGTGGACTGAGAAGAGTCGCCGGCGCCGAGCTGGCAGAGATCCGCGAGCTGGCGAAGGCAGACCCGCCGCACCCCGGATTGTCCGCACGCTATGACCAAATGGTCGCAACTGTCGCTTCAGGATTGCAGGCGCGCTCAGACCCCGACTTTGCAGCGGCGGCTGAACTTTGTGACCAGGCTCGCCCCGATGGCGCCAAAACCCTGTTGGCCTGCATGAGCATAGCCGCGGTGGTTCGTCGTGCGGTCGCCAAGCTGCCGATCTGGATCTCGCACCCGGGCAGCGGAAGCAGCGCGCCCGCGCGTCTGGCCTACAATGATGCCATGGTCGTCAGTGCAAGTGCAGGGCAGAACTATTTTGAAATGATCGCCGCCCAGCTGGATCAACGCTGGATGGTGCTCAGGATCATTTCGGCGGTCATGGAAAAGCCCACTGAACACTACCTCAGCGATTCCAAACTGGCGGGCTTCGCCGAGGCCGTGATGGACGAGGTCGATGAGGCCCTGACCATGATCGCTACTTTCGATCCCGAGGCTGGCCCCGAGGTGGGACACGCGACCGCAATTCGCGCTGAGCTGGCGGTTCGCCAGCTCATGGAAATTGAAACCAATGTCGCGCTCAACCGTGATCGCGGCTGGGGCCGGCGAGTGCACAAACAGCGTCGGAATCTGGCGAGCGTCGTCGAGGCGCGTCTTCGTGATGCGGATGTCGCAGCCATGACCTCGTTGCCCATGCATGAGATCAACCAGCACGGCGTCCGCCGCACAGCGCCGCGTCTGTCTTGCGAACCTGACGCCGCCTGCGTTCGCCGAGCTGAAACATTGCTGTCCTTCAGCGCGGGCCTGCGCTCGGCAGTGAACTATGGCGGCTTCTCAGCCGCCCGGGGCGCGCTGGTGGAGAAGCTCAGCGCAGTTCTCGACCTCTATGTGGAGGAGGCCGTCCAGCAAATTCGTCTGGGTCAGGCGGATGAGACAGCCTTCGCGGGGGCATTCCTTGATGTCGCTGCCCGGTTCAGTCATCTGGTTGCGGGGGAGAAGGCGGGCGAACTGGTGCGTCGTCGCGCCCAGGCTGCCCGGCATCAAGAGCCCCAAATCGCGGTCAACGCCGAATAGCCCCCTCGCACCGGCCGAGCCTTTCAGCTACAGGGCTGGCTATGTTCCTTTTCTGGGTCGTGGCAGGGTTCCTCGCCGCCGCAGCGGCGGGGTTGATGCTGTTGCGAGCGGCGCGTTCGGCGTCGCCGGCAACCACTGCGGATCCGGCGCAGGTCCTCTACCGGCGACAGTTATCCGAGATCGATGACCTGCTGGATCGCGGCCTGATGGGTGAGGGCGAGCGCAAGGGCGCCCACGCCGAGGCGGGCCGTCGCCTGCTGGCCGCCGCCGGGGCTCCGGCCGAGGCCTGGACAGAAGGGCCCCGGGCGCGGGGTCTGGTGCTGTTGGCCGCCGCTGCTGCTCCGGCCCTGGCCCTGGGGCTCTACCTCGTGCTTGGTGCACCGGGCGTACGCGATCAGCCCTATGCCGGCCGACTTGAGGCCTGGCGCAAGTCCGATCTGAATACCCTGACACCCCCGGAAATCGCTGCCGTCCTGCGGCAGGCTGTAAAAGAACGCCCATCAGAGGCCGAGGGCTATCGCCTGCTTGGCCTGGCCGAAGATGCCTCGCAGAATCCCATCGCCGCATTGCAGGCGCTGCGCCGGGCCTCGGAGCTCGCGCCGGAGCGGGCGGATATCTGGCGGATGCTGGGTCAGGCGGCTTTCGCGGCGGCGGGCGGCAAGATGGAGAGCGAGGCCGTTATGGCCTTTACCCGCGTTCTGGCGTTGGAGCCCGGCGATCCCGCCGCGCGGTTCTATCTGTCGCAAGCCAAGGCGGAGGCCGGACAAACGAGCGCGGCCCTGGCGGA
This sequence comes from Phenylobacterium sp., assembly GCF_044372605.1. GTDB lineage: Bacteria > Pseudomonadota > Alphaproteobacteria > Caulobacterales > Caulobacteraceae > Phenylobacterium. The sequence goes on from NZ_JBILRO010000021.1 coordinate 20,066, forward strand.
TTTGCGCGCGCTGCTGGCTGACATGCCGCAGGGCGTCGAGGGACGCGAGGCCGTGCAGGCCCGGATCGCCAGTCTTGAAGGTAAGCCTGCGCCGGTCACCGGCGACCCTCAGGAACTGGCGATGATCAAGGGCATGGTGTCCAGCCTGGCTTCCAAGCTGAAAGCCAATCCGGATGACCCTGATGGGTGGGTGCGGCTGGTGCGCGCCTATGCCGTACTGGGCGACATCGCCCAACGAGACGCTGCCTATGCCAGCGCTCGAGCGCGCTACGCGCAGACGCCTGCCGTTCTGCAACAACTGGACGCGGCCGCCCGCGCGGAGCCCATGCGATGACCCTGCTTCCGAAATCCCGCAAGGCGCGGATGCGCCTCCTGTTGCTATCGATCATCGCGCCCGTGGTGACGCTGGCCGCCGGACTGGCGCTCTGGGGCATGCGGGACTCGATCTCGTTCTTCTATACCCCTTCGCAGGCGGCCGAAGCCAAGCCCGAGCCTGGCCAGGCGATCCAGCTTGGTGGTCTCGTGGCCATGGGCTCGGTGGTCAAGCACACGGATGGGCGCGTCGAATTCACCGTTCAGGACAATCTGGCGGCAGACCGGGTGGTCTATCAGGGCGATCTTCCGGACCTGTTCCGCGAGGGTCAGGGTATCGTAGCCGAGGGTGCCTATCAGTCTGATGGCGTCTTCAAGGCCACCCGGGTGCTGGCCAAGCACGATGAGAAGTATATGCCCAAGGAAATCGCCGAGGCGCTCAAGGAACAGGGTGAGTGGCGCGGGGAGGCGGCTCCGCCGCCTGCCTATGGGGCCACGGTCAACGCGCCGGCGAAGTCGACGGGCGGTCCCACATGATCGCAGAAGCCGGATCGTTCGCGCTGATCCTGGCGCTGGCGCTATCGATCCTGCAGGTCGTGCTGTCGGCGGCGGGGCGGATGCGCCGGTCTCCGGCGCTGGCGGGCGCAGGCGAGGGCGCGGCGCTGGCGGCTTTCGCTGCGGTCGCGATCGCCTTTGCCGCCCTGATGCATGCCTTTGTGATCTCGGACTTCTCGGTGTCCAACGTCGCAGCCAATTCTCACACGGAAAAGCCGATGCTCTACCGTGTTGCCGGGACCTGGGGCAGCCATGAGGGCTCGATGCTGCTGTGGTGCCTGGCGCTTACAGGCTTCGGCGCGGCGGCGGCAGGGCTGGGCCAGAGCCTGCCTCGCGGCCTGCGCGCCTCGACGGTCGCGGCGCAGGGTGTGCTGGGAACCTTGTTTCTGGCCTACACGGTCTTTGCGTCCAATCCGCTGACGCGGCTGGCCCAGCCGCCGGCCGAGGGGCGCTCCCTCAATCCCCTGCTTCAGGACCCGGCGCTCGCGGTCCATCCGCCCTTTCTATACTTCGGCTATGTGGGCATGTCGGTGGTCTTCTCGCTGGCTGTCGGGGCGCTGATCGAGGGCAAGATCGACGCGGCCTGGGCGAAATGGGTCCGGCCCTGGACGCTGGCGGCCTGGAGCTTTCTGACCATCGGGATCACACTGGGGTCCTTCTGGGCCTACTATGAGCTGGGCTGGGGCGGCTGGTGGTTCTGGGATCCGGTGGAGAACGCCAGTTTCATGCCCTGGCTGGTAGCCACCGCCCTACTGCATTCCGCCATCGTCACGGAAAAGCGCGGCGCGCTGGCCGGCTGGACCCTGTTCCTGGCGCTGGCGGCCTTCACGTTCTCGATGCTGGGCGCCTTCCTGGTACGCTCCGGCGTCCTGACTTCGGTTCATGCGTTCGCGGTGGATCCTACGCGCGGTGTTCTCCTTTTGATGATCCTGGGTGTGACCTCAGGCCTGGCGTTCGCTCTCTTCGCCTGGCGTGCGCCAAAGCTCGGGCCCGGCGGCCTCTTCGCCCCCATCAGCCGGGAAAGCGCTCTGGTCCTGAACAACATCCTGCTGGCGGCCGCGACCGTGACGGTTTTGCTGGGCACGCTCTATCCGCTGATCCGGGACGCCATGACCGGTGAGGCGATCTCGGTCGGCCCGCCCTACTTCAACCTGACCTTCACACCCTTGATGGCCGCGCTGCTGATCCTGCTGCCGGCGGGCCCGCTGCTGGCCTGGAAGCGCGGCGATGCGCGGGGCGTGATCCAGCGCCTGTGGCTGGCCGTGCTGATCGCGGGCGGCGCCGGCGTGCTGGCCATCGCCCTCGTCAGTCCGAAAAAGGCCCTCGGGGCCATGGGTGTCGCGCTCGGCGCCTGGCTTGTTGCTGGCGCGCTCGTCGAAATCGCAGAGCGCACCCGGTTGTTCCGGGCCACGGCCCGCGAGAGTCTGCGCCGGTTTATCGGCCTGCCGCGAGGCGCCTGGGGCATGACGCTGGCGCACATGGGCCTTGGCGTGTTCGTGCTTGGGGCCGTGTTCGAGACCACGTGGAAACTGGAGACCGCCGAAGCCCTGCCGATCGGTGGGGACCTTAACATCGGCGCCTATCACGTGACCCTGGATGATGTTCGACCGGTCGAGGGGCCGAACTTCGATGCCGACCGGGCTACGCTGACGGTCACGCGGGCCGGGAAACCGGTCTGCACGGTTCAGCCGGAACAGCGTCAGTTCACCACCGGCGGCCAAACCACCTCCGAGGTCGGGCTATGCTATCGCGGCGCCTCGCACATTTATCTGGTGCTCGGTGAGCGGCGCGACGGCGAGGAAAAACCCATGTGGCTGGTGCGCGCCTACTGGAACCCATGGGCGTCGCTGATCTTCATCGGACCGACGATCATGGCGCTTGGCGGGTTCGTGTCGCTGACGGATCGCCGCCTTCGCCTGGGCGTGGGCCGGCGTCGGGAGCGAGCGGCATGAAACGCCGCGCACTCGTCGCCGCATTTGCGGGTCTGCTTTGCATTGCTGCCGCATCTGATCCCGCCGAGCGTCTCACCGACCCCGCCCAGGAGGCCCAGGCCCGCGCCATTTTCCGCGATGTCCGCTGTCTCGTCTGCCAGAACGAGTCCATCGATGACAGCGAGGCCGAGCTGGCCAAGGACCTGCGCAAGGTCGTCCGCGAACAGGTGGCCACAGGCAAGACCGACAGCGAGATCAAGACGTTTCTGACCGACCGCTACGGTGAGTTCGTTCTGCTGACGCCGCAGTTTTCAGCCGGGAATCTGGTGCTCTGGCTTGCGCCCTTCCTGGTCGTTCTGGCCGGGGCTGCGCTGCTCCTGGCCCGGCTCAGGGCGCGGCCCGTCGAGGCCGAGCTGACCTCTGCAGAAGCCGCGCAACTGAAGAAACTGCAGCGGGATGAAACACGCTGACACGTTTGCGCCCAATATTGGACGTGATGCGGTGTTCAGGGTCTGTGAAAGCATGGTGCGGGCGTTGCACTTCGGCGCAAGCTGCCTAGGTTGTTGGAACGCATCGGCCTTCATGTGAT
>NZ_JBILRO010000189.1:0-6851 GCF_044372605.1 Phenylobacterium sp.
GCGACGTTATGGGCGGCAGCGCCGTCACCGTGGCTGATCGCCTCGTGGTTCAGGACGCCCAGGCGCTGGAAGTGGTCGGGTCCTCGCTGGGGGCCCAGGGCGATATCGCCGGTGCGCGAGCCGCCCTGGAACGGGCAGGCCGGATGCTTTCGGCGGCGGAGGGCAACGGGGCGCTGAACGTCTGGCTTCGGGCGCGGATCGAGGCGGATCTTGCCGAACTCGACATGGACTCTGGCCAGCCTGCGGTGGCTGTCACTCGCTATCAAGGCGCGATCCGCACCATTCGGCTGCGTCATGCCGGCACGGCTGCGGAAGGCGGCCTGCTGCTGGACCTGGGACGGGCGCAGGTCAGCGCCGGCCAGGAGGATGCGGCGCTGGTCACCTATGAGCGTGCTTTCAAGCTGTTTCAGGAACAGCGCGGCGCCCTGGGCGCGTCTGCTGATGACGCCGCGCCCTATTTTGATCTGTTGATCAAGCTGATCAGCTCCGATCCCGCCAAAGCGGACGAATACCGCAGCCGGTTCTTCAACGCGGCATCGAGCGTCGTCTCGAACGCCACCGCACAGACTGTTTCCAAGCTGGCCGCCCGCGTGGCCTCCGGCGATGGCGCCGTCACGGGACTGGTCCGCGCCCTGGAAGATACCCGCCGGGAACTGCGCGCCGCTGAAGCTCAAGCCGCAAACCTTCAGGCTACAAACGCCTACTCCGGTCAGGAACGGGTCGATCTCGAAGCCCGGCTCAAACTGCTTCAGGAACAGTCTGATGGTCTTGAAAGCCAGTTGTTGTCAGCCAATCCCCGGTACGCGCAGTTGGTCTCGTCCAGCGCCTCACTGGCTGACCTGCAAAAGGTACTGCGCAGGGACGAAGTCTACGTAAAGATCCTGTTGCTCAGCAATCGTGGCTACGGCTTGCTGGTGTCGCCGACAATGGCGACGCCCTATGCCATCGACCTCAATCGCGGAACCGCAGGAGCTGCGGTCGTTCGGTTGCGCTCTCCGTTTGAGCAAGAGGACTCTCTGCCGCCCTTCGACGTCGCGCTATCTTATGACCTGTTCCAGAAACTGTTGGGCCCGGTGGCCTCGCAGGTCATGGCCGCAAAGCACCTGATCTATGAACCGGACGGCGGTTTGATCTCCCTGCCGGTGGCCACGCTGGTGACGCAGGATCCGGCCCCTCTGCTGGCGGCGACGCCCGAGGGCAATGACCCCGACTATCGCAAGGTCGCGTGGTTGGGGGCCAAGGTCGAAAGCGCGCTGGTGCTATCGGCCGCCAGCTTCATGCAGTCGCGGGCTTTCGCGCCAAGTAAGGCCACGCGCAGCTTTCTGGGGTTTGCCGATCCCTCGACGCCGGCTCGCAGCAATCCACAGGCCTACTCGTCCGTGGTGAAGCGATCGGTAAGTATTGTTTCCACCGGAAGAGCTGTCTCCAGTATCTGCGAGAACACGCGGCTGGCGTTGCTACAGATGCCGGCCCTTCCCGATACAGCCGACGAAGTCCGCAACGTCGGCGCCAGCATCGGTGGCGTTTCAGCCGACCAGGTCATTGTAGGCACGGCCTTTACGGATGACGGGCTCCGCGCACGAACCGACCTATCGGACTACAAGGTTCTCTACTTCGCGACCCACGGCCTGCTTCCGCAGCCGTCGGCCTGCCTGCCCGAACCGGCTCTGATGACCTCAGTTGGTCTGGGCGACAGTGACGGTCTGCTGGACACCAGCGAGATTCTCGACCTGAAGCTGGATGCCGATCTCGTGGTGCTGTCGGCCTGCGACACAGGCGGATCCGGCGGCGACGCCACGACCACGGGTATGCAAGGCGGCGGCGAGGCTCTGGGCGGCCTGACCCGAGCGGTTATCTATGCCGGTGGGCGTTCATTGATCGTCTCCCACTGGTCCGTGGACTCGGTGGCGACGGTGCGCCTCATGACGGGGATGTTCTCAGCTAAAGCCTCCACCAAGGGCGACGCAATGCTGCTGGCGCAATCGACGCTGCAACAGAGCGAACAGTTCAGTCATCCCTACTTCTGGGCACCCTTCACCATCGTCGGCGACGCCTCTGGGCCGCTGCCCAGCGCCACTGCGAAAATGGCGAGCAACTAACTGACAGCCGACCCCGTGTCGGCGTCTGCCCCGGGATGCCATGACCAACGCGGCGATACAGTTCAACTCCGAGCCGTTCAACGCGGCCATTCCGCGACCCATGGGGCGGCACTCGGCGGGTGAAGGATTTCTGCGTGGCTTTCTCAAGCACGCCGACATTGAAGCCTTTTACTTCTGGGATCACTTCGGTGAAGACCGTGCGGTGCTGGATGCACTTGTCCAGCGCCAGGGGCCGCCGACACGACCTGTTGTCTGGCTGGATCGAGATGAGCGGGGTCGTTTCGCCGAAGCCGGGGCCTTGCATATCCCCACCCCGGAGCTTGCTTATGAGGCCTGGGCGCGCCGGGCGCTGAGTGGAACAGATTACTCCCTGACCGGCGTTACCCACACGATCTCCGAGACACACATTGTCGACGAGATCAGCAGCCTGCTGCTGGCACCGCTGGAACCCTGGGACGCATTGGTTTGTACCTCCGAGGCCGGCCGCAAGGCCGTAGAGACCGTACTGGAAGGTGTCGCTGGATATCTCCAGGATCGCTTCGGCGCCACGCGGATTGCACCGGCTCAGCTGGTCACTATTCCCTTGGGACTTCACGTTGACGATTTCGAACTGACGCCCAAGGCGAGACGGCGATGGCGTCAGAAGCTGGGAATTCCGGAAGAGGCGCCGGCAGCGCTGCACCTCGGTCGCTTCAGCGCGAATACGAAGATGCACCCAGGCCCCATGGGCATCGCACTCCAGGAAGCAGCCCAGCGGCTCGGGACCCGGATATACTGGATCATGTTTGGTGGCGCCCACCGGCCTCACGACGAGGAAGCCTTTGTCCGGGCAGCGGGCGCCTTCTGCCCCGACGTCGAGATTTGCGTTGTTGAAGATCGCTCTGCCGAGGCGCGCGATGAAGTTCTGTCGGCAGCAGATGTGTTCCTCTCGCTGTCAGACAATACTCAGGAGACCTTCGGGATCACGCCCCTAGAGGCCATGGCAGCGGGCCTGCCGTGCGTTGTCAGTGACTGGGACGGCTACCGCGACACCGTGCGTCACGGGATCGATGGTTTTCGAATCCCGACGATGACGCCGAGGCCAGGCCTGGGAACTGATCTGGCCTACGCCCATGCGCATCGCTTGATCACTTACGAGACCTTCGCCGGGACCACCGCCCTGTTCACTTCCGTGGACATCGCCGCGGCTGCAGACGACCTCGTCGCTCTACTTTCAGACGCGGACCTGAGAGGCCGGATGGGAAGGTCTGGGCGTGCGCGAGCCCTTCAGACCTTCGATTGGGGCGTTGTCATTCCCCAGTATCAGGCGCTGTGGAGCGAGCTGGCGCGACGACGACGATCAGCGCCTGCACAAGGGTCACTGGAAAACCCCTACCGGCCGGACCCCTTTCGGATGTTTCAGGCCTATCCGACAGCAAATCTGTCCGGCCTGGAGACTGTGGCGCTTGCGCGACCATTTGCGGAGGACGACTTGACAGCCTGGCTGAATAGACCGGGCGTCCGAAGCGAGGCCGCGCGGTTGCCGACCGCCGGCGAAGTTGCCGCCCTGGTGTCCCGCCTCACCAACGGCCCGCGTTCAGTGATGGCTTTGATGGCCGAAGTTCCTGCCGATCGTCGCCCCTTCGTCGAGCGAGGACTTGTCTGGCTGGCCAAGTTCGGCGTTCTGCGTCTTGGTGCCCGGCCGCCTCGTACATGAGAACGACACACCACTTGTTCAGACACCGTTCAGGGCTTCCGTGTGTTAGTGGTCAACTTGTTCCTGGGTCTGAAATGCAGAAATGCGGGGAATTCCTGATGCGAAAGATACTGCTCGGCGTCGCCCTTTCCGTTGCATTCGGCGGCGTGGCGATGGCCAGCGACTACATTGTCGTCAACTCGTCTGATCCGGCGATCAAACGTGGGCAAGCCTATGGCGCGGGCGCCCGACTGGCGCTTGGTGCGGGCCAGACAGTCACTCTGATGCGCGCCTCCGGCGAGGTCACCACACTACGCGGCGCGGCCGGCGGCGTGGCTCTGCCCGGCGCACGACTGGCCTCGGCCGACGCGGCGCGTTTCGAAACGCTCCGCGCCCTGGTCCAGCCGCCGCCCGAGGGTCGGACCTTCGGAGCCCGCCGTGGCGGCATCTGTCCCGCGCTGGAAAGCCTGACGACTTTGGACGATATCGTCCGGGTCGCTGAAACCAGCGGCTGCAAGACGGTGGCGCGCCAGGCACTTGAGGCTTACCTCGCGAAAACCAGCGAACCTGCGCCGAAATAGTCCCTGATAAACCTATCATCTAGCGGAGCCGGGCGACCTCTCGCACCGGCTCCGTTCATTTTGGGAACCGGAGCTCCGCCAGAATGTTGGTAGGCCGGGTGAGGTTCGAACTCACGACCATTCGATTAAAAGTCGAATGCTCTACCACTGAGCTACCGGCCCGCGACTCAAGGCGACCTTTGACGGCAGCCCGGATGAAGCGGCGCGGAACCTAGAGGGCTGAGACCGAAAGTGGAAGCGACATTCGTGACAGGGTACACTGCTCGGCGCATTGTCGGCCTCTGGTGAACTCATGAATGCATCCCTTCGTCTTGCCTTGCTGTCCCTCGCTGTCGCCGGGCTGGTTTCGTCTGCGGCCGCTCAGACCCGGACGGGACGGACCGCTCCCCCGCCGGCACCGGCGCCGGATGACCAGGTCCGAACATCGGATCAGGTGAAGCAGGGCAGCGTTCAGGGGGCAGCCACCACGCCGCTTCGCGACCTGAATGTCATGAAGGTCGAGATACCGGAGCTCCTGCTGGAGTCGCTCAAGGACCCTTACCAGCGGCCGCCGCGCAACTGGAAATGCTCAACATTGGTCAGTCTGCTTCAGCCGCTTGAGGCCGCGCTCGGGCCTGACCTTGATCAGCTCCCAACTGACGAGGTGGATCTTGCGGACCGCGGCAAGCAAACGGCGCTGAGCGTTGCCGGTGATCTGGCGGGGGGCGCCATTCCGTTCCGTGGCGTCGTGCGACGTGTCTCCGGCGCCGCCAGCCATGACAAGCTGGTGCAGAACGCTATCCTGGCGGGATCAGTACGCCGCGCATATCTCAAGGGGCTTGGTGAGGCTCGCGGTTGCCCAGCGCCCGCAGCACCGACGCACACAATGACCAAGTCGCCTGCTGTGACAGCGAAGACAGAGCCTAGGCCGAAGTATCCGACGCGAAATGACGCGACGCGAACGCCTGACGGAAAGCCTCCAGCCGTCCTTCCGAAATCGCGGCCCTGAGCTCCGACATAAGCGACTGGAAGAACGCCAGATTGTGCCAGGACAGCAGCACCTGGCCCAGGATCTCCTGTGACTTCACGAGGTGGTGCAGATAGGCCTTCGAGTAGTCTCGACTGGCCGAAACGTCACTAGAGGCGTCAAGCGGACTGTCGTCTTCGGCGAACCGGGCGTTCTTCAGGTTGATCGCACCATCCCAGGTCCAGGCCTGACCGTGGCGACCGGACCGGGTCGGCAGTACGCAGTCGAACATATCGACACCCCGGTAGACCGCCTCGACCAGATCGATCGGCTTGCCCACCCCCATCAGGTATCGCGGCCGATCTGCCGGTAGTTGGGCAGGGGCGAAGTCCAGCACCTCGACCATGGCCTGATGCCCCTCACCCACGGCCAGGCCGCCGATGGCATAGCCGTCGTAGCCGGTCTCGATGAGACGCCGGGCCGACTCGCTACGGAGCGCCTCGTCGACACCGCCCTGCTGGATGCCGAACAGCGCCTGAGCGTCGCGATGACCGAAGGCCGCCTTCGACCGTTCACCCCATCGCGCGGAGCGCCGCATAGCCTCGGCGGCGCGATCACCGGTGGCGGGAAGGGCCACCAGTTCGTCCAGTTGCATCACGATGTCCGCGCCCAGCAGATCGGCCTGGATCTCGATGGAGCGTTCGGGCGTCAGCACGTGGCGACTACCGTCCAGATGGCTCTGGAAGGTCACGGACTCCTCGGTCACCTTGGCAATGTTGGAGAGCGACATCACCTGGAAGCCGCCGGAATCGGTCAGGATCGGCTTCTCCCAACGCATGAAGCGGTGCAGGCCGCCCAGCCGACTTACCCGCTCCGCCGTAGGGCGCAGCATCAGGTGATAGGTGTTACCCAGCAGGATGTCGGCGCCGGTGGCGGCCACCTGTTCCACCGTCAACGCCTTGACGGTGCCTGCCGTACCCACCGGCATGAAGGCCGGCGTCCGGATGTCGCCGCGGGGCGTCGACAGCACGCCGGTCCGCGCGCGACCGTCGGTGGCGGCGATTTGGAACGGAAACGCCGCCATCACTCGGCGCGCCACAACAGGCTGGCGTCGCCGTAGGAATAGAAACGATACCCTGAGGCGATCGCGTGATCATAGGCAGCCCGCATCGTCGCCTGACCGGCGAACGCCGAGACCAGCATGAACAATGTCGATTTCGGCAGGTGGAAGTTGGTCATCAGCCCGTCTGCTGCACGGAACCGGTAGCCCGGTGTGATGAAGATGGCGGTTTCCGCACGGAACGGTTGGATCGTTCCGTCAGGATCCGCCGCACTCTCGATCAGGCGCAGCGAGGTCGTGCCGACACATATGATGCGACCGCCTGCGGCTCGCGCCGCGTTAAGCCTGTTTGCGGTCGCGGGATCGATCTCGCCCCATTCGGCATGCATCTTGTGCATCGACAGGTCTTCCGTCTTCACCGGCAGAAAGGTGCCGGCGCCCACGTGCAGGGTGAGCTTCTCCAGGCCAACGCCGGCCGCCGCCAGCCGCG
>NZ_JBILRO010000190.1:0-6838 GCF_044372605.1 Phenylobacterium sp.
TCTGGCCTATGTAGCGCCGCGAAGCCCGACGGAGGCAGCGCTGGCGCAGATCTGGGGGCAGGTGCTGCGGCTGGACCAGGTCGGGGTCCACGACAACTTCTTCGAGCTCGGGGGCCATTCGCTCGACGCGGTGAAGCTGGTCAATCGCGTGCAGACCGAGTTCGGCGTGCGGTTAGCGCTGATCGCCGTTTTCAACGCCCCAACAGTCGCCGAACTCAGCCTGCGGCTAGAGGATGCCGGCCATGGCACCTTCGACCCGATCCTCCCCATCGCCGCGCGCGGGAGTCTCCCGCCCCTCTTCTGCATCCACCCGGCCGGCGGACTGAGCTGGTGTTACGCGAACCTGGCCAAGCACCTCGGCGACGAACGGCCCCTCTGGGGCCTACAGGCGCACGACGCGAAGGCGCGCCCGGAAACCTTGCGGACGCTGTCGCTTGAGTACCTAGCTCTCATTCGGACGATCCAGCCGGCCGGGCCGTACCATCTGCTCGGCTGGTCGTTTGGGGGCCTCATGGCCCACGAGATCGCCTGCCGGATCCGGGAGCAAGGGGAGGGCGTGGCCTTCCTCGGCTTGCTGGACTCCGATCCGGGCACCCTTGCGGACACGCCGCTCTGCTTCGACGACGCTGCCGCGCTCGGCCAGCTGCTGGAGAGCGCAGGCTATCCAGCCGCCAGCCTCGAAGCGGAGCGGCCGACAGCTTCCTCGACGGCGCTGGCCCACCTCAGGAGCAACCACTTGGTCCCCGCCGAATTCACCGCTGCGGATCTGACGCGCTGGCTGAACCACCTCCGGCGCAACACCGAGCTCAACGCCGCCGCCGTCCCCGCACACTTCGACGGCGATATGCTCTACCTCGCCGCAGTGGGGGAAACGCCCGACACCACCTCGCGGCATGACGCCTGGCGGCGTCTGATTGGCGGGCGGCTTGCCATCGAACGCATCGACACCGCACACCGCAGCATGCTCGACGAGGGGCCGGCGGCCCAAGTCGGTCGGATTCTTCGCGCGCGCCTTGATCAGCTGGCGATGGACCACCATGGCGAATAGGCCGCGAGCCGCGATCTCTCGCGCCGGACCCAGGCACCAAATGACCCTTCGGGCCTGTGCGACCGCGTCCGGACCTCCCAGTTAGAGATCGTGGATACTTCGCCTCCTCCTGTCATCACGCCCGCTCACGCGCCCGCGCCGCCTCCCGAAATGGGAGCGTGGACCTCCCTGGGTCTAGGCCTGTTGATCGTGATCCTGCTTGCGCCGCTTGGGCTGTGGGCGGTCCGGTTTGCCCGGCGGCAGCGTGGCGGCGCCGTGATGATGACGAGCCTCATGCTTGTCTTCGGCATGAACATACAGATCACCCCCCCGCCGCCGCCGCGGGCGGAATATGTCCAGCAAGTGAGGAAAGACGATGAAAAGCCGGAGTGACGCTTGGCCCGTCGGCCTCGCTCAAGTGCCCGTGGGAAACCGGCGCCGCAAAGCCGGCGCGGCCCCCAAGCTGCAAAAAGGATGGCGATGACTTCCCCCCACGACACCGCCGGGCAGAACGTGCAGGCTTCGGAACACAGCCACCACTCCAGAGGTTGCGAGACCCGGCTCGAGCGAGGAGGGTTGCCCGCGCTCCACCTGTCGGGCGCGGGGCACGGCGCGCCCGTCAGCCTCTTTATCCATGGCTTCGGAGACGGCGGCTATATCTGGAACGAGGTGGCACCTAGCATCGCCGGACACCGCAGATGGATCGCTCCTGACCTACGCGGTCACGGCCACTCCGGGTGGGGTGTGGCTGGCGACTACAGGGTCGCGACCTACGTCGACGATCTCCAGGATGTGATGGCGCAGGTGGGCGCGACCCGTTGGATTCTGATCGGACATTCGATGGGTGCCGAAATTGCGCTGGCGCTCGCCTCCCGCTCGGCGCGCACCGTCGCCGCGGTTGTCCTGGCGGATTTCAGCCCGGCGGCAAACACTGCGATCGTCGCGCGGGTGCGCGACAATTTCCGGGAGGCGGTGGGACGGCGCTTCGCTTCAAAAGAGGTTTTTCGTCAGCACATAGAAGCGACCCTCCCGCTGGCCGCGCCGACCAGTATTGCCAACATCGTCGAACACGCCCTTTTGGCCGCACCGGGCGGAGGCTTCATGCTAATGTGCGACCCGGGTATCGCGCAGGGTATCGGCAACCTCGATCCGGCAGCGGCCGACGCCAGGAGCGCCCGCCTCTGGTCTGAGCTCCGGGCGCTGCCAATGCCGGTTCTTATCGCGCGGGGCATAGGTTCGGCGGTTCTCGGCGAGGCCGTCGCCGTCCAGATGGCGCGCGAGGCCCTCGCCCACGGGACGCTGACGACTCTGCCTGTCGCGGGCCATGCCGTGATGGCGGACAATCCAGCGGCGTTCGTGGGGGCAGTCCGCCGTTTTCTTCAGGGTCTCGGCCTGATCGATGATGCCGTTTCCTGACCCCCCGCACCCCCGGCGCGAGCCGATCCTCGCTAGGCTTCGCGGCCGTTGCGCGACAAACGTCCCGCGCCCCGGGCGACGCCCAGCTTCTGGGTTGAGGCCATGGTAGCGACAAGCCGGTTCCAGCCTTGGACTGATCACTTGATTTCCACGATCCGCACCGGCCTAGTCGGGTGGAGCGGTGCCGCGTGGGCCGCCAGGGGAGGGTGCGATGGATGAGGTGTTTCGCCGGGTAGCGACTGTCGCTTCAGGCCTGATCATCTGTCGAATCGACACTCTGAGCCCGGAGACGCGGCTTGAGGCGCTCGGTCTGCAATCGTCGGACTTCGTCGATCTACTGTTTGCTTTGGAAGATGAGTTTGGCGTGGAGATTCCGGATGTCGCGGTTGGCGATGCCTCGCTCAGCACGCTGGGTGGGATAACTCAGGCGATTGAACGGGAAATCCGGCGCGCACAGACTGCGGAGCAGTCATCCTGACCGGCACTTCACGTGCGGCCTCTCGCGATGGTGGCGGCGGAAAAATTTTCGCCTGCACGCGAGACAGGGCGCGGGCGATGGCCTAGGCTCAGCGTGGCCCTTGCTCTGCGGCCTTCAATAGGGGGCGGCAGGGCGGTGGCCGGGCTAGGGCGGACTGCTTTGAAAGATGCGGTCATCCCGGGGTTTTCCTAGACGGCTCACGCGCCGCCTAGGAGCAGTCGCGATGAGGGGTGCCAAGTGAGGGCCAGATCGATCATCGACGTGTTGCGCGAGCGCGCAGTCTCGTCCGGAGACGAAGTCGCCTACACCTTCGTGGAAGACGACCAATGGTCAGAGGTTATCACTTATCGTGAACTCCTGACGGCCGTCCAGCGCCGCGCGGCAGGCCTGACTAAGCGCACGCTTCCGGGGGACCGCATCCTTGTCATTCTGCGGCCGGGACTTGAGTACATCGTCACCCTGCTGGCCTGTTTCTTGGCGCGGCGCGTGGCGGCCCCCGCGCCGCCTCCGCAAGGTCGCCGACTCCGGAACGCCATCGCGATGATTGCAGCAGACTGCGGCGCGAGCCTGATTGTCTGCACCGCCTCGGCGGAGGCCGCCATGTCTGCGCAGTTCTTCGTCGCCGGCATCGATCCTCCGGCTTTGTGGGTTCTGAGGGACGATGGGGAAGAAGACGCTGGAGAATTCCTCGACGAGGGTCCTGACGCCGCAGACGTGGCACTGCTGCAATACACTTCGGGATCGACCGGATCGCCACGTGGCGTGATGGTCTGCCACGGCAACCTCATTCACAACCTCACCTGCCAACAAGCCCTCTACGGGATTAGCAGCACCAGCCGGGCTGTGATCTGGCTCCCACCCTACCACGACATGGGTCTCGGAAGCGGCGTCTTGCAGCCGCTTTTCTCCAGATCACAGATCGTCCTGATGTCGCCGCTGAGAGCGATGCAACAACCCCTAAGGTGGCTGCGTTGCATCGACCAGACCAAGGCGACCGTCAGCGGCGGACCCCCTTTCGCCTTTGCGGCCTGTGTCGAGGCCGCCAAAGGGCTGGATCTCGGCGCGCTCGATCTCTCGACCTGGGAATGCGCCTTCGTCGGTGCCGAGCCCATCTCGTCGGCGTCCCTCGACGCATTTGCGGAGCGGTTCGCCCCTCATGGGTTCAAGCGAGCGGCTTTCCAAGCCTCATACGGCTTGGCTGAGGCGACCCTTCTGGTCAGTGGCGCGCCTCGTGGCGTGGGCGCCACGGTGCATCCTGCACCCGCGCCCGGCGGATCAGGGCGCATCTCCTGCGGCTATGCCGTAGCAGATTGCGAGATCCTAATCGTCGATCCCGAGCTTCGAGGCCTGAGGGCGGAGGGCGAGGAGGGTGAGATCTGGTTGCGGGGACCAAGCGTCGCAGCCGGCTACTGGGGCAAGGCGGACGACACCGCCAAGGTCTTCGGAGCCTGCTTGGCCGATGGTCGCGGCCCTTTCCTGCGCACGGGAGACCTGGGCGTCCTCTCGGGCGGCGAACTCGCCGTCACGGGTCGGCTCAAGGACTTGCTCATCTTCGCCGGGCGCAAGGTTCACGCGAGCGATGTGGAAGCAACGCTGCGCGGCGCTGCAGGTCCGCGCCTGCACGGCGTCTGCGCAGCGTTCCCGCTTGGAGAGCCGGGCGAGGAGCGGCTCGGTATCCTGATCGAACTGCGGCGCGGTGCCGACGCGCGCGCCGTTGACGAGCTTCGGGCCGCCATCATATCAGCCGTTTCGATTGAGCATGGCGTCGCTGTCCATGACCTCGCGTTCGTGACGCTCGGGCAGCTTCCGCGGACCTCGAGCGGCAAGGTGCGCCGGCATCTCTGCCGCGACCTTTATTCCGCGTCAGAGCCCTCGTTGCGGGCAGGGGCTGAATCATGATGTCCTCTGCGCAGGCCAAGCGGGTCGAGGGGCCGCTTGGCCTGCTACTCTTCATGACCTGCGTTCCCGCGCTAGGGGCGTTGGCGGCCGCGATCCTAGCGATCCGCTGGGGTGGCGTGACGCCGGCATCCCTATGGCTCTTCGGCTCTTTCTACCTTGCGAGCGCGGTTGGCGTAGAGATTGGCTTCCATCGCTACTTTTCCCACCGGGCATTCAAGTGCGGCGTCCTTGTACGCTGGGTATTGGGCGCGTTCGGCTCTATGGCCGGGCAGGGGCCAGTATTCTACTGGACCGCGACCCATCGGGATCATCACCGGTTCACGGACACCGATCGCGATCCCCATAGTCCTCGGCCCGGCGGCTTGGCGGCTCTCTGGCGCGCGCATGTCGGGTGGCTGTTCATCGCGCGGCCGATGGACCTGCGGCGTGCGGTTCCCGATCTGTTGCGCGACGCGACCTCCCTGCGCATTCAGCAGAGCTATCTCATGTGGTTCGGCCTCGGTCTGATACTGCCAGCCGCGATCGGCGGCCTGTTCGGCGGGATGCGAGGCGCGGTGGAAGGCTTTCTGTGGGGCGGCTTGGTGCGGGTCTTCGTGAACCATCACGCGACGTGGAGCATCAACTCGCTTTGTCACGCCGTGGGCAGCCGACCCCACATGACCAATGACGACAGCCGAAATCTCTGGCCCCTCGCGCTTCCGACCCTGGGCGGCGCCTGGCACAACAACCACCATGCTTTCCCGGCGTCAGCCACGAATGATTTCCGGCCCTGGCAGATCGATCCGGGGGCCTGGTTGATCCGACTGGCGGCGCGGCTGCGCCTTGTCTGGGATGTCCGGCGGCCCCCCGCCCACCTCCTGCGGACCAAGACACCATGACGCTGGTCCCGTCGCCCAAGGCGCTGACTTCGTCGGACACCGACACCTCCGGCGTGCCGGTGACAATCTCGCTGCCGCCGGCGCGGCTGCGGCTTATCCGGGGCGTTGTTTCTGGCGTGGTCATTGGCCCTTTCCTGGGCACGGTCGCAGCTCTGGCCCTCGCTGCCTCAAGCGGCGGACGGGTGTCCGCTATAGCGCTCATCGCCTTCGCTATCGCCTACTGTGTGACCACGCTGGCGGTGACGATCGGGTTTCATCGTTATTTTGCCCATCGCTCGTTCAAAACGGGGCGGACCCTGCAGGTCATGTTCGTCGTTCTGGGGTCTACCGCGCTGCAAGGTTCGTTACTGTATTGGGTGTCGACCCATCGCAGGCATCATCGCTTCAGCGACACGGCTGACGATCCCCACTCACCTCACTTCGCCCGGAAAGTGCCCGCGAGCGGATGGCGCGGCTTCTTCCACGGGCACCTAGGATGGATGTTCGCTGCGGACATGACCAACGTCATGCGTTTTGCGCCCGACATCGTGCGCGACCCACTCATCTTTCGGGTGCAACTGCAGTACGGGCTTTGGGCCGCGCTTGGTCTGTTGCTGCCGCTGGCCATCGCCGGGCTCGTCACGCGCGATCCCAGAACCGCCGTGGAGACTTTCCTGTGGGCCGGTCCCGTCCGTCTCCTGCTCGTGCATCATGCGAGCTGGGCCGTGGGGTCTCTTAGTCACCTCTATGGCCGGCGGCCTTTCGACACCGACGACCACAGCGCCAACAACCTTTGGGTCGCGCTCCTTGCCTTTGGCGAAGGCCTACAGAACAATCATCACGCCTTTCCGCGCGCGGCCAGGCACGGGTTCTCCTGGCGCGAGCCAGACTTGAGCGGCGTTGTGATTGCGGGTTTGGCGAAGATTCGCCTCATCTGGGATCTCAACGCTCCGACGAGCGCGGACCTCGCGTCACGCCGGCGCGCGCAGCCACAGCCAGCAGAGAAAGACAGGGCATGACACAGTCCACAGCGCCGAAGGATGCGCCGAGGCCCCGGCCGAGCCGGTGGCGCCGCCTGTTCAAGGCAAAGGCCGACACGGGACCCATGCCGCTTGCTGAGCCCGGTGAACTCGAAGCCTGGCTTTCCGCATGGCTCGCACC
>NZ_JBILRO010000191.1:0-6798 GCF_044372605.1 Phenylobacterium sp.
CCCCATCGGCTTCAACTGGCAGATGGTGGTGGCGCTGATCCCCGGCTTTGCCGCGCGCGAAGTGGCGGTGGCGGCGCTCGGCACTGTTTATGCCGTAGCGGAGGCCGAGGCCAATGTGGGCGCGCTCGGCGCGCGCCTGGCCGAGCAGTGGTCGCTGGCCACCGGCCTCTCATTCCTCGCCTGGTATATCTTCGCGCCTCAGTGCGCCGCCACCCTGGGCGTGGTGAAGCGCGAAACCAACTCCTGGGCCTGGACTGGCGTCATGCTGGTCTACATGACCGCACTGGCCTACCTGGCCTCGTTCGTCGTCTACCGGGGCGCGGTCGCGCTGGGGTGGGGGTGAACGCCCGCGAGGCCTGAAACGCCAGGTTGTCTTAATGTCATCTTTTCCGTGCGCCTTAACCCGCCGATAAATGCACCGGGCGCAAGCTCTGTTGCACCATGCAGATCCCGCAAAACATCCAGGCCGACGCCCCGACAGCAAAACGCTCGATCCGCGTCAAACCCGCCACCTGCAAACGCGTCCGCGAGGCCCTGCTCTCACTCGGCGGCGAAGCGCACCGTTCGATGGTGATCGAACACGTGGCCCGCAATCTTGGCCACGATGTTCGCCAGATCCCCGAAGAACTGCAACAGGAGGTGATCGTCTCGTTCGAGGCGACCTGGCGCGATGAACGCAAGCGCGCGGCCTTCGGCTTCCACCTGCCATTCGGCGAGGGCTCCCACCGCTGGGGCATCATGCGCGAGGAAGCGTTCGCCGCCTAAAGCGGCTGGCCCGCCGCCGCCTGCAGCCTCGCCAGCAGCCGCTTCAGTAACTCGACCTCCTCCGGCGCCAGTCCGGCGATCAGGGTTGCCTCATAGGCCAGAGCCAGCGGCGCGATCTCGGCATAAAGACTGCGGCCCGCCGCCGTCAGCGTCAGCATGTGGCTGCGACCATCGGCCTTGTTCCGGGTGCGCCCGATAAGGTGCCGTTTGACCAGTCCCTGGGCGGCGCGGCTCACGGTGACCTTGTCCATCATGGTGCGGGCCACAATCTGAACCTGGGTCAGCCCCCTATCCTCGGCCAGTACGCACACCAGCCGCCACTGCGGGATCGACAGGCCGAACCGGTCTTCATAGGCCCGCGCGATCAGGCCGGAGACCGCGTTGGACGCGACCGACAGCCGATAGGGCAGATAGCTGTCCAGCTGCAGCGTGGTCTCGCCGCCCATTCCCGGCGCATTGGCGTTCATGACCCGGCGACGACCTGCTCGATGGCTCCGAAGATGGACGCCCGCTTGCTATCGACCATCTCGATCCGCACCGTATCGCCGGCCTTCAGGAAGGGGGTTACAGGCGCACCGCCGGTCAGGGTTTCCACCGTGCGCACCTCGGCCAGGCAGGCATAGCCAGCCCCACCCTCGGAGATCGGCTTGCCCGGTCCTCCGTCAGGCCCGCGATTGGACACCGTCCCCGAACCCACGATCGTACCGGCGCTCAGGGCCCGGGTGCGGGCGGCGTGGGCGACAAGGGTTCCGAAGTCGAAGGTCATGTCGACGCCCGCGTCCGGTTCGCCCATGGGCTTTCCATTCAGTTCAACTTCCAGCTTGCCGCCAAGCTTGCCGTCTTTCCAGGTCGGCAGGGCGTCCGGCGTCACGGCGACCGGTGAAAAGGCTGAGGCAGGCTTTGACTGGAAAAAACCGAACCCCTTCGCCATCTCGCCCGGGATCAGGTTGCGCAAGGACACGTCGTTGCACAGCAGGACCAGCCGGATCGCCGCCAGGGCCTCGTCGCGCGTGGCGCCCAGCGGCACATCGCCGGTGATCACGGCCACCTCGCCTTCAAGATCGCATCCCCAGGCCTCGTCGGCCAGCGGGATCGGGTCCCGCGGGCCCAGGAACCCGTCCGACCCGCCCTGATACATAAGAGGATCCGTCCAGAAACTCGTCGGCATCTCCGCAGCCCGGGCCTGACGCACCAGGGCCACATGGTTCACATAGGCCGAGCCATCGGCCCACTGGTAGGCGCGCGGGAGGGGGCTTGCCGCCTCATGCTCATGGAACCGGGCCTTCGGCACCGAGCCGTGCTCCAGGCTCTCCGCCAGGCCGCGAAGTTCCGGTTCGCACCGCTCCCAGTCGTCCAGCGCCGCCTGCAGGGTCAGCGCAATGCGGTCGGCCGGCGAGTACCACGCGAGATCGTTGGAAACCACCACCAGGCGGCCATCCCGGCCCCCCTTCAACGACGCCAGCTTCATTCGTTGCTCCCTCCGGTTTCTTTTGTGATGACTCGAGTCAGCCGCACGCCGTCCTCGAACGCGCGCGCCTCATAGACCGACACTTCGACGCGGATGTCACCGCCCGTTTCGTGTTCCCACAGATAGGTGCGTTCGAAGCAGACTTCGCGGCCGCCCGGGGTGAAGCCCTCGAAGGTGTCGCCCCAGGGGGTCAATTTGACCAGTTCACGCCAGCCCAGCGTCATGGCGCGGTCAAGTTCGTCCTCGGCAGCCTCCAGGAGATCTGTCTCGAAACTCATCCCGTCTGCCAGCTGTCGACATAGGCCGGGTTCTCCACCGCCGAGGCCGCGTCACCCACCTCCAGCGGATCACGGGTGTCGATCATGACCGCATACTCGTCAGTGGCGACTTTCGGCTGAACCAGCATGGACTTCAACGCCTTCGGGTGCGGGCCGTGGGTGAATCCGCTGGGATGGAATGTCATCATTCCGGCCTCGATGTGGTCACGGCTGAAGAAGTCGCCGGCGTGGTAGAACAGCACCTCGTCGAAGTCGTCGTTGTTGTGGAAGAACGGCACCTTCAGCGCACCAGGATCTGTCTCGAACGGTCGAGGCGCAAATGTGCACACCACGAAGCGGTCCGACAGGAAGGTCGAGTGTACGCTGGGCGGCAGGTGATAGCGGTGGCTCACCACCGGGCGGATATGGCGGACGTTCAGGCGCACAGGCGCCAGGTCACCGTGCCACCCCACCGCGTCCAGCGGATTGTAGGGGTAGGTGGCCACCGAAACCTGGCTACGCTTCTTGATCTCGACCCGCACCTCGCCGGGCTCGTCCTGATGGGCCCTGAAGACGGTGTCCATCTGGGGGGTGTCCAGCATGGCCGGATCGAACTGGGCATGGCCGCCCATCAGGCCGCGGTCCGGCAGCCTGTAGTGGGTGTTGGTAGCCTCGATCATCAGGATCGCGCAGGGCTCCGAGGGCGCCAGTCGCCACATCGTGCCGCGCGGGAGATAGAGGTAGTCACCGGTCTCGTAGGCGATCCGGCCATAGTCGCAGAACAGGTCGCCCCTGCCCTGATGGACGAACAGAAGTTGGTCGCCATCCGCATTGCGGGCCAAAGCCGGCATGGCTTCGACGATTTTCCAGAAGCGCACCTCGGTGGCCTTGTTGTGCAGCACCACCGCCGCGCCCCATGGCGAGGCCTGGGCGCCCTTCAGCCGGTTCAGGTCAAAAGCACGCGGGCGCAGCGGCCCCTCGAACCGCGTCCAGCCGGTGGGTGGCCTGCGGTGATGCAGGAACGCGGCAGGGCCGAAGAATCCCTCCTTGGAGATCTCGCGCTCATAGGTGCCGTCAGGCATGTCGGCATGTGCCTGGCGCGAGTGCGACCCCTGCGCGCCCCGGACCGGTATCCAGTCACCCTTGGCCATTGCGGATTACCCTTGAGACGGCGCCGGCAGCACCCCGCGGCGAATCTGATCCAGTTCGATGGACTCGAACAGGGCCTTGAAGTTGCCCTCGCCGAAGCCCTCATTGCCCTTGCGCTGGATCAGTTCGAAGAAGATCGGGCCGATCATGTTCTCGGTGAAGATCTGCAGCAACAGGCCCTGGCCTTCTGTCGGCGCGCCGTCGATCAGGATCCGGTCGGCGCGCAGTCGCGCCACATCCTCACCATGGCCAGGCACACGTGCGTCGATCCCGTCGAAATAGGTGTCGATAGTGTCCTGGAAGGACACACCGCGTTGCCGCATCGCTTCGACGGAGGCGTAGATGTCGTCTGCGCCCAGCGCGATGTGCTGGATGCCCTCGCCCTTGTAGTCGCGCAGGAACTCCTCGATCTGGGAGTGCTCGTCCTGGCTCTCGTTCAGCGGGATACGGATCTTGCCGCAGGGACTGGTCATGGCCTTGGAGACCAGGGCGGTCTGTTTGCCCTCTATGTCGAAGTAGCGGATCTCCCGGAAATTGAAGATATCCTCGTAGAAGGTCGCCCAGGTCGCCATCTGACCGCGCCGGACGTTGTGGGTCAGGTGATCCAGATAGCCGAGGCCCAGAGCATTGGCCGACGCCGCCTCGGCTGCGCCCGGGATGGGTACGAAGTCCACGTCGTAGATCTCCTGCGCCCCATAGCGATCCACCAGGTAAAGGTTCGACCCACCGATGCCCTCGATGGCCGGGATGTTCAGCTCCATCGGCCCGACCGGGCCCACGACCGCCCTGGCGCCCCGCGCCACCGCCATCTCCAGCGCCCGCGCAGCATCACGCACCCGGAAGGCCATGGCATTGGCCGACGGCCCATGGATCTCGCGAAACGCCGCCGCCTGCCCTGACGGTTCCATGTTCAGGATGAAGTTGATGTCGCCCTGACGAAACCGCAGCACGTTCTTTGACCGGTGACGGGACACCGCCGTGAAGCCCATCTTCTCGAACAGACCCTTCAGGCGTTCGGGCGCGGGCGAGGTGAACTCGACAAACTCGAAGCCGTCCGTGCCCAGCGGATTTTCAAACAGGTCACGGCTTGCGCCAGCAGTTTGGACGGTCATGGCAACGCTCCCGGTGTTTTGCCTTTAGTATCATTTGCAACCAAATCCGGAAAGAGCCAGGACACCTGGCGCGGCGCCTGCCAGCTGGGGCGCTCGAGCGAGTCGCCTGGATCGCCAGTGTTCCGACAGATGTACGACCGGGTGATGCGACTGGCCGCAACCCGACACGCGCCCACGGCCCTGGCCGTCATCTCGTTTGCCGAAAGCTCGTTCTTTCCCATCCCGCCGGACGCCCTGTTGGGACCCATGGTGCTGGCGCGCAGGGAGCGCACCTAGGTCTACGCGACCCTTTGCGCTGTGGCGGCCGTTCCCAAACACTTCGGCGGCGCCATGCTCACCGAGCTTGAAAAGCGGATAAATCTCTACTCGATCATTCTGCTGGGCCTGCTGATCGCGCTCATTCTTGTCCTGAAGGTCTTCCTGTAGGCGAAGCTTGAGCACATATTCAGACCAATGCTGAACCCCTTGCTCGAACGCTGGCGACTGTGCGCCGTTCTGATCGCCGCAGGCATGCTGGCGACGGCCCATGCCTTCGAGACTTTCGGGGGCCTGGCGCCTTGCACGCTGTGCCTTCGGCAGCGCGAAGTCTATTGGGCCATCCTGACCTTGGGGCTGATCGCCATGATCGTCGTCCGGATGCCGGGCGGGCCAAGATGGCGCGGGCTAACCTGCTGGGGGCTGGCTGCGCTTTTTGTCTTGAGTTGCGCGGTTGCAGCCTACCACGCCGGAGCGGAATGGAAGTTCTGGCCCGGCCCGCAGGCCTGCGCCTCAAGCGGCGGCGGGGTAAGCGCGGCAGATATGGCGGCCTTCCTGGACGGTGCGAAGGTCAAGGCGCCCGCCTGCGATGAGGCGCCCTGGGTGCTGGCCGGACTTTCGATGGCCGGCTGGAACGCCGCCCTGTCTCTGGTGTTTGCGGGCCTGAGCATCGCCGCGGCTATAAGGGAACGAGGCAAGCTCTAATGGACAAGCCGATCCCACCTCGCCCCGGTCGAGGCGCCCAGAAGGCGCGGCTGGCCGAAATCCTGCGTGTGGACCACGCCGGCGAAATGGCGGCTGTCCAGATCTACCGTGGTCAACGCGCTGTACTGGGAAGCGCGGCCGGGCGGAGCCGTATCGCCGGACAGCTTGCCGAGATGGAAGCCCACGAGGCCGTGCATCTGGCGCGGTTTGACAGTCTGCTGACCGAGCACAGGGTTCGTCCGACCGCGTTCGCGCCACTCTGGCGGCTGGCCGGCTTCGCTCTGGGCGCAGGCACAGCCTTGCTGGGTGAAAAGGCGGCTCACGCTTGCACAGAGGCGGTCGAGACCGTCATCGAGGCGCACTATGCGGGCCAGATCGACGAACTCGCCGAGCGCGAGCCGGCCCTGGCCGCCGAGCTATCGCAGTTCCGGAACGAGGAACTGGCCCATCGCGATCAGGCGGTGAACGAGGGCGCTCACGAGGCCCCGGGCTATGGCCTTCTCGCGGCGGTGATCCGCACCGGATGCCTTACCGCCATCAGGATCAGCGAGAAAATCTGATCCTTCCGGATCGGGATCGGGACGACTCAAGAAATCTTCAGATAAGGAGTGGCCAGACCACTTAAGTTCTGCTTTTGTTCACTTCAGGGAGTCGCACCATGGCGGACGGAAGCAGGCAGCTTGTACAGGAAATGGCCTATGGCGAGGCGCGCCTCGGCTGGGCCACCCAGGCGCGGTCAAGCCTCTGGGCGCGGTGCGCCTGTGGTCGCGAGGCGGTGATCAACCCGCGTCCCTGGATTGCCCAGGGTTTGGGCCGCCAGACACTGCATGATCTGGAAGACCGACTCCGCTGCCAGTGCGGCGCGCGTCGCGCAGGTCTGGAAATCCGCGGTCTCGCCCAGGCGCCCCACGGCGGCGCCGGGGGCATCCACATTTTCAGATAGCCTGGAATCAAAAACGCCCGGGTCGAGGGCCCGGGCGTTCCTGAAAAGCTTCGTCCCGTATCAGGCGACGGCGAGGCTGCGCTGGCGGCGCAGCATCACGCCCAGGCCGGCACAGCCCATGATCATCATCGCCCAGGTCGCCGG
>NZ_JBILRO010000134.1:0-9109 GCF_044372605.1 Phenylobacterium sp.
AGCTTGGGGCCGATGAGTTCGCCCAGGATTTCGTCCTGAGCCAGTTCGTGGTCCAGCAAATCCGCGTAATTGAGGTCCGCAACGCTGCGTACGGTGTGAGTCACAATCACGTCGTCGAACCGGTCATAGACCTCCGGATCGCGCACCAGCGACAGCCATGGCGCCAGACCGGTGCCGGTGCCCAGCATATACAGGCGTTTGCCAGGCTTCAGGCCGTCCAGCACCAGCGTGCCCGTGGGTTTGCGACCGATCAGCACCTGGTCGCCAACCTTGATGTTCTGCAGACGCGAGGTAAGCGGGCCGTCCGGCACCTTGATCGAATAGAACTCCAACTCCTCGTGCCAGGACGGCGAAGCGATGGAATAAGCGCGCAACAGCGGTTTGCCGTCGTCCTTCATCAGGCCGACCATCACGAACTGCCCGCTGGAAAACCGCAGGGCCGCGTCGCGTGTCGTTCGGAACGAAAACAGGGTGTCGGTCCAGTGCTGGACCCAGGTCACCGTCTCCACGAAGAAGGCGCCCGACGCCTTGAGCGCCGGCTGAACCAAACTCACATCATTCATCCCGATAGCCCTAGATATCGCCGCCGACGTTGTTGGGCGTCCACGGCGAACGCGCCACATGGATACCGCACTCGGTCTTGTCCAGCCCTTTCCAGCGCCCGGCCCGCACATCCTCGCCTTCCGCGGCCGGTTGGGTGCATGGCCAGCAGCCAATCGACGGGAAACCCTGCGCCACCAGAGGATGCGCCGGCAGATCGTGCTCGGCCACATAGGCGTCGAGGTTCTCCTTGCCCCAGTTGGCAAGCGGGTTGAACTTCAGCTTGCTTTCAGAGGCCTCCACCACCGCCAGACTCAGCCGGTCGCCACCATGAAAGCGCTTGCGTCCGGTGAGCCATCCATCGAATTCGCCCAGCGCCCGGCCCAGCGGCAACACCTTGCGGATATTGCAGCAGTCGTCGGTATCGGTCTCCCAGAGTTTGGCAATCGGATCGCCGGTGGCGAGGTCCTGATGGGCGGGGCGCAGGTCACGCACATCGGTAAGGCCCAGCCGGGCTGCCAGTTGCCGCCGATAGTCCAGTGTCTGGCCAAACAGCATGCCGGTGTCGAGGAACAGCACCGGGATGTCCGGCTTAACCTTGGCGGCGACATCGAGCAACACGGCGGACTCGGCCCCGAAGGATGACACCAGCGCCAGCCTGTCGCCAAGCTGGGCGACCGCAGCTTCGAGAATTGTTCGGGGATGAGCGTGTCGCAGCTCGGCGTCCAGCCGGGCCGCGAGGCTGCGGGTATGGTCAACGGCGTCATAGGCCAAGGTCACGCCTCCCGCTCCAGATAGACCGGCGCGCGCGCGTCAGCAGCCCGCTGGAACACGTGACGATAGCGAAGTGTCGCGGCCTGCCATTCGTTGGCTGATGAGCCGTCGGCGGGCTCGAAGGCGTCAAATCCTACGCGCAGCAGAAATCCCGCCTGCTCACGCAGGACATCGCCAACGGCCCGCACCTGGCCCTTGAAGCCGTAGCGTTCCCGCAACAGGCGTGCGTTTGAATAGGAGCGGCCGTCGCCGAACTTGGGGAAGTCCAGGGCCACCACCGACAGGCGCGGCAGGTCGTAGGCCAGCGCTTCAACCTCCTGATCGGCCAGGAGCTTTACGCCCACGCGCCGACCTTGAGAGAGGAGACCCTCGCCCTCGGCCTGAAAGCGAGCCAGCGACAGGAGCAGGTCGCCGTCCGGAAGGTCCTGATCGTCGGCCACGAACACGAAGCCGTCGTCGACCCCACGGGCGGCCCCGTCGATCATCTCAATGAGCGTCGGCATATACAGCCTCCTTGAAGGGCGCGACGCCAGCACGGCGGAAGGTGTCGAGGAAGCGTTCGCCAGGCTCGCGCTCGCGGAGATAGACCTCGACCAGAGTGTCGACGGCGCCCGCCACCCGATCATAGGGCAAGGCCGGGCCTAGCATCGCACCCAGTGAGGCGTCTTCGGCGCCAGAGCCGCCCAGGGTAAGCTGATAGAATTCCTCACCCTTCTTATCGACGCCCAGGATGCCGATGTGACCCACGTGGTGGTGGCCGCAGGCGTTGATGCAGCCACTGATCTTGATCTTCAGCTCACCGACGTCCTCGGCTCGGTCAGGATCGCGAAACTTCCCGGCGATGAGTTGGGCGATGGAAATGGCGCGCGCATTGGCCAGTGCGCAGTAGTCCAGTCCGGGACAGGCGATGATGTCGCTGACCAGATTGATGTTTGGCGTCGCGATCCCGGCGTCGCGCAGCGCGGCCCACACCTCCGGGACATCATCCAGCTTCACGTGTGGCAACACCAGGTTCTGCTCATGCGTCACCCGGATGTCTCCATGACCATAGCGCTCACCCAGATCGGCCACGACATCCATCTGATCGGATGTAGCGTCGCCAGGGGTTTCACCGATGCCCTTCAGGCTGATCTCGACGATGGCATAGCCCGGACGCTTGTGGGGTTTAAGATTGTTTCGGGCGAAACGCGCCAGCGCCGGCGTCACCGCCTTGGCCGCCTCGAGGGTCTCTGATCGGGGCGGCAGAGTCTCGAAATCGACCGTCGCGAAGGCGGCTCGTATCCGGGCGACCTCGGCATCCGGTAGATTGATGTCCGCGCCGATCTTCGCCCATTCGGCGTCGACCTGGCGGGTGAATTCCTCGGTTCCGAGGGCGGCGACCAGGATCTTGATCCGGGCCTTGTACTTGTTGTCCCGGCGGCCATGCCGGTTGTAGACGCGAAGGATCGCCTCAACGTACGACAGAAGCTGGTCCACCGGCAGGAACTCGCGGATGGTCGGACCCACATAGGGTGTGCGCCCCATACCGCCGCCGACGATCACCTCAAAGCCCAACGCCCCGTCTCTCCCGCGACGCATGACCAGGCCAATGTCATGGACACGAGCCGCTGTCCGGTCCTTCGGCGATGCCGTGATGGCGAACTTGAACTTGCGCGGCAGGAACGAGAATTCCGGGTGGAACGTTGACCATTGCCGGAGCACCTCGGCCCACACCCGTGGATCATCCACCTCCTCGGCGGTGGCTCCTGCGTAGGGGTCGGCAGTGACATTGCGGATGCAGTTCCCGGACGTCTGGATCGCATGCATGTCGACCTCGGCCAGATGATCCAGAATGTCCGGCGTGTCGCGCAGCTTGATCCAGTGGAATTGCAGATTGGTACGCGTGGTGAAGTGGCCGTAGCCCTTGTCATAGGTCCGCCCGATCCAGGCCAGCTTGCGCATCTGGGTCGGGTTCAGCGAGCCATAGGGGATCGCTACCCGAAGCATATAGGCATGCAGTTGCAGGTAGAGGCCGTTCATCAGCCGCAGCGGCTTGAACTGGTCTTCGGTCAATTCTCCAGAGAGGCGGCGCTCCACCTGACCGCGGAACTCGGCCGCACGGTCGGCGACCATGGCCTTGTCGAGGGTGTCGTACTGGTACATCGGCCTCTACTTCGTCCGCTTGATGAGATTGACACGACCAGTGGAGCGCGAGGCGCCATGCGCCTGCTGCAGGGCCGCGATCACGGTGCCGCCTTCGGCCTGCTTTCCGTGATGGAGATGGTTGGTTGGCCCAAGCGCCCGGATCCGCTCGCGGTAGCTGAGCGGCGTCCAGACGCCTTGCGACTCGACAAGATCGATCAGATAGACGTCGATGACGACAGTCGGCTGCCCCTTCCCGGCCATTTCGGCCTCGGGACCGGCAGGGTCATCGTCTGCAAAAAGATGGGCGTCGGCGAACCGCTCGACCCACTGGCCGGCGTTCCAGAAGACGACGTCACCATCCGACAGGCGATTTGCGGTCAGAGCCTTCATGCTCGCGCCTCCAGAGGCATCGCTTCCAGCTCTTCAACAGTCGCGCCGGCCTCGGCCATCGACATGGCTTCACCGACGATCAACATGGCGGGGCCGTTAAGGGTCGCGGCGGCCTCGGCCAAATCTCTCAGGGTGGTGACGAGCCGGCGCTCATCAGCGCGGCTGGCGTTCTCGACGATCAGGGCAGGTGTTGATCCGGCGCGGCCAGCCGCCATCAGACGGGTGGCGATCAACGCCGCCATCGAAAGGCCCATGTAGATGACAACCGTCTGGTTGGCGCGTGCCAGCCCCGCCCAGTCCAGATCCGGCTCGCCGCCTCTGGCTGCGTGGCCGGTGACGAAGGTGACGGCCTGGGCAGATTGCCGATGGGTGAGTGGGGCACCCGCGGCAGCGCTGGCAGCCAGCGCCGCCGTGACGCCCGGCACGACGTGGGCCTCGACGCCCGCATCGCGGCAAGCCTGCAACTCTTCGCCGCCGCGCCCGAACATGAATGGATCGCCGCCCTTCAACCGGACCACGTTCAGGCCCTCCAGCGCGAAGGCCACCAGCATCCGGTTGATCTCATCCTGAGAGTAGGAATGGCGCGACTTGCGTTTGGCCACGGAGATCCGGCGGGCGGCGGCCGGGGCCAGATCCAGGATCTCGTCCGGTACTAGGCCGTCATGGACCACCACCTCGGCAGCCTGCAGCACTCTCAATGCCTTTAGAGTCAGCAGTTCAGGATCGCCTGGTCCCGCGCCCACAAGCCAGACCTGTCCGGCACTCCGGGCCGGCCGCACGCCGCCCAGCAGGACAAGCCGCCGCGCCCGTCTCGCCCTATCGCAACTCTCACTCATGATTAGCTTCTCTAACGATCCTTGCAGAGGCGGGCTCTTGCGGCACACCCAGACGTCCGTCGCACTGGATTCCCCGCCGGAAAAGGGGCGATACACCGGTGGACGCTTGCAATAAGGCGCTCCAGAGCCCAATTCGCAACCCGAGGACTTCTGCCCGGGGTGTCAGGAAAACTTGATGGATCGCAACCACCAGCGGCGGCGGCTGCCGCCTCTGAACGCTCTGCGCGCGTTCGAGGCTGCGGCGCGGCATCTCAACTTCAGCCGGGCCGCCGATGAACTCTCGGTGACGCCCGGCGCGGTAAGCCAGCAGATCCAGAACCTGGAAGACTATGTCGGCGCCGCTTTGTTCAAACGCACCCCCAAGGGACTGTTGCTGACTGATGCGGCCCAGACCGCCCTGCCCGCACTCCGGGAAGCCTTTGATCGGCTCGCCGAAGCGGCGTCTCTCCTGACTGCCGCTGTGGATGGCCGTCGCCTCACGATCACGGCACCGCCCTCCTTCGCCGCGAAATGGCTGGCGCCCCGGCTAGGCGCTTTCGAGCGTGTGCACCCGCAGGTTGACGTCTGGCTTAACGCTGGCATGGAACTGGTGGACCTGACTGCCGGGGAAGTGGATCTGGCGCTGCGCTACGGCGCAGGGCGCTATCCGGGGCTGGAGGTCAAGCGACTGGTTAGCGAGGCGGTGATCCCGGTGATCAGCCCCGCACTTCTGGCTGAGCAGGCTCTGGAGAACCCCGAGGATCTGGCCAATCACATCCTGCTGCACGACGGCTCCCCGGAGATCGACGACAGTTGCCCCGACTGGTCGATGTGGCTGGCGGCTCGCGGACTGCGCGGTATTGATGGCCACCGGGGGCCGCGCTTCAACCAGTCAAGCCTTGTGATCGAGGCTGCGGCCAACGGGCGCGGGGTGGCGCTGGCAAAGCGCACCCTGGCCCAGGCCGATCTGGACGCCGGGCGACTGGTCGCACCCCTGCAGATCTCTACCGCGGTCGATTTCGCCTACTATCTGGTTCACCCCAAGGCCAAGGGGCGGCTTCCACAGGTGAAAGCGTTCATCGGCTGGATCGAGGCCGAGGCGCTGGCCCATGAGGCCGCATTGGCCGCCATCGACAACGGCGCCGGAATTTGACCCTCACCGCCTACATGGTTTCTGCTGCGGCGCTGGTCTCGACCCAGGCACCCGCACCGGCCGGCGCTGAAGCAGCCCGCTCGCCGTTCGTCGAACGTTTGCGCATGCTCGCACAGCTCCAGTCGCTGAACGCCGACCTGCTCAGCCGCGACAGCGCTACGGCCGTGCTGCAAACACTCTGCGCCCGGCGCGACCCCAACGCGCCTCCCATCCGGGCCCGCCGTCTCGTCGTTACGGCCAATCCGGAGCAGCTCGCCGAGGTGCGCCGGGAACTTGGCGCCGCGCCGGACGAACCGGTAATCCATCGCCGGGTCGAGCTGTTGTGCGGAGCCGAAATCCTGTCGCGCGCCGACAACTGGTATCTGCCCAGCCGTTTGACTGCTGGGATGAACCATACGCTCAACACGACCGACACACCCTTCGGCGTGGCAGTACAGGCGCTGCGATTCCAGCGCCGCACCCTGACGTCCAGACTGTTGTTCACGCCGCTGCCGACCGGCTGGGAAACTCGCGTGGCCGCTGACTTCGATCTCGCCTCACCGCCACCAGCCGACGTACTGGAGCACCGCGCGGTCCTGCAAACGCCCGACGGCCATCGATTCAGTATGCTGGTCGAGGTTTATACGAACCAGATATTTACGAGGTAATTTTCACGTACTCCCGGATTGCTGCCTGTACGTCGGCCAGAGCCGCCAACACCTCCGGCGCCCGCGACGGATCGCCAGCCTCGGCGCGATGGGCCGCCTCCCCCAACTCTACCGCGCCAATGCCACGCGCCGCGCCCTTGATTGTGTGATTGAGGTCTCGCCAACCCTCACCGGGATCGCCAAGCCTTATCGTCCAGCCGTCCGCCTGCCCGAGGAACAGCGCCAGCACCTCGGTGATCACCTGCCGATCGCCGCCGGTGTAGGTTTCCAGATACTCAAAATCCACAGAACCGCCGCTCATGTCTCGGACACACTTTTCATAGAACCTGAATTCAACGCGGGTTTGCGCCATCCGGCAAGCCAGGCTGCCAAAGGCCCTTGGCAAGGCCGACCGTCTGCGAGAGGCTTCCTTAAACAAAACAAGGAAGCGCCGCCATGAACGCCCCTGTGAAAACGCCCGACGCCGTGGCCTGGCACCTTCAGGGCAACTGGGCGCCGGTGCTGGACGAGATCGATGCCGGACCTCTGACCGTAACCGGCGAAATCCCCCGGGAGCTCGTCGGCGACTACGTACGCGCCGGTATGAACCCACGCTCCGGGCACAGCGACCACTGGTTCGCCGGGACCGGCATGCTGCATTCGGTGCGACTGGCGGACGGCCAGGCGCACTATCGCAACCGGTTCGTGCGCACCCCCTACTATGACGGCGACCTGACCCTGATGGGCGGCATGTTCGATCCCGCAGCCTCGCCGGCCAACACCAACATCATCCGCCATGCCGGCCACATGCTGGCCCTGGAGGAAACCCATCTGCCCTGGGCTGTCGATTCAGACCTGAACACTCTGGGCGCCCATACCTTCGGCGGCGCCCTGAACGGCTCCATGACCGCTCACCCGCGCCATTGCCCGGTGACTGGAGAACTGCTGTTCTTCGGCTACCAGTTGGCCAAGGCGCCGTACCTCACCTACTACCGGGTCGATGCGGCCGGCGTGATGGTGGAGGCTGAGCCCATCGACCTGCCGAACCCGGTAATGATGCACGACTGGAACGTCACACGGAATCACGTGGTGTTCATGGACTTGCCCGTGGTGTTCGACCTGAAGGCCGCCATGCGAGGCGAGCCGCCGCTGGCCTTCCGGCGAGAAGCCGGCGCCCGGCTGGGGGTGATGAAGCGCAATGGCGCGGGCGGCCAGGTTCGGTGGTTCGAGATCAATCCCTGCTACGTCTTCCACCCGGTCAACGCCTACGAGGAGGGCGACACCATCGTCATCCATGTGTGCCGCCAGGAGCACGCCATGGCCGGAGGTTTCGAGAACCTCTACGGGGGCGAAGCCACCACAGGGCGTCTGTGGCGCTGGACCATAGATCTGACCAAGGGCACGGCGAAGGAAGAGCAGATCGACGACGTCGCCGCTGACTTCCCGCGCGTAAACGACAGCCTGGTCGGGCTGAAGGCC
The DNA here is from genome assembly GCF_044372605.1 of Phenylobacterium sp. Taxonomy (GTDB): domain Bacteria; phylum Pseudomonadota; class Alphaproteobacteria; order Caulobacterales; family Caulobacteraceae; genus Phenylobacterium. The sequence goes on from NZ_JBILRO010000134.1 coordinate 7,902, forward strand.
CGGTTCGGCTACACCGCCAGTCTCAACGCCGAGGCGCCCAGCCTGACACTTGGCCAGTACCTCTACAAATATGACCTGGGCAGCGGTGCGCGGATCACACGGGACTTCGGCGCTTCCAGCCGGCTTGGCGAGCCGATCTTTGTGGCCCGGGAAGGCGCCACGGCCGAGGACGAAGGCTGGGTGATGGCGCTCAGCCACGACGAGGCGACCGACGAGTCCCGACTGACGATCCTGAACGCCCAGGATTTCAATGGCGCGCCGGCCGCCACTATCATCATGCCACGCCGGATCCCGTATGGCGCTCACGGCAACTGGATGCCGACATAGGCCTCAGATCTCGATCAGATTGCGGCCCACGATCACCTTACCGCCGAGATCAGCGCGCGGCGGCTGACGGATAGACCACTCACAGACGCGCCACCGCAGCTTCCGCCTGACACAGGCTGCGGTCGATAGTCTGCACGAGGGCCTGGAGGTCGACCCCTTCTGTGCTCTTCTTGCCTTCAAGGTAGCGGGCGTAAACCCCGTGGTTGATGGCCGCCGTCTTCCAGCGATTGAAGCCGATATAGTAGTCGAGGCGGGAGAGATCGCGGCCAGTTCGTTCGGCATAGCGATGGGCCAGCTCCGTGCGGGTCGGGAAACCGGCGACCGACGTCGGACTCAACGGATTGGGCGGCAACGGGTCGGTAGGGTCGGGCCACTGGTTCAGGGCATAGGCGAGGTCCGCCAGAGGATCGCCCAGGGTCGATATCTCCCAATCCACCACCGCCGCGACCGTGCCGTCGGCGCCAAACAGGCAGTTGTGAACACCATAGTCGCCATGCACCACCCTGGCCGGGCCCTGATCCGGCAAGTTGGCCAGAAAAAATGCCTGGAGGCTGTGAGCGCGGGGATCGTCCAGCTGGGCGGGTTCGACGGACGCGGTCCAGGAGCGATACCAGGTCTTGAGCTGGCGGGCGATGTAGCTGTCGGTCTTGCCCAGATCGCCCAGCCCGACCGCCTCCGGGTCCAGCGCATGGAGGGCCGCCAGGGCGTCAACAAACGAATGCCCCATGGCATTGCGCCTGTCCGCCGGGATCCAGCGTCGCGTGTCGTCGGCACTATAGAGGGGTTGTCCGTCGATGTGGCCCATCAGATAGAATTGCGCGCCTGTGACCGAAACGTCTTCACAGAACCCAAGCGCCGCAGGCACCGGCACCTCGGTCCCG
>NZ_JBILRO010000069.1:0-13666 GCF_044372605.1 Phenylobacterium sp.
CCTCACCGGTCACATCCTGCAGGAAGGCCGTCGCCGTAAGGCCAAGTGGGGTGTGGTGACCATGTGCATCGGCGGCGGCCAGGGCGGTGCTGGCCTGTTCGAAATCTATAACTGATCTGAATATCTGAATGCGCCCGGGTGTTTCGGCCGTCACGGTCGGAGCGCCCGGGCTTTTTCATGTCTGCATGATGACGTGCACGCGAACGCAGGCCCCTCGCGGGGGTTTTGTTCAGGCCGGATTGTCCACCGAAAGAATGGTGGGTGCTGGGGGATTCGAACCCTCGACCCGCTGATTAAGAGTCAGCTGCTCTACCAACTGAGCTAAGCACCCGTCCCGTCGCCGCCGCCGGTTCTGGCCTTGGCGCGAGGGCGCGGAAAATACGCAATACCGCGCCGTTGGCAAGGCGCGTTTCAAGAAAGTCGAAAAGATTGACTGCGGCGGGCCTTTGACATGGCTCGGCCCGCCGCAGCCCCTCAGTAGGCCGAGTGTGGCAGGCGCCCTCGAAGGAAATGGACCGGCGACGGCGGCGAAGCATGGCCCCCGCCGAACCGTAGCCGAGGATCGGGAGCGCCCGGATGGTCGGCTTGAGCGCCGGATCGCGCCGAAATCTGGGTGGCGGAGGGCAAGTCCGACTGGGAGATCTCGATGATCCTGGGTGCTTCAGAATCCTCCGTGCGCTTCCACGTCGACAACGCAAGGAAGAAACTTGGCGCGGTGAAGCGGGCGCACGCTGTAGCGCGTCTGGCGGCTGCCCATCTGTTATCATGTTCTCGTCCGGCAACTTTCTCCGGGCGTAAGTAAGGCTCAGGATCCGTGATGCGCAGGGCAATTCTGATTTTCGGTCTGATGATGGCGGCCGGCGCTGCCGAGGCCGGAGACTATGTGGTGGTCGCATCATCTGACCCGGGGCTGATACCGGGCCAGGAGTTGGAAGGGGGTCAGCAGGTCGCCCTCGGGGCTGGCCGGTCCGTTACACTCGTACATGTCGGCGGTGAACTGACGGTGCTGCGCGGCGGCAGCTCTGGCGTGGTTGTGCCGACTCGTCAGGTCGCGAGCGCGGACGCGACGCGTGTTGCGGCGCTGAAGAGCCTCATAGCGCCCCCAACCGAAGGACGCACCTTCGGCGGTCGCCGCGGCGGCGTCTGTCCGGATCCTGCAGACCTGCAGACTGTTGACCAGATACTGTCAGCGCAAGCGGGCGGCTGTGCGAGACAGGCGCGTGAGGCGTTCGCTACACTGACGAACGCCGTCGGGACGCGCTGAAGCCCCGGACAAACCTGGACTAAGGTCCCGTGTAGAGTTCGCCCAGGGCCAGCGCCGCCTGCCCTTGTGAGAGATCCAGCTGATCCCGGACCGCCGCAGCCGCCGCCAGGGCTTCGCGTTTGCCGTCCATCCGCCTGAGGGATTGACGCAGGAGTCTTGGGTCCGAGGGTGTGGTGATGGCTACCACGTTGTCGACGCCGAAAGGCGGTGAGGCGCGGGTTCTGGCCATGACAACCCGGGCCTGGCCGACACCAAGCAATCCTTCACCATCGCCTTCCAGTGGAAAGAGCATCTGCACTGTGCCGTCACCGGCGAGGTTGAAGGCGGTCAGCCAGGCCGCACCGCCCTTGTGGGTGACCGCAAGATCCACGGCCTCACCGTTCTTATAGAGCTGCCCTCGCTTGCGGGGTCCGATGTCGACCTTAAGCACCTGTTCATTGGCCGAACCCGCCAGCTCACTGACAGCTCGGCGTTTATTGATCACCCCGGTCAGGGCCTCTGCGCTGGTAAGGTTTTCTGCGACCCGATCGCCACGACTGTCCGTGATCCAGCCCTCCCTGGCCGACCAGGTGAGGTCGGGTGCGCCGCGGGGGATGGACGCCCAGGGGCCACGTCCGGCCAGAATGTCTGCGGCCTGATCGTCCGCTGCCTTCACCTCGACCGGGCGGTCAACCGCCGGCGGAGCCTTGAGCGGCTGGAAGACCACGCTGCGCTCATTGCGCGCCGGCACCGAGGCGCTGGCCCACTGACGGGTAGATGAGAGTTCGCGCGTACGGGTTTCGAGACTCGAGGCGAGCTCCGCCAGCGAGAGCTTGCCATCGTCGTCCGCGTCAGCGGTCAGATGGCCATTGGCGCGGCGCTCCTGCAAAGCACCCTCGAGCGCATAGGTCAGAAGGCCACGCGACGGAGAATCGCCAAGCGGTAACGGCCCTTCCAGGGCAAACTGGTCGTCCTGGGCCGCGCCGATATAGACAAGGTTGGGTGCCGATTCGGCGGTGGGCGCGATGGCGGCCGGGTCCGGAGGTCCCACCGGCAGCGTCAGCGCCATGGGATTGCCCAAAGCGTTACGCCCTTTGAACCGGCTGGGCGCGGTGATGGCGCGATTCAGGGTGCCGGAGTGGCAGGCATCGGCGATCTGCAGCACATTCACGCTGGTTGGGAAGAAGTTGATCAGCCAGCCGCGCAGGTCGTTGTCGAGTATGAACTGGTTCGGATCCGGTTTTGAAACCTGGAAGCCGCCCAGGGCCAGGAACTCATCCATCCCGTCGGCCTCGGCGGCGTCGCGCGCCTTGGCCTGGGCCCCGTGACCCGCATAGTAGAAGATCACCCAGTCACCGGGTTTCGAGCGTTTGGCGATAGCCTCCAGTGCGCCTCTTATGTTGGCGCGGGTGGCCTCGCCATCGCGAAGAGTAACGATATCCTTTGCGCCCTGCGCCTCCAGCACGGTCCTTAACGCTGCAGCATCGTTCGGCGGCCCTTCAAGAGACGGAATGGGTGCGGTGTATTCCGACACGGCCACCAGCACCGCACGGATCTCGGCCCGAGCCGGCGCGCAGTTGGCAAGAACTATGCTCGCCGCAACGCTTGCGATGAATCTGTGCATGCGCCCCTCACTTCTCCGATCGGAACCCTAGTTTGCGCCGCCGCCGCGCGATCACAAGCCGGTATCGTCGTTGATACTACGAGGACCCAGGTCGGCGAGACGCAACGCGGTGCGCGCTTTGCACACCGGCGCGCCAGAGGCTAGTGAATGGCCGGTCGTTCGGGGACGGCGAATCTTTGGGGAGTTCACACGGGCGCATGGGCGAAACCCGGGCGGAAGAGATCGCCGGCGTCCGGCCGATCCTGCGACGCGTTCTGGGTAACGCGGGCAAGCTGCTGGGCGGCCGTACGGTCAACGCAGTACTCAGCCTTATCGCGATTGCGATTGCGGCCCGCGCGCTGGGCGTCGCCGAACTGGGCGTCTTCGTCCTGATCCAGGCCTTCGCCCAGTTTCTCGGCGAGGTCGTGAAGTTCCAGTCCTGGCAGACCATTCTGCACTATGGCACCGCGCCGTTTGTCGAGGGCAGGGTTTCCCAGTTTCAACGTGTGCTACGCCTTACACTGCTGCTGGATATCGCCAGTACGGTTCTGGGCATCGCGTTGGGCGTAGCAGGTTCGTTACTCCTGGCCGATCATCTCGGGTGGACCAGAGCCGAAGCGCCCGGAGCGGCGCTCTATATGTTCAGTATCGCGTTCATGGTCTCCGCGACGCCACTTGGCCTACTGCGGCTGTTCGACAGGTTCGACGTCATGGCTCGGCAGGCGGCCCTCATCGCCTTCATCCGGGTAATCGGTAGCGTGATCGCACTTTTGCTTGACGCTCCCTTGGAAGGTTTCCTCCTGGCATGGGCGATCGGCACTGTCGGCAGCTGGCTGTATCTGGCGGGTTCCGCCTACGGCGAACTGCGTCGCCGCGGGCTACTGGCCGGATTTTCATGGCAGGGGCCGCTGGCCAAGGACATGCCCGGCGTGTGGCATTTCGCCTGGAACACCAACCTGGCCAGCACACTGGATGTCGCCTTCACTCACCTGGCGACCCTGATGGTGGGCGGCATGGTGGGGCCGGCGCAGGCCGCCTATTGGCGAGTCGGCCGGCAGGTGGCTGACGCCATAGCAAAACCCGCCAAACTTTTGATTCCCGCCATGTATCCTGAGCTGGCCCGCCTCTACGCCGAAGGCCGGCATGGGGCGATGTGGCGACTGGCGCGCAACATCGGCCTTGTAGGCGGCGGCTTTGGCCTGCTGCTCCTGGCGATCAGCGCATTTGCGGGTCCCTCGCTGTTGGCGGGGATCATGGGCGAGGGATTTGCGCAGGCCTCCGTTGTGATGACCTGGCAGGTCGCCGCCGCCGTGATCGGGATCTTCACCCTGCCACTGGAACCGATGTTGATTTCATTGGGCAAACCGGGGTACGCGGTGCGGGTCCGGCTGGTGGTCAGTCTTGGATTTCTGGCTATCCTGCCCTTCCTGGTGACGCATTTCGGCCTTATAGGCGCGGGCTCAGGTCTGGTCGCCGCCGCAGCAGCCCTGGCTTTGGGTATGCTGATGTTCCTGCTTCGGGAAAACAAGAACCGGCCCGCCCCACCAAACAACATGCCGGACACTCTGAAAGGCCACGATTGACCCCTACCCCTACTGCTCCCGATCGTCGTTTCCATCTGGATGGCTTTGCGACCCTGACTGACGCCCTGGACTTCGCAGCTGAAGGCCCCACGGGCGTAAACCTCTATGGCTTGCGCGGCGAGTTGATCGCGGCGGTTCCCTATGGCGAACTTCGCGACCGCGCGCGAGCGATGGCGGCCCGTCTTCTGGCGGCGGGCCTTACGCCGCACGACCGCATCGGCTTGGTGGCGGATACGGATCTCGATTTTGTCGTGGCGTTTTTCGCCTGCCAGTACGCACGTCTGACACCCGCGCCGTTGCCCTTGCCCACGGCCCTGGGCGGTCGCGACGCCTACGTCGAACAAATCACGCGGATGCTCAGTTCAGCCCAGGCTACGGCGGTCTTCGGGCCCGAGTCCCTGTTGCCCTGGCTGAGGGACGCCGCCCAGGCCGCCGGAGCCCGGTTCGCCCAGCAAGTCGGCGACCTGCCGGAGGCCGGCCCCACGGAACTGCCGCCGCCGACCCCTGAAGACCCCTGCTATGTGCAATTCTCGTCGGGCAGCACGCGCAATCCAACGGGCGTGCTTTGCACTCACAGCGCCCTGATGGCCAATGCGATGGCGATGACCAAGCATGGGCTGAAGGTGGTTCCGGAGGACCGCGCTTTCTCCTGGCTACCACTTTATCACGACATGGGGCTGGTCGGGTTCGTGCTGAGCCCGCTGGTGGCCCAGATGACCGTGGACTTGATGCCGACGGGGGCGTTTGTGCGTCGCCCGCTTCTGTGGCTCGACCTGATCTCCAGGAACAAGGCCACAATCTCCTATAGCCCGACCTTCGGCTATGAGCTTTGCACGCGACGTGGTGATGGCGCGCGGGAGGGCCTGGACCTGTCCGGATGGCGCATCGCCGGCTGCGGCGGCGACATGGTGCGGCCAGGACCGTTGCTGGGGTTCGCCGAACGCTATGCTGCAGCAGGTTTCGCCAGGAGCGCTTTCGTGGCCAGCTATGGCATGGCCGAGGCGACGTTGGCCCTGACCATGGCCCAGGTCGGTCAGGGACTGCGGTTCGATACGGTCGATGTGGATCGGATGGAACGGGACGGTGTGGTGGTGGCAGGCTCAGGCGCCAGAACCCGCGCGTTCGTACGCTGCGGCGCTGTTTTGCCGGAGCATGATCTGGAAGTTCGCGACGCCGACGGCGCGGCCGTTTCGGAAGGTCGGGTCGGTCAGGTGTTCGTGAGAGGTCCCAGCCTGATGCAGGGTTACTTCGGGGACGCAGAGGCCTCGAAACGAGCGCTTGGCGCTGATGGCTGGCTCAATACCGGCGATCTGGGCTATCTGATTGATGGCGAAATCGTTCCGACAGGGCGGGCCAAGGATCTGATCCTGCTGAATGGCCGCAACGTTTGGCCGCAGGATCTCGAGTGGTCAGCGGAATCTGAAATCGAAAAGCTGCGCAGCGGCGACGTGGCCGCCTTCTCCATCGACGATGAAGCTGGCGAGCAGCTGGTGGTGCTGGTCCAGGCCCGAAGTAGCGACGCGGAGGCGCGCCGGACCCTGACCGATGACGTCGCCGCCGTCCTGCGCGCCCGTCACGGCGTTGAGGCCCGGGTTGAACTGGTCGGCGCTCACGCCTTGCCGCAGACATCATCGGGAAAGCTCTCCCGGTCGAAGGCGCGCGCCCTGTTCCTGGCCGGCGCGTTCCGGCAACAGGAACCGGCCTGACCGGCCGCCTCGCCGCAATTACGGGCGCCACAGGATTTCTGGGGCGCGAGATCGTGCGCGCCCTGGCCTGCGATGGCTGGCGCATCCGCATACTGGCGCGGCGCGACCCGATCACCCCGGCGTGGCGCCACGTCTCGCTTGAGGTCGTGACCGGCGATCTGGCTGACCAGGCGGCCTTGTCCGACCTCTGCCGTGGCGCTGATCTGGTGATCCATAACGCCGGACTGGTGAAAGCCCCAACCCGCGCAGACTTTGATCGCGTGAACGTCGAGGGTTCAAGGCAGGTTGCAAAGGCGGCCTACGCTGCGCCGCATGTCATACTGGTCTCGAGCCTGACCGCGCGCGAACCTGGGCTGTCGCACTACAGCGCGAGCAAACACGGCGGCGAAGTGGCCATGCGCTCACTGCTGGGTGACCGGCTGACGGTAGCGCGCCCCTGCGCCATCTACGGGCCGGGGGACCGCGAACTGCTGGCAGTTTTTCAGGCCGCCGACCGGCTACCTGTGCTGCCGATCCTCAGCGCGATGGGCCGGGTCACGATGATCCACGTGGAGGATGCCGCCCGCCAGGTCGCCGCGCTCGCCAGCCACTGCCCAAGCGGCCTGACCGTCGCCCTCAGCGATTCGCATCCCGAGGGTTACAGCTGGCGCGATCTTATGGCGTACGCTGCGGCGGCTTGTGGGACCACGCCGCGGTTCGTGAGGATCCCCCGCGCCTTGATCCAGGCCATCGGGGTAACAAATGATTTCACAGCCTTGCTGGGTCAGGTCCCAATGCTGACGTCGGCGAAGGCGCGTGAGTTGCTGCACCCGGACTGGGCGATCCTGCCAATCGAACAGGCTATCGCCACGACACCGCCTCTTTACGATCTCAGAAGGGGGTTCGCCCACACGGTTTCGTGGTACCGAGAGGCAGGCTGGATGAAATAATGACCTCGGTTTCGTGACCATCCAGCGAACCAAAGGTGGAAAAATCGGCCCAACCTGACTAGTTGGTGGTGTGGTGTACAATTCTGGAAGAGCCAATGGGGGGCTCACGCATGGTGGAACTAGCGACGGACCTGACCGTTCGTGAAGTCGCGCGGGCCGCTGAAACGGTGCTGGGCCGTAGCGTGCAAGTGACCCCGGAAACGGACATTGCACGGGACCTGGCTGTGGATTCGCTTGCGCTCATGAACATCGTCATGGAGCTTGAGGACAGGTTCGACCTGTCGATTCCCCTTGATCGTCTCGCGACGGTTCAGACCGTCGGCGATCTTTCCGAACTGATCAACAAGCTGCGGGTGAAGGCTTAAACATGGGGCTGCTCGATAAGCACCTGGGCTATCGCGCCCCGTTGGATGGCATTCGCGCTGCGGGTGCCGATCCCTCGTCTGTACGGTTCGACGCGGTTCTTTCGCCTACGGAAGGCATTCTGGACGGCAAGCAGGTCATCCTGCTGGGCACCAACAACTATTTGGGCCTTACGTTTGATCCCGATTGCATCGAGGCCTCTGTGGCCGCAGTTCGGGAGTGGGGCACTGGCACCACCGGGTCACGCTTCGCCAACGGCACCTATAGCGGCCACACCGATCTCGAGCGGGCGCTGGCAGGATTCTATGGCCGCAAACACGCCATGGTGTTCACCACCGGCTATCAGGCCAACCTCGGCGGTATTTCCGGCCTTGTGGGCCGGGGCGATCACCTGATCCTGGACGCAGACAGCCACGCATCCATCTACGACGCGGCGCGCCTGTCGCAGGCCGAGGTTATCCGCTTCCGTCACAACGACCCGGAAGATCTGCACAAGCGTCTGCGCCGCATGGGCGACCAGGCGAAGGGTAGCCTGATTGTGGTCGAGGGCATCTATTCGATGATTGGCGATGTGGCCCCGTTGAAGGAAATGGTCGCCGTCAAGAACGAGATGGGCGCCTACCTGCTGGTAGATGAAGCCCATTCCATGGGTGTTCTGGGGGCCAAGGGCCGCGGCCTTGCGGAAGCCGCAGGCGTCGAGGACGACGTCGACTTCATCATTGGTACCTTCTCAAAGAGCCTGGGTTCGGTGGGCGGTTTCCTGGTTTCCGACGAGGAAAACTTTGACCTGCTCCGGATCGTAAGCCGCCCCTACATGTTCACGGCGTCACTGCCGCCGGCGGTGATCGCTTCCACGCTTGTGGCGCTGAAGCGTTGTGAGGCCGATGTCGGTCTGCGCACACAACTCGCGGCCAACGCGGACCAGCTCTACGATGGTCTCCGGGAAATGGGTTACGCGGTCGGTCCACACGCCAGCCCCATCACGGCGGTCGTGATGCCGGATCAGGCCATGGCTGTGACGATGTGGAATGCGCTCCTCGCCAACGGTGTCTACCTCAACCTGGCAATCCCGCCGGCCACACCAAACAACCTCTCCCTGCTTCGGTCCAGCGTCAGCGCAGCACACACGCCAGAGCAGATCGGCACTGTCCTCGATGTGTTTGAAAAGCTGGGCCTGCACTACGGCCTGCTTCAACGCTCGCGCCGCGCCTCAGCTTGACGGCGGCGCAGGCGCCACCACGCGCCGGGCGCAGCCAGTAACGGATAGCGTTCCGCAAAAGGCGTGACCGGGATTTCGATCCCGGTGTGCCTCTGGATTTTCCACGCCGCATAGCGCGCCGCGCCCTCGAAGGTGAATGCTGCCTTGGCCAACCTGGCGATATTGAGGGGCTTTCCGGCCATACTGACCAGCGTCCAACCGGGCAACTGATGACGTTGCACCCGAAACTCCGGCCCTGAGAGCTCGAACACAACACCACCCTGACGCCAGGCCAGGGGCAGTACTGCAGCATAGCGGTCCAATGCCGGGCCAACCACGGTGTCCGCGCGCCCCGCGCTCTCCACCCGGAACTCGGCGGCGTAGGTACGGCGAAACAATGCCGTCCAGTAGTCTGACGCCGTTCCACGGTCAGGACCGAGTGTCGCCGCAAATCGCGCCGCAGTGACCACGGCGGCCACGCAAGCCTGCGTCGTAGCCGCAGCGCTGGCGGGATCAGCGCTCCAGATCCGCTGGGCCGGCTGGACAAACCGGGCCCAGATGGTGGTGTCGAGGGTACGACCCTCCGCTGCACGTCGGAACCGATCCAGCGAAAGCGTGGCGACCTTGGCGCGGTAGATCACACCATTCACGTCTACCTCGTGGTAGCTCACCTCGGGCCAGAGAAAGGCTTCTATCAGACCGCGCAGGCCGTTGCGGATCGGGCGGTGTGTCAGGCAATAGAAATCCAGTATGCCCGACAGGTCGCCGGTGCGGAGGGTGGAGCCATAGTAGAGCCAGGTCGCGTCCCGCCCCGGAACCGCCAGGACTTCGGCCAGCTGCGTCACCTCAGCAGGCGGCGATGCCGCCAGCTCCGCGTCCACTAGGGCAGTCAGGTCGCCACTCACGGAACCACGAACTCCAGTTCGGGTCCCTGCCGCACGCAGAACTCGCCAGCCTCGTAGAGCTCGCCATCAAGAACCAGCTGGCTGGCGGCCAACACGTCGAAAGCGACCAGGTCGTCCCGGTGGTATCCTGCCGCGGCGAGCCATGGCGCGTCGGCGCCCTTGAGCAGGATGGACGCGGCCGCAAGGAACCTTTGCGGTGGTGCGGCGATCGACAACACCTTCAGACCTTCGCGCGGCTCACCAAAGGGCTTTAGCCCCATGGGCAAGCGCTTCAGGGTCGAGGCCAGCACCAGGAACCACGAGGCCTCGTCCGGGCCCGTATGAGACAGGCGCATCTGTTCCCCGCGCCGCCAGGGGCTGGCCGCGCCGCCCCAAAGCGTACCCGCAGCCGCGCCCACCATCGTCACAGCAATGGCGGCGTTGTCGAAGAGACCCAACCCGTGATGCTTCTGTGCAAGTTCGGTGGCGCGCACGAAGGCGCCGAGCCCCAGCAGGAACCCCCGCCGCTCCGGCACGACCTGATCCTGCCGAAGAATCTCAAGGCAGTGACGACGCTTCGTCGGCCGCCCCGCCGCGTCCGCAGCAATCAGCTGCTCCAGTGTGACACCCAGAGGGGAGCCGATGTCGATGGCCAGAGCGTTGGTCTTGCCGTTGGGGATCACCGCCAGTCGAGGAATCCGGCCGCCATAAGCTTCAGGCAGGCGGGTCAGCACCTCGCGGATGGTGCCGTCCCCACCATCCATCACCACAAGCTCGACCCCGGCCGATGCAAATCCGCGCAGGGCGCCATACAGCTGCGCTGGATCTGCGGCCACGACGTCCAGCACGCTGTCTGGCAATGCGGGGCGGCCTGCACCCTGATTGCGATGGCTCTTGTTGTTCCAGATCAGGCCGACGCGTCTCAACGGGACAACCAGGAAACCACGCGCGCGCGGCCCAGTAGCAGACCCTGGATCACCTGCACCGCGTGCACGCCGAGGCAGACGGCCGTCCAGACCGCAACGATCACCAGACCGATCTCCGGGACACCCAGGGCCCACGCGGGCGTAAGGATCAGCAAGTTGGGGTTCCGACGAGCCGTGATCAGCCGGAAGAAACTATCAAACGGCCGCCACGCATGCACGTGGAAGCCGAACAACCGCATGAATACGCCTTCTTCCGCCCTCTGCAGCACATAGCCCCCCAGGATCAGGGCCAGACAGAGTTCCGGCCAGGGCACAGGATACCCCGACTGTTGGCAGCCCACGTACCACGCGAACCACCAGAATGGTGGATGGATCAGGTCGATCCCGTGATCAAAGATATTGCCGATCGGCGATGAGGTGAGCGTCACCCGCGCAAGCTTGCCATCGACCGTATCCAGGAAGGTCATGATCCAGGCGCAAACCAGGCCCAAGCCGAATTGCCCCTCCCAGAACAGCCAGAAGGCGGCCAGGACCAACAGAAAGCCGACAAAGGTCACGAAATTGGGCCGCAACCGCGCAAGGGCGCACCATCGCGTGACAATTCGCGCTGGAACCGGCCACCAGTATTTTGTGACGACGTCAGTCACGCCCTTGTACGCGCCGGCAAAAGTCCGGGCTTCGACGGCGCGGACATTCTCGGTGGTGAGTCTTACCAGAACAGGCGGCTCTTTCTTCCGAAGGGCGCTGTTGTAGGCGAGTTCAGCAAGGGACACCCTCTGTAGTCCGCCCGGATCATGGCCGCGGAGCAGCGCAATTGACGCAGCATCCACCTGCTCTGCAGGCACGTGGGCGGCTACGGCCTCGCCCTCATCGGTGAGCAACACCGCGCCCGGGCGCTTGGCGAGTGTCGCCAGCAAGATCTCGTCATAGACCCAACCGCCCAGCACCAGCACAACGCCGCCGGTCGCTGGAGCCGCCCCTGCAACCGCGATTCCCGCCCGCGCGAATGTCCGCCGCAGGCGTTCAGCCGCGGTCATCCCCCAGATCCGGACCTCGCCTGACCCCAGGATCATCGCAACGACGGCGCCTTCGATGTTTGTCGTGCCCTGCAAAGCCTGGAGCGCCTCTCACGTAATTCGCTGGAACCTGATACCGAGCGCCGAACGCCTAGGAAAGCATTGGCCCCGAGATTGACCACCTTTCGCCTCGCCCATCTGTCGGATCTGCATCTGACGCCCCCTGCCCGGCCCTTCCAGTGGGCGGACGTAACCTCGAAGCGACTGCTGAGTCGCATCGCCTGGCGGCGCAAACGTCACCGCCATCTGGAACCTGTGCTGAACGCGATCACAGCCAGCATTCGCGAACGCGCGCCGGACCATGTCGCCATCACAGGCGATCTGATCAACTTCGCGACGCCGGAGGAGTTCGAGGCGGCGCGCCAGTGGTTGACCGGGCTTGGGCCGCCGTCGGACATCACGGTAAGTCCCGGCAATCACGATGCGCTGGTCCGCCGGGACGCGCCGGACGCCTTTGCGCCCTGGGCGCCCTGGCTCAGCGATGCGAACGAAGAGGCCTTTCCGCATCTGCGACGGCGGGGGCCGGTCGCAATCATCAACCTGTCATCGGCGAGACCGACGGCTCTGCACCTGGCGCAGGGATCGCTGGGCTCCGCCCAGATCGAGAGGGTCGAGGCGATGCTGCGATCGACCGGTGAACAGGGGTTCTTCCGGATCGTGCTTGCTCACCACCCTGTTGCATCCGGCGTCGTTTCAAACCGGAAGGCCTTGACGGACATGGCTTCCCTGCAGGCGGTGCTGGCGCGAGCCGGCGCCGAGCTGGTCCTGCACGGTCATGCTCATGAAGCCGTCCTGAACCGCGTGGCGGGGCCTCTGGGCGCCATTCCCGTGCTCGGCGTCCCGTCCGCCTCGACGCCCGCCGGGCTGGCGGGCGAGCAGGCCGCCCGCTGGAACGAGATCGCCGTGAGCCGGGATACCAAAGGCTTCCGGGTCCAGGTCGCCACACATGGCGTCACACGCGACCTGTCGGTGATCAAAATGGGCGAGTACGCCCTGATCTAGCGTAGGTAGCGCATCTGTACGGACAGGGTCTTTTCGGCCGCGCCGATCGAAAACCGCGCGGAGGAGAGCGGGGGAAGGCCAACCCGTGTTTCCGGATTATTGGAGAAGCCGAAGCCCTCCGCCGGAAGGCCCACGAGGGTGCGGTTGAAATCACGGTCGCCGTTGCTGTCGTGATATATCGCGAGGGCATAGCTGCCCTGGGGAAGCCAGAAGCATGCCCTGGTCACCGCCTGGACGGCCTTGACGCGGATCCGCGCAAATTTGCCGCCCTTGGCCAGAAATCGCCGCTTGTCGTCCGGATAGATGGTGAAGGCCACCTCCCCCTTGGATGAGCGAACCCCGGTGGTCTGGATCGAAAGCTTGGTCGCGGTGGGCCCGCGCTGGCCCTCACATACCTCCTCGGCATAGGTTGGCGCGGCCATTCCTAGACAAGCGGCAAGGGCGACGGCACCGGTTCTGACTTTCATGCTCAAGACGGGTTCCCTATGATCCACTATCGGGACGGGCTGGAGACTCTGGACATATCGTGACAAACGCCACGGCCTTCAAGTTCGGGTACCCCAGGACACGGGTCGCCGAAACCGACCACTGGTTGGTTCTGGCAAGACCTCAACAGCCGACCTACGGCGCCTTGGTGCTGGTCTGCAAGGAAGACGCCACGGCATTCTCTGACCTGAGCGCAGCCGCATTCGCCGATATGAAACGAGCTGTTGACGGGATTGAGGCGTTGCTTCGTCACACTGTCGCCTTCGAGCGCATCAACTACCTGATGCTGATGATGGTTGATCCGGACGTCCACTTCCATGTGTTGCCACGCTATCAGGGTGAGCGCATTTACAAGGGGCGTCCGTTCGTGGATGCAGGTTGGCCCGGTCCGCCGGCTCTTGCGTCTCACGTCGCTCTGAGCGAGGACGAAGCGGCGGCGTTGGCCGCAGAGTTTTCCGCCCTCTGGCGGTCATGATCGCCGCGAACCGGGGCCCCGTTTGAGTCTCATAGACCGCTATCTGCTGCGCCTGTCGTTCTGGCCCATGGTCGGGGCAATGGGCATAACCATGATCGCACTTTTGCTCGAGCGGACGCTGCGTCTCCTGGACATGCTGGCGGCTTCCAATGACCGGTTCGGGTTTGTCGCCCAACTGGCGGTCAATCTTGT
>NZ_JBILRO010000255.1:0-4813 GCF_044372605.1 Phenylobacterium sp.
GATTATACGGCCACCCAGCACATCATGGTCGCGGATCTGAAAATCGGCGGGACGGCGCGTCGGGTGGTCATGCAGGCGCCCAAGAACGGCTTCTTCTACGTTCTTGACGCTAAGACCGGGGCGCTGATTTCCGCCGAAAAGTTCGTGCCGGTTGACTGGGCCGAACGCATAGATCTGAAGACCGGGCGGCCTGTGGAAGTCGTTTCGGCACGCTACGAGAATGGCCAACGCTCGAACCAGATGGTCGGTGCGCTGGGGGGCCACAACTGGCACCCGATGGCCTTCAGCCCGAAGACCGGCCTGGTCTACATTCCGGCCCAGCATGCTCGGGGGAACTATGCCGACCCAGACAATTTCCGCTACGTACCTGGCGCATACAACACCGGCATGCGCCCCAACCCCGGCGGGCCCTCCGCCAAGCCGATTCCGCCCGCCGCATCCGGCCCCAGAAAGGGCGAACTGATCGCCTGGGATCCGGTGAGTCAGACAAAGCGCTGGAGCGTCGATTTCCCGCATATGGTCACCAGCGGGATCCTGGCAACAGACGGCGACTTGGTGTTCCACAGCGCCATGAACCGATTTAACGGCTACGACGCTGCCAGCGGAAAGCGGCTCTGGAGCTACGATATCGGCGTCAGCGCCATCGCCCCGGCGTCCACCTATGAGGTCGCCGGCGAGCAGTACCTGGCCCTGATGGTCGGCAGGGGTGGCGCGGGGGGCTACGACGCTCCGCGTCGGCCCGGACGATTGCTGGTGTTCAAGCTGGGCGGGACCGTGAAGCCGCCGCCCTATGCGGTCCCGGCGCAACTTGCGCCCCTCGACCTGAAACTGGCCACGCCCTCTGCCGGCGACGCTGATCGCGGCGCGATCATCTATGGAGCCCACTGCGGACGTTGCCATAGCAACGAGCCCTATTTCGTGCCCCTGGCGCGCTCACCATCCATTCTGGACCCGGAGGGTTTCAAGTCTATCGTGCTCGACGGCGCCATGAAGGCTGCCGGCATGGCGTCATTCCGCCGGTTTATCAATGACGCGGAAGCCGAGGACGTGCGCGCCTTCCTGCTCTGGCGGGCGAAGACCGCGCCGCCGCCGAAACCTACCGAGGCGGCGCACGCGCAATAGGTACCGCTTGGCGAAGTCCCGGCTCAGTTCGGTGCAGCTGGCCGGAGAGAGGGTGGCCAGGTGCCCGTAGTGATCGTGGCTACAGCCGACCAGGAGCTGGGTGGCGGGATCGCGGAATTAGGCGGCCTGGGGCACATCCACCGTTTCGTCGGCCACGACACCAAGTCGGCGTAATCCGGTCTAGCTACGCTTGTCTGAAAGCGGACGGCCTTAGTTTCCGCTGAGGGTCGCTTTTCCCCGTTGGGGTCGAGCCAACAAGCGGACGTTGGCATCCGGTTCCGCGAAGCAGACATCCGGAACGGACGAGAGGGGTCACAATCGGTCATTCCCGGCGCGGGTCTTCCTCGCCCAGGGCGCATTGTGCAAAACAACGGGGCACGTTTGGCCCAGGACCAGTCTCACCGCCTTCGGTGCAGGACAAACGTCAATAGAGTTTGCCGGAGAGAAACCTCCGCTCGACCGACAACACCCCTCTTGCAGTTATTCTGACAGGGTTCCGCTCGATGGGCTGACCCGGCGCGGACCGCAATGAGCTTGTTCAGACCGAAGGACGCTCTCCCGCCGCAATCCGGGCCTCGATCTGGGCGAGGGCGGGGGCGAGGTCGGCGACGCTGTCGATGACGTAGTCGGGTTTTGCGGCCTGCAGGCTCGCCCGCGCGTCGGCCAGACGCCGGGCGCGCTCAGGTTGTGACAGCGCCAGATAGGCCTCAAGGCCCAGCCCCATGGCGTTTCCCGACGCGGCTACACCGATCGTCCAGGCGCCGGCCGCGCGTCCCTCGGCGATGCCGACAGGGGCGTCGTCGACCTTGACGCAGGCGGTGATCGGCGCGGTGACGCCCATGTCCGACAGCGCCCGCAGCATGGGTTCGGCGGACGGCCGTCCGCGCGCCGTCTCGCCGGCGCAGATCACCACTTCGGGCCTGTATCCCTGGGCGGCGGCCTTCGGCAGGATGGCCTGCATCATGGCGCGCGTGTAACCGGTGCCCGACCCGACCCTGACGCCCGCCGCGAGCAGCGCCTCGAAGGCCTCGCGCGCGCCTGGAATGAGTTGTGCGCATTCGCCGGCGGCGGCGATCATAAGGGGCTCGACGGCACTGTGCAGCCGATCAATCTCGGCCTCGCCGGGCGCCTCGGCGTGCCGCGACAGCCAGGCCTCGCGCTGGCGCGGCATCTCAAGCAGGCGAGCGATGTGATCGCGCTTGGCCATCCCCATATCGAGGCGGACGTCCGCCTCCGAGACCTCGACGCCCTGGTCCAGCAGCACAGCCTGCAACGCCCTCACGGGCGCAAGGCAGCCGAAATCGACCATGGTTCCGGCCCAGTCGAAGATCACCACCTTTACGAGCCCGGTCATGCCGCCGCGCCCATCCGCACGCCGAAGAGGTCGCCAATCACCTCTTCGGCCAGGCCGAAGGCGGTCGAGGCCCCCGTTCCGCTGGTCACCATAACCAGGCGAACCGATGGTTCGGGCGCGTCGACGAAAGCCGGTTGATCTGCGACGGCATAGGTCCCGATCCATCGATCCAGCACGGGCGGCGGCGGCCCGAGCACGTGGGCGTATTCGTCAAGGATAAGGTTGTCGACGAGCGTGCTTGCGAAGGGTTCCGGCGTCTCGGCGTAGTGATGACTGTCACCGACCACGAGCGATCCGTCGGCGCTCTGGACCACGATCAGGTGAACGCCGTTCCGCAGGTGGTCGGCCTGTTCCAGTTCCAGCCGTCGCCGCAAGGCTGAAGCCTCGGGCAATTCAGCATAGCCCAGATAGCGAATGAGCCCCAGGTCGGACATAACGGCGCCGGGAAGGCGAAATCCCGGATCTGACAGACGCAGCATCTGCAGGCGGCAGCGCCGCACCTTGTGCGCCGCGATGCGCCCTGGAAACAGGGTGGCGAGGTCGTCTCCCGGGCAGACGACGAGTGCCTTCGCAGCGATCTCTCCGCGCGTGGTCTCCAGGCGTCCGCCGCCGGCGCCCAGCACCGCAACGCCGCGCAGGAACGCCACGCCGAAGGATTCTGCCAGCCAGGCCGCCAGTCGCGGGATCGCCGTGCGCGACTCGACGCGCAGTTCATGGGGACTCCATAGCGCGCCGGTAATGCTCGCGCCGATATGGGGCAGACGCGCCCGGGCTTCATCGGCGCCGAGCTGATCGCAGCTTGCGCCCATTTCGGACTGCAGAAAGGCGGCCACCAGCTCGCTGGACTCCGGACGCCGGGTCGCCAACAGCATGCCTCGCTGGACGATCTCGATCCCGGCTTGGGGTGCTATCTCGGCCCACACCTCGCGCGAACGCCTGGCCCTGGCCCAGGTTTCCCCCCGGGCCTGGCCCGTAACCGTGACGAACCCGAAGTTGCGAACGGAGGCGCCATTGGCCTGTGCGTCGCGGTCGACAACGACCACGCGCTTGCCCAGACGCGCAGCGGCCAGGGCGTGCGCCAAACCCACTATGCCTGCCCCTACGACCGCGACGTCGTAGGGACCCTGCAGACTTCCAGTCAACTCTACTCTCCGCCTCAGAACGCCATCGTCAGCGTGAAGGCGACGGTGCGCGGCGCACCCACGTTGTACCTCTGGGTGAACTCGTCAAGAACACCTCCGATATACTGTTCTTCCAGCAGATTGTTGACGACCAAACGGCCCTCCGCGTAACGGCCCTGCTCGCCCAGCGGAACTCGATAGCCGACCGAGAGATCCACCAGGGTGTAGGCCGACAGCTCCAGTGTCGCGGTGTTGGCCGCATCGCCCGGCGCTTCGCCGACCCGTCGCACGGACAGTTGGGCGGAGAAGTCCTCGCGCTTGTAGTTCAATACCCCGGCCAGGATGTATTCGGGCGTGCCGGACACCTTGGCGCCCTTCGCGACGATCAGAGGATTTCCGCCATAGCTCGCCGCCCGGAAGCCCGAGGTGTACTTGGCGTCGGTCACGGTGACCGCGCCATAGGCGCTGAGCTCGTCGGTGAGGCGCACATCGACGCTGCCTTCGAAGCCCATGCTTTCGACGCCGCCGTCGATGTTGAAGTAGGTGCCGCCGGTCCCTGCGGAATAGTTGATACCGCCGGTTCCGACCGCGAAGTCATTGGTCAGGAACACGATCGCATCGTCGTACTTGATCCGGTAGACGCTGGCCGCCGCGCGGATGCGATCGCCTGTGAAGCGGACGCCCGCCTCGATATTGGTGGCCACTTCCGGCTTGAGGTTGGTGAAGTCGGTGCCGGTCTTTTCCACCGCCCAGTCGCCGATCGCTGCGAAATTCTTGGAGTATCCCGCAAAGACCTGGATCTGGTCGGTGGCTTCGAAGACGACGCCGACGGACGGCAGGAACTCATTGCTGTCGGACTCGAACGCCGAGGCGGTGGTCGAGATCTGTTGGCCAGCGGCGTTGATGTTCCGATCCTCGACCGAGGCTCCTTCCACATCCACGAGATAGTGCTGAACGCCCAGGTCGATGGTGAGCTGATCGGTCACCTGCCAGGTGTCGGCGATATGGAACTTGAAGGAGTCGGTCTTGAAATTCTGTCGGAAGTCCTCGCGGTAGACGATGTTCGAGGCGATCGGTCCCCTGCGGATATCCAAGTAGGGATACCACTCGCGACCGAAATCACGGTCAAGGTGTTCGTACCAGACGCCGGCGCGAATCTTGTGCCCGCCCCATTCGTACTCGCCGCTCGCCACGAACACCTTGACCGTGATTTCGG
>NZ_JBILRO010000279.1:0-4102 GCF_044372605.1 Phenylobacterium sp.
TCTGGAATCTGCAGCAACTGGCCGGGTGCTTCTCGCTGGTGAGCAACAGCGAAGCCCTGGTCGATGCGTTGAACGGCTTTGGACCGGCCTATCGGCGCGCACTCATGGACGCCATGCTGTCGCGGTTGGGCGTTGGGTCCGAGGGAGATGACGCCGACGCCATCCTGGTTCAGTCCGCCTTTCAGGCAATGGCTGAAGGCGGTCCGGCGCTGAGGTGGGAACCGTTCTTTTTCGACTGGTTCTGCGCCGGCGAGGATCGCGCCCTGGCTGGGCCCAGAGGCGGGTTGTACGCAACCCAGCCGTTCCTCACGTTCCGCCAGTGTCTGGCCGCTCATCCCCCTGTGCGCCCGGAACGACTGAGGGACGCCTATTTCGCCAGTCCCGAGCCTGAAGAACTGTTGATCGATGAGATCGAGGCGATCTGGGCGCCCATAGCCGAGGCGGATGACTGGTCGGCGTTCAGCGCAAAGCTGGCTCGGGTGGAGGCGGCGCGTCGGGCCTGGGGCCTTGTTCCGCCTTGGGGCGAGACGCCCATTGCGCCAGGATGACGGCCAACAGGGTGACCATGGCGCCGGTCGCCTGCAAGGGCCCGATGGCCTCGGCGAACAGCACCCACCCCAGTGAAGCCGCCACGACCGGCTGCACCAGCACCACCACTGAGGCGGTCGATGTCGGCAGCCGCCCCATAGCCCAGGCGATGGACCCCTGTCCGCCCACATGCATCAGGCCCAACCCTGCCAGCGCGGCCCAGCCGAGGGCGCTGGACGGCAGGATCGGCTCGCCGGCGAGCAGGGCTGCGACCAGCAACAGGGGGGCGCCAACGATGCTCACCCAGAACATCAGCTGGCTGGCACCGTGGGACTTTCGGCCCTGCGCCATACACAGAAAGTAGAATGCGTACCAAAGGGCGGTCAGCACCGAAAGCCCGTCGCCCAGGGGCTGGTTGACCAGAGCCCCGCTGCCCTTTTCGAAGGCCATGACCCAGGCGCCGCCGGTGGCCGCAGCCACTGCCAGCAGGAACAGGCCCGTGGGTCGCTGCTTCAGAAAGATCCAGGCAAAGGCGGTGACGACGATCGGCGTCAGGTTCGACAGGACGGTGGCGTTGGTCACCGACGTATAGTGGATGGCGTAGTGCCAGAAGCCGAGGTCCAGGGCGAAGAACAACCCCGCCCAAAGCGCCATGACCGGGGGACGCCCGATGCCGCCTGTATTACGGACCGTCAGGAGTGCGAGCAGGGGAAGCGCCAGAGCCAGTCTCCAGAATCCCGCCGCCGCCGGCCCGGCTTCCGTAAGTCGAACGAAGATCGGCGATAGTCCGATCACACAGGCGCCGAACAGCAGCACACCCACGGCGCGCCAGTCCATGCGCGCTGCCGGTTCCGCCGTCGTCTCAGTCAAAGCCCAGTTCCCCCTTCAGCTCTGCCGCGCTCATACCGCGTTCGCGCAAAGCGCGCAGGCTTTCTGCGCCGGTTCGCTTGGCAAGCCTGTGACCTTCGGCATCCAGCAACAGGGGGTGATGCTGATAGGTGGGTGTCGGCAGGTCGAGGAGCGCCTGCAGCAGGCGCTGAACGTGGGTGGCCTCGGCCAGGTCGGCTCCCCGGATAACGTGTGTGATCCCTTGCAGGGCGTCGTCCACCACCACGGCCAGGTGGTAGGCCACCCCCACATCCTTGCGGGCCAGAACGATGTCGCCGCCTGGTTCAGGGTTGGCGGTGAAAGTCTGGCCAGAGTCTGAAAAAGTCAGGCCCTGCCATCCGCCCAGGCGCTGCCTTGCCGCATCCAGGGAAAGTCTCCAGGCAAAGGGTTCACCGGCAGCCAGTCGCCGGGCCTCCTCGCGGGCGGGCAGGGGCGCGCTGCGAAAGGCTTCAACAGCGCCGTGGGGCGCAGAGGTCATCGCCTGAGCGATTTCTTTCCGGGTGCGGAAACAGCGATAGAGCAGTCCATCGGCCTCGAGGCGTGTGAGGGCAGATTGGTAGTCCGCCATATGCTCGGACTGACGTCGGACCGGGGTCTCCCATCTGAGGTCCAGCCAGGCCAGGTCTTCGCAGATCGCCGCCTCGAATGCGGGCCGACAACGCGTCGCGTCAATATCCTCAATGCGGAGCAGGAACCGGCCGCCTGCGACCCGGGCTGCCTGATGCGCCGCCAGCGCAGAGAACGCGTGGCCGCGATGCAGATAGCCGGTGGGCGAGGGGGCGAAGCGGGTGACGAACACCCGCCCAGTTAGCAGTCCTGATGCGGTTTGGGGAACAGGCCCATATGGCTCAGCACCGCCTCGAAGAACGGCCGTTCGCCGCCGAGCTCGGTCTTCAGGTGGTCGAACTGCTTGAAACTCGCCATTTCGGCCAGGCCGTGCGCGCCGCACCAGGCCGCCACGCCGGCGAGCTCCAGGTGTCGATCCTGCTCGGGGTCGGCGCCATTCTCGATCATGGTGTCGCGCACCATGCAGTAGGCGCTGTCCTTGTTCGACTGAACGTCCTCGGGCATCTCGTCCTTGTCGCGAGCAGCGTCGTACATGACGCGATAGAGCGCGGGGTTGTCGCGGGCGAAACAGACGTAGGCGATGCCCAGGGCGGTCAATTGCTGCATCCCGGTGGTGGCGGCCTTGGCGGCGGCCATCTGGGTTCCCAGAATATCCCAGCCTTCGCTGGCGATGGCGTCCAGCAGCTCGGCCTTGTCCTTGAAGTGGTGATAGGGCGCGGCCGGGCTGACCCCGGCCTCACGCGCCACGGCGCGCAGAGACAGCGCGCTGGGGCCTTCGGTTTCCAGCAGGCGTCGGGCGGCGTCCACGAGGGCGCGCGTGAGATCGCCGTGGTGATAGGGGCGTGGTCCAACGCTTTTGGCTTCGCTCATGACATTACCATAAGTTCATACGAGCCCGCTGTACACACATCTTGACGGCGCTCAGATGGGTTCCTATCTGAGCGCTGTTCAAATAAGAAACACCCTCAAATCGATGGGGGTCCATGAAACTGAAAAGGTGTGTGTCATGTCTCTTGAAAAGTTCGAACGGCTCGTTGATCGCGCGGTTCCGGTGTTCCTCCTGTCCCTCGGCCTGATTGCGGCCTTCGGCACGGCGACGCTGAGCGCCTGATGGTCCTTTGGACCGGCGTTGATACCCGTGAGAAGGGGGCCCGCGTGGCCCCCTTTTTCGTTCCTCGCTGAAACGTTGATGTGCAGAAACGCATATCGGATCGGCAAAATCAGTTATCTGTGCAGTGTTCAGATGGTGCTATCTAATCGCTGTCCAGATGGACGAGGGGCTCGGATCAACCGGGCCCGAACCTGAACGGAGACCTGCCATGATCAAGCTCTTGAACCACATTCTCGACCTGAGCGTTTCCTTCGCCGTCCTGGGTCTGACCCTGACCATCGCTGGCGCCACCGCCGGCCTCGGCGTCTGAACTTGCAACGCGGCTGGAGCCTCGTCCGGACGCCGTCCCGGGCGAGGCCACAGGCCCGATCTCAGGCTCGTGTCGTCGTAGAGTTGTCTCCGAATCGAGCCTATAGTTTCTGAAATCGTCCGATCTTCTCCAGAGGGTGTTCGTCTTCAGGTCCACGCTCAACCCCATCATCAGGTCTTTCCACCGCAGCGGGCGCCGCCATGCAGGTGGTTAGCCACGCGCCGACGGGCTGGCCCTGTCTGGTGCTCAACGCCGACTTCCGGCCGCTCAGCTACTATCCGCTTTCACTCTGGCCCTGGCAGGATGTGATCAAGGCGGTGTTCCTGGACCGGGTCGATGTGGTTTCCACCTATGACCAGATGATCCACTCGCCCTCCTTCGCCATGAAGCTGCCGAGCGTGGTGTCTCTCAAGCAGTACGTGACCCAGGATCGGCCCCCGGCGTTCACCCGGTTCAACCTCTTCCTGCGCGACGGCTTCACCTGCCAGTACTGCCCGTCGACCGATGACCTGACCTTCGACCACGTTATCCCGCGATCCCGAGGGGGCCGGACCACGTGGGAGAACATCGTCACGGCCTGCGCGCGCTGCAACCTGACCAAAGGCGGCCGCATGCCGGCGCAGGCGCAGATGCACCCCCGCCAGAAGCCCCGCCGCCCCACCGCCCACGAACTGCAGAACCGCGGCCGCCGCTTCCCG
>NZ_JBILRO010000338.1:0-2604 GCF_044372605.1 Phenylobacterium sp.
GAGAGCTGGCTGGACTACCTTTACTGGGACATTGAACTGGAGGCTTAGGCTTCGGTCTGGCCGATAACGCGCCGCACCAGGGTTTCGACCACTCTCTGGGCCTGCTCCACGGAAAGACCCTGTTCGCGGCGCAGGCGCGACCAGGCTTCGAAGCTCATCAGGAGATCCAGGGTCTCGACCTTCAGCGGGTCGGCGGTGACCTCCTGCGGCAGGACCTGTACCAGCTTGGCGCGCAGTTCGGTCGCCAGCCGGTCCGCATCGGCGCCCAGAAACCGGGAGCGGTGGCGGAACGCGTCGGCGGCGCGCCGGAAGGGACCGATGGTCTCGAAGGCCATGGCGCGGCGACGGACCAGTTCGAGAAGTCGCTCCGGCCAACCTGTCTCAGGCAATGGACGCTCACTGATCGCGCTCACCTGGGTTTGAATGACCAGAGACATCTCCCGATAGAGGCTGTCCATGTCCTGGAAGTGGCGGAAAACGGTGCGCAGGCCCACGTCGGCCCGCGCGGCGACCTGCTCGGCGCTGGGTGCAATCTGACCCTCGCGGACGATGTCCATCATGGCCGCCACGATCCGCGCCCTGTTGTCCTGGCCGCGCTGGCGGCGACCGTCGACGGAGTCTGCAGGGTCCTGATGCGTCGCAGGGTTCATGACCTCCTGTCGCCTGTTGGAGACCAGCTGTCGAGGGGTTCGCTCAAGCCTTGACCCGTCCATATAGTGACATTATCCGTGTCATTATATCCGTGATCGAGGGATTCCCAAATGCAGGTTCTCAGAACGCCCGACGCCCGCTTCGAGGGGTTGGCCGATTGGCCCTTCGCGCCGCAGTACCACACCCTGACGGACGCTGACGGCACGCAGATGCGCCTGCACTATGTGGACGAAGGCCCGCGCGACGGTGCGCCGGTGTTGCTGATGCACGGCGAGCCGTCGTGGGCTTACCTTTATCGCCACATAATTTCTGGACTTGTCGCCCGTGGGCATCGGGTGATCGCGCCCGACCTGATCGGCTTCGGGCGATCAGACAAACCGGCCAGCCGCACAGACTACACCTATGAACGTCACGTGGCCTGGATGAGCCAATGGCTGACCGCCCTGGATCTCAAGGATCTGCGCCTGTTCTGCCAGGATTGGGGTGGCCTGATCGGGTTGCGTCTGGTGGCGGCGTTTCCGGAGCGGTTCGCCGGTCTGGTGATCGCCAACACCGGCATGCCGGTTGGAACCGGCATGTCTGACGCCTTCAGAGCCTGGCTGGAGTTCAGCCAGAACGTGCCGGTCATGCCCATCGGCATGATTGTGAACGGCGGAACCACCCGCGATCTCTCGGCCTCGGAGGTTGCGGCCTATGACGCGCCGTTCCCCGACGAGACCTTCAAGGAGGGCGCCCGGCAGTTCCCGACCCTGGTGCCGATGACTCCGGAGCATGGCTCGGTGGCGGAAAATATCGCGGCCTGGACTGTGCTGGAACATTTCGACAAGCCGGTGGTCACCGCCTTCAGCGACAATGATCCGGTCAGCAAGGGCGGCGATGTTCCGATCCAGGCCCGGATCCCCGGCGCGAAGGGCCAGCCGCACGTGACCCTGAGCGGCGGCCATTTCCTGCAGGAAGACTGCCCCAACGACATCGTCGAGATCATCGACGCCCTGATCCGCCGCAGCTGAGGACAAGAACATGAATGTGACAAACCAGGTACTGCCGCCGCCGCAGCAGGCGATGGCTTTCTTCGGCGGTCCGGAGGATGGCCCGTTCGTGATGGTCAATCTGCTGAAGTTCAAGCCAAAGGCCGAGTATGCCGACGGTTCCGAGCCTGACCTCAGCGGCGCGGACGCCTATGCGCGCTATGGCGAGGAGGTCCGCAAACTGGTCGAGGCCCTGGGCGGCAAGGTGCGTTACTCCGGCGAGGTGACCGGCTTGCTGCTGGGCGAGGTTGAGGAGCTATGGGACATGGTGGCCCTTGCCGAGTACCCATCCCTCGCCGCCTTCCGGGCCATGGCCATGTCGCCGGAGATGCATGCCATCGAGCATCACCGCAAAGCCGGGCTGGCGGGTCAACTGAACATCCGCACCAAGCCTGGAGCCGGATTCTAGACCCGCGCTGGTCTGAGTGACAGGACGAGGAAGATCAGCGCCGCACTAGTCGCCATTTGTGGATGGCGGCAGGCGGCTCAACTGGCGATCCTTGCGAAGAACAGGTCGGCTATGGCGTCCCCGTGGGTGTCCTGAAGGAAGTGACCGGCCTCGGGCAGGAGGTCGAAGGTGGCCTGCGGAAATTTGCCGGCCCACTCGCGGCCCCAGGCCTCGGTGAAGATGTTGTCGGCGCCGCCCCAGATGAAGTGAACCGGCCTGGTCCACGTCAGAAGGGCGTCGAAGTGGCGCTGCTGCGCAGCCGCATTGCCGCCTTCCGGGTTTGTGAACGGCAGGCTGAGCGGGAAGCGACGTGGTCCGGCGTGGCCGGCCCGACCAAGACCCTCGAAGGGCGCGTCGTAGCCCCGCCGCGCGGCGTCACCTGCCGGCGTCAGGGTGGGATAGACGCCATCCTGGATGATGGCGAACATGTCTCTGGCCGTCATGTGACCCAGCGACACCATCATGAACCAGCCCAAC
>NZ_JBILRO010000025.1:0-23224 GCF_044372605.1 Phenylobacterium sp.
CTCGAACGTTACGGCCGTATCTCTCACTCTGATCTGTTTCCGCCGGAGACCATGAACCTCCTGGGCGGTCCTGAAGCCAGCGCTCGGATGGGCGAGGCGGACCTCGGCCCGGCGTTGGACCAGCCCGACGCTATGGTCGTTGATCCAGCGCCTATCCTCACTGACTGGATCGACGAACCCCGACGCGCCAACGTCGCGGCCCTGGAGCCCGACGGCGAGGGGTGGCGATTGCTGGACGGGCAGGGTGTGGAGATTGTTCGGGTAAATGCCGTGATCCTGGCTGCGGCGTTGGGTACGGATAGCCTCGCGCCTGGCTTGCCGCTGTCGGCGGTTCGCGGGCAGGCCAGCTGGACCACAGACGGCGCGGTTGGGTCTGCTGCCGCGTTCGGCGGCTATGTCACCGCGACCCGATCGGGGATCCTGTTCGGGTCAACCCATGATCGTGACGACACGGGCTCTGATCTGCGGCCCGAAGACCACGCCCGAAACCTGGCCACCCTGCGGGCGCGCCTGCCCCGGTTGGCCGAGTCGGTCCAGGAGGCTGACCTTCAGGGGCGCGCGTCGGTACGGGCCGTCAGCCGCGACATGACGCCCATCGCCGGCGAGACCGATCAGGCCGGGGTCTATGTCCTGACAGGATTTGGATCGCGGGGATTCTCATTGGCGCCCCTGCTGGCCGAGCATGTGGCCGCTCTGGCCCTGGGCGCCCCGTCGCCGATCAGCGTCGCGGCCGCCGACCTCGTGACGCCGGGCCGGTTCGCCAGGCGGGCGGCGCGTCGAGGGCGTTCCTGAGACCGGCATTTCGGGGTAAGATCAACGCTCGAGGGACGCGACCGGGACCTGGAAGGAACCCTGCATGATCTGGAAAATCGCCTTGATCGCGGCGGCGGTGGGCACGCTCACCGCCAGCCCCGGGATTGCAAAACCACCTGAGGCGGACAAGCCCGCCAAGCCACGCAGCCAGTGCTTCTGGACCGACCAGGTGAACAACTTCGCCTCGAACGACAACCGGATCGTCAATCTGCGGGTCGGCGTGAGCGAGGTCTATCAGCTGGAGATGTTTGGCCGCTGCCTCGACGTCGACTGGACGAACAATATCGCGGTGGTCTCACGCGGCGGATCCCACATCTGCAGCGGCCTGGACGCCGAGATCATCGCACCCTCGCGGATCGGATCCCAGCGCTGCCCGGTGAAGTCCGTGCGCAAGCTGACCGACGCCGAGATCAAGGCCCTGCCCAAGGGCGCCCGTCCGTAAGCCTGCGAGAGCCAAAGAAAAGGGGGCGCTGTCGCCAGCGCCCCCCGGGTCTCAGGTCGGTAGATCGGATCAGAAGGTCTTTCTGACGCCAACCTTCAGGACGCGGCCCAGCGGGTTACCGTTGGTGACGTCGTAGTTGTAGAAGCTCTGGGCGAAGGGCGGATCCTTGTCGAACAGGTTCTGCACGCTGACCGTAGCCGTTGTTTCCCAGGGCAGATTGACCTGCAGGGTCACGTCGCTTTGCCAGAAGTCCTTCAGCTTGCCGACGCTTTCATAGACGCCGGAGGTGTAGTTATAGCGGCAGTCCGGCGTGGCGCCGGCGCCCGCATCGCCGACGCAGGCCGGAGCCGCGATGGTCGTGCCCTCACGATAGAGCAGCTGGTAGCGCAGGTTCCAGTTTTCACCGGTGACGTTGATGAACGCCGAGGCCCGGGTCTTCGGGAACGAATAGAACTCGCCGGAAAGGTCATGCAGACCAGCCCGATTCAGGGCCGGCGCGATGATGACCGACGTGTCTTCAAGCAGGGTCGTGGCGCCGCGCTTGTACTCCTCGGTCAGGGTTGCCTCGCCGCCGACCGTGACCCTGGTGTCGTAGAGGTCCATGCCGAAGAAGTTTTCGAACTCGTACTGGGCGCGTAGGTCAAAGCCGGAAGTCTTGGTGTTCTGACCGTTGACGATCTTGATCGTGCCCTGAAGCAGGTTGGGCGCGCTGCAGACGCCGCCGATGAACACGAACCGCGCCGCAAAGGCTGGTTTGGCGCAGTTCGTCGCGTTGATGGCGGCGACCAACTGGCCAGCGTCCTCGGTGATCAGTTCCTTCTTGAAATCGAAGGTCCAGTAATCGACCGAGGCGCTGAAGCCGCCGACGTTGAACAGGACGCCGTAGTTGCCGGTGGTGGCGGTCTCGGGCTGAAGGTTGGGGTTGTTCTCGGTCACGACGGCGCGATAGGACCCGCTGATCTGGCGGACGCCCTTGGTGCTGCCGGGGGTCAAGGCTGCCTGACCCGGGGCGCGGAAGGTGGTGCCCCACGATCCACGCACGGCCAGCCAGTCCATGACCTGCCAGCGGCCCGAGATCCGCGGGTTGGTCGTGGAGCCTACTTTGCCGCCGAATTCTTCCTGCCGGAGGGCGGCGCTGACCTCAAGGTTTTCGAGGATAGGCAGCCTGATTTCGGCAAAGGCGGCGGCGACCTTGCGATCTACGTCGTAGTCGTTTTGGGCTCCGAAGAACACGAACGGACCCACCGGGTTGGCGCACTGGCCCTGCTGTCCATCGATGGAGTCGACGCATGGTGTGGCGCTAACGTCACCCAAGCCTTCCCAGTCATCAATGTTGCGGTCGAAGCGATACTGCAGGCCGGCGGCGAAGGCGACGTTGCCGCCGCCCAGGGCAATGCCGGTTTCCTTCGAGACCACCGCGTCCGCGACAAAGAGCTGGTTCGTGCGGACGTTGGTGTACTTCCCGTAGAGCCACTCGACGGCCTTCGGATCATTGGCCACAGAGGCCACGAAGTAGGGGTTGGCAGCGCCGTTGATGGCGCTGGTGCGGATGCCGTTGCTGAAGGGGTTGATGTACTTGCAGTTTCCGACGCCAGGGGTGCCGGTCCGGAAGTTGCAATCGGGTCCGCCCAGTCCGTTGAAGCCGCGTTGAATGCGGTTCACCAGCAGGTCGTTCGTGGTGACGATGCCCTGGTTCTCCATGAACATCAGGTTGGTGTCCCAGGTCAGGCCGTCCAGGAAGCCGCCGTTGAACTTGCCGCTCAGGCCGGCGGAGACCCGGTACTGAGTCTGCTGGATGTCCTGGTAGTCGGCGCCGTCCTTGTTGGTGGGGTGGCCTTCAACCCCGATCAGACGCCAGGAGGTCTGGCTGGTGGTGACGCCTGCCGCCATCGCCGCGCACTGGGCGGCGGAGAGCGGCGCGGCGCAGTTGGTGCGCAGGGCGATCAGGCCGGGGTTGCTGGCTGGAACGAAGAAGCGGGTCTGATTGTTGAAGCCTGGCGCGACAAGCGCCCCGGAGGTGTTGGCGGTCGGGAACTGGGTGGTCAGGTTGGCCGGTGAGATCCGCTGGTTGGGCACATTGTTGCGGTTCCAGGCCACTTCACCGTGGAACTTTACGTCATCCGACAGCTCGAAGTTGACTTCGCCGTACAGTTGGTAGTGCTGCTCCTTGTTCACCACGTCATTGAAATTGCTGAACTGGTAGCGGCAGAGCGGTTGACCGGCGCCATTGCCGGCGACCGGCTTCAACCCGCCCGACAGGATCTGCGACCCCAGCTCGTTACAGCCGTTGTCGCGGAAGAGCGTAGCCCCGGTGGCGGTGCCGTAGGTGCCCGGGCTGGCCGAGCCTGACCAGCCGCCGTAGAAGACCGACTCGAATGGCCGGACCGCATAGTCGCGATCCTGGGCGTCCAGCCGACCCCGCGCGCGGTAGCCAGCTGTCAACAGGACGTTGCCGCGGTCAAACACGTGTCCATAGGCCAGGCTGGCGTCGTAATCGCCACTGGAGTCCTGGATCAGGGCGTAGTTGCCGTTGAACTCAAAGCCGTTCAGGTCCTTGCGGGTCATGAAGTTGACCACCCCGGCGATGGCGTCGGAACCGTAGGTGGCGGCGGCGCCGTCCTTCAGGATCTCGATCCGCCCGATGGCGGCCGTCGGCATGAAGTTCAGGTCCTGGCCGCCGCCCTGGAAGGCGGCTGCGGTGGTGTCGGCCAGACGTCGGCCGTTCATCAGCACCAGGGTGCGCGATGACCCCAGGCCGCGAAGATTGATCGACGCGGTACCGGCCCCGCCGTTGTAGCGGTTGCTTTCACCGAGCGACGACTGGGCAGCGGTAAGGGTCTTGACCAACTGGACCACGCTGGGCGCGCCCTGCTTGGCCAGTTCGGTGACGCCGATCACGTCCACCGGCTGCGCCGCTTTCTCGGACGAACCCGCGATAAACGAACCTGTGACGACGACTTCTTCCACGTCCGTAGGCGTGTTGGCGGCGGCGGATTGGGCCGATGCCGAACTGGCGGCGCCCAATGCGAGTGCTACGGCCAGGAACGAACCGCCACAGAAATAGCTGCGTTTGGTCATGATACCTCCCCTTTATGCTCCCACCGCATCTGATGTGCGGCGTTCCGTATTGTACGGTTAGAGCAATGATCCCCGGCTTTTTACGTTTGCGCCAGTGAATTTTCGCTCACCTGGCAAACCGCAATTTCGAAAGCCGGAGAATGGGGCGGACAATTGACGTAGTCGCCAAAAACAAGAACGCCGCCGGGGTTAGCCGGCGGCGTCCAGGGTTTCAGATTTTCGCCCGCTCTAGAACTTCTTGCGGACGCTCACCTTGAAGGTCCGCCCGTAGGGGTTGCCGATGAAGGGGTCGTAGCTGGGTTCAAGGCGTGCCGCCGACGGGTCACGGTCCAGAATGTTGAACACCGAGGCGGTCACCGTCATGTCACCGGCCAGTTGCAGGCGGTAGGTCAGGTCGAAGGTGTAGAACTCCTCCACTTCCAGACCCAGCGTCGTCAGCTGGCAGTTGATCGCCGTCCCGGCCCGGGCGTTGGCGACGTTACAGTTGGTCGATGATCCGGTCTGGATAGTGGTCGGGCCACGGTTGTCGGTGGCGCCGCCCACATAGGTCATGTCCAGGCGAAGGTTGTGCTGATCGCGCGAGTATTCCGCATAGGAGCCCGCGCGGAGCTTGGACACGGTTCCCGGGAAACGGTCGTAGTTCGCAAAACCCAGCGCGCTGTAGGCCGATGACACAAACACGCCGCCCAGACGGAACTCGCCGATGTCGTACTTCACCAGTCGGCTGAACGAACCGCCCACCGTGACATCGCCGCCCAGCACGTCGTTCAGCTTGTAGTCGATGCTGCCATCGATGCCGGTGACCTTGATCCGCGGACCGTTGACGGTATCCGACTTTACCCGCTGGATGTCGTTGCCGACCGTGACGCCCTGGATACAGGCGTTGTTGTTGGAGAAGGTGATCAGGCCGCGGAGCGCGCTGGCGCAGTTCACGGCCTGGGCTCCATTGCCCACGCCACCAACCGCCGTGGCGACGATCTGTGCCGGAACCGTGACGATCTGGTCTTCTATGTTGAAGTGCCAGTAGTCAGCGATGATCCGAAGGCCGCCGCTCTGGAAGATGGCGCCGACATTGTAGGTGAAGGCCTTTTCCGGTCCGACACTCGGATTGCCAGCAAAGTCGACCGACTTGAAGTTGTTACCCGCCGCCTGGATGCCGGAGAGACCGGTCACGCCAGCCGTCGAACGATTGGCCGGGGTCGGACCACGGAAGGTGGTGCCGACCGAGCCGCGCAGAGCGAAGCTTTCCACGACCTGCCACTTAACCGCGACCTTGGGGTTCACCGTGGAGCCGGTGAGGCCGCCGTAGTCCTCGTAACGGATGGCCGCCTGAGCGTTGATCGTGTCGGTGATCGGCAGGTTGGTCTCGGCGAAGAACGCATAAACCGAGTCTTCAAGCTGCGTCGGCGTGCCCTGCCCCAGGAAGATGTAGGGGCCGGTCGGCAGCGAGCAGTTCGTCGCGCCCGGGACGGGGCACGGCGTGACGCGAACGTCCTGGAAGGGGCTGCGGAGTGAGGACTGGAAGTCCGTTGTACGGTACTGGCCGCCCGCCGCCCAGCCGATGGCGCCGCCCGGAAGCTCGATCGGAAGCTCGCCGTTGAACACCAGATCAACAACGAAGAGATCCTGAATCTGACGGGTCTCAGCGCCGCGTTCGAAGAGGGAGTCAACAAGCGCCGCGCTGTTGGCGTTTGCGGAGACGAAGCCCGGGTTTGTGAGGCCCAGAGCCGGGTTACCCGAATAGCCGTTGGAGAACGGGTTGAAGTACTGGCAGCCGTTGGCACCCGGCGTGGTGCCGGTGCAGTTGGTTCCGCCGAACCCATTCAGCGCCCGCTGCAGCTTGTCGATGAAGATGTCGGGCGTGTACTGACGATTCTGGGTCCTGGAGTAGGTGACGCCCACATCATAGCCGATGCCGGCGAACGGAAGATCGCCGGTCAGAGAGCTGGCGACCCGGAAGATGTCGTAGTTGCGGTAACCCTTCTGGCCGCCGTTGTCGAAGATCGGATTGCCGCCGGAACCCAGCGGGCGGAACAGGGTCATTGAAACGCGGCTGGTCGCCGCGATCTGGGCCGGTGTAAAGCCGGCCTGCTGCAGTGCCGTCACCGCACCCGGGTTGCTGATCGGCGTCGAGAACACGCCCACGCTGCCGGGGCCGTTCGGGCCCTGGATCGGCGGGAAGCCCGGCGAGAAGCGGATCTGCGGGATGTCAGTCTTGGCCCAGTAGGCCTCGACGTGCAGCTTGGTGGTTTCGTTCAGATCAACATTGGCCTGGCCGAAGACGTGATAGCGGTCTTCGCGTTCGATCAGGTTGTCGAAGGGAATGAAGGTGAAGAAGCAGGCCGGTGTCGTGCCCGAGAAGCCGGAGAACCCACCAACGGCGCCGCAGTTGGCGTCGCGGGTCGGGCCGGCGATCGGCGCGCCTGTGGCGCCCAGCGGCAGGAAGGTGCCGGGCTGGCCCAGCACCGAATAGCCGGAGGGGTTCTGGGTGTAGGGGAGATAGGACCAGTCGCGATCCGTCGTCTTGAGTTCCGACCGGCGCTGATATCCGGCCGAGACCAGGATATTGGCGTTGTCGAAATTCTTTCCGTAGACGGCGTTGGCCGTGTAGTCGCCGTTGGAGCCGTCAACGAGGCGATAGTCGCCGCTGACTTCCAGGCCGTCGAAATTGGTGCGGGTGATGAAGTTCACCACGCCGGCGATGGCGTCGGAGCCGTAGGTGGCGGCCGCGCCGTCCTTCAGCACTTCGACCCGACCAACAGCCGAGACGGGCAACAGGTTTGTATCGACGCCGCCGCTGCCGGCGCCTGCCGATGCCGTGACGCGGCGGCCGTTGACCAGAACCAGCGTCCGGAGGCTTCCGAGACCGCGCAGGTTGATGGTGCCGGCGCCGACCTGGCCCTGGGCCGCAGTCGAGAACTGGTTGGAGTCACCCAGAACCGGGCCGCTGATCGGCAGGCTCTTGATGAGATCAAGGGTGCTGGGCGAGCCGCGACGCTGCAGCTCCTCCTGGCCGATCACATCGACCGGAAGGGCGGCGTCTTCGGGGGTGCCCCGGATGAACGAGCCGGTGACGACGACTTCGTCGACTTCGGTCGCGGCCTGGCCGCTGTTCTGGGCCATGGCCTGGCCGGACGCTGCAAGCGTCATCGCGGCGGCAAGCACAGAAGCGCTGCAGAAGAATCTGCTTCGGGTCATATTTGTCCTCCCCTGGCGGCCTCTGGAGCGGGCCGAACCTGGAACCTGCGCAATTATGTCGCGGATGTGAAATGTTCCAGCCTTATTACGCGGCGAAACCGCGAACTTTTGACGTTGATGCGGCTTTGCAACACTTTACTGCGTAAGCGATTGCGTCCTCCGGACGGCTGCGCGGAAGCTTCTGCCTCACTCATCGCCAGCGGGTTGCATTTTCGACGGAAACGCCGAAAATGTCCAAGGCCTTGAAAGCGTCAGCTCTTTCCGGTTGCGCTGCCGAGATGGGCGCCGATGTTTTGCACATCGTGGCCGCCCGGGACTGCGGGTTACTTCGATCTCGTCAGGCTGATCGTGAGTGATGCAGGACCCGCCCATGATCTCCGATGGATCATGCTCGAGAGGCCAGACCTGACGCCGGATCAGCGACTGATTTCCCCTCTGATCGTCGGCTGAGATGTCTTCTGCGTGACCTTTCTGGGTCTGACGCTCCGCGGCCAGTCGGGTTATGGGCCCGATGACATTCGCAACTCGGCGGTCAGACAGGATCAGGGGCGGGCCACGATCCTGCCGATCGTGCTGGCGGCCAATGTCGCCGGTGTCGGCACCGTAGGCCTGGAATTGTCCCTGGCCCAGGGTGAGGTTGGCTGAGCCAAAGCGGTGGCAGGTCTCTTCTGACGGGTGAACCTTATCCACAAGCGGCCAACAGAAGTCTTTGGCCGCAACCAAATGGCCACATGGCGCGGCGTACGCCCTTCGCTAGAACAGTTTTATGACGCTCATTTCGTTCCCGCCCGTCGGCCAGCCCGTGTCGCGCATTCCTGCGGACCTTGAGGTTGAACAGGCCCTGCTGGGCATCCTGCTCTATGATAACGCGGCCCACGAACGGATCAGTGTGCCACTTTCGCCTGATCACCTGCATGAGCCCGTTCACGCGCGACTGTTCGGCGCCATTGAGGACCATATCCGCGCCGGGCAGCTGGCCGACCCGCTGACCATCGCCCAGCGATTCCAGGGTGACGTCGCCTTCGAGGAACTGGGCGGCGTGCGCTATCTCGCCGACCTCGTGGACAAGGCCCCGCCGGCGGCCAATGCCGCGGACTATGCCCGGGTCATCCACGATCTGGCGCTGCGCCGCGAACTCATTCGCCTGTCTGGTGAGATGTCCCTGGCCGCCGTGTCAGACACCGAGATGTCGGCCAAGGACCAGATCGAGGTGGTCGAGCAACAGTTGTTCAGCCTGGCCGAGAGCGGCGCCTCGTCCACCGGGTTCACAACCTTTCCAAACGCCTTGGCCCGCGCGCTTGAAAACACCGCCGAGGCGTTCTCGCGCGACGGCGGTCTGGCGGGGGTTTCCACCGGCCTGCACGATCTGGACAGGATGCTGGGCGGCCTGCACTCCTCGGATCTCCTGATCCTGGCGGGGCGGCCTTCCATGGGAAAGTCGTCGCTGGCGCTCAATATCGCCTTCGATGTCGCGCGTAAGTACGCCTGGGAGCCGCGGCCCGATGGCTCGAAAAAGACCATCAGTGGCGGGGTCGTCGCCTTCTTCCAGTTGGAAATGTCGGCTGATCAGCTGGCCATGCGCCTGTTGGCCGAGGTCTCGGGCATACCGTCCAACCTGATGCGAAAGGGCGAGATCAATCCGTCGGAATACGGGCGCATCCGCGAGGCAGCGCTCGATATCGAGGGGGCGCCGCTCTACATCGACGACACCGGCGGGATATCGATCTCCCAGCTTGCGGCGCGGGCGCGGCGGTTGAAGCGCACCTCCGGCCTCGACCTGATCGTTGTGGACTATCTCCAGCTGGTCACCGGTTCGGCCTCCAAGCGCAATGAAAACCGGGTGCAGGAAGTCAGCGAGATTACCCAGCAGATGAAGTCCCTGGCCAAGGAGCTGCAGGTGCCGGTCCTGGCCTGCGCCCAGCTCTCACGCCAGGTCGAGAGCCGCGAGGACAAGCGTCCCCAGCTGTCGGACCTGCGTGAATCCGGATCCATCGAGCAGGACGCCGACGTCGTGATGTTCGTCTACCGGGAGGCCTACTACAAAGCCCGCCTGGAACCCCGGGAAAACACCCCCGAGCACCTGGCCTGGCAGGACGAAATGGACCAGATCCGCAACCTCTCGGAACTGATCATCGCCAAGCAGCGTCACGGCCCCATCGGCACGGTCAAGCTGCACTTCGATGAAAACCTGACCAAGTTCAGTGATCTGGCGCAGCCCGGTCGTTATGAGCCGAGCTGACGGGTAAGCCCTCCGCCCTGAAAAATATCAAAGCGGACTTTGGTTCCAGGTCGTCCTATTCGCCGGGGTGGGCGCCGGAAGCCCCCCACACGCCAGCGCGTGCCGGAGGAGAACCATGGAACCATCCACCCCGACCCCGATGTCCCTGCCCGGGATTGCCGTTGTCGGCGTGGATGCCCCGCTTCGCTGGCTAGTCGGCGGCTGGGCTGATCTGTGGCGCGCGCCACTGCCCTGCCTGACCTACGGCCTGGCGCTGTCGCTGTTCAGCCTCGGGCTGACGGCATGGGTCTATGTTCATGGCGCGTCACACTGGATCTTCGCCCTGACCTGCGGATTTGTGTTCGTGGCGCCTATCCTTGCAATGGGTCTCTATGAGGCCGGGCGCCGGCTGGAACTGGGCGAGAGACCGAAGTTGCCCGGAATGCTCCTGGTCGGTGCGGCGTTGCGCCAGGATGTCGCCTACCTGGGTCTCGCGTTGCTGCTGATCTTTCTGACCTGGGGCGGCATCGCCCAGATCGTCTATGGGCTCTCGACCAGCCAGATCCACCGCAATCTGCCCGACCTGATCGCCTTCGCCACCGGTACGTTCGAGGGGCGACGCATGGTGTTGGCGGGATCGGTGATCGGCGGGGCCATCGCCTTCTTCGCCTACAGCCTCGTGGTGGTGACGGCCCCCATGCTGCTGGATCGCCGCAATGACGTTTTTCTGGCGGTAGTCACAAGCGTGCGCACCGTGATCACGAACTTCTGGCCGATGGTCGTGTGGGCGGGGATCCTGGCCGCAATGACCCTGTCAACTGCAGCCACCGGATTTCTGGGCCTGACCCTGGTCTTCCCCTGGCTGGGCCTGGCCAGTTGGCGCGCCTATCGCGAACTGGTACCCGACGGCGCATAGTTCGCGACGACGCGAAGGCGCACCCGATCTGTTTTCCCGCGATCAGAAAAGAATGGTGGACGCGACTGGGATCGAACCAGTGACCCCCTCGATGTCAACGAGGTGCTCTCCCGCTGAGCTACGCATCCATCCTTCGGGAAGCGGGGATATATAGACGGGTATCTACCTTAGCAACCCAGGTTTCAGGCGGCGATCATCCGTTCGACCTCGGTGACGATCTCGCGCAGATGGATCGGTTTACTCAGGACCTTGGCGCCGGCAGGGGCCTTGTCACCGGCGGCCAGCGCCACAGCAGCGAATCCGGTGATGAACATGATCCGGAGGCCCGGGTGTTTGGCGGCCGCCTGACGGGCGACCTCGATCCCGTCCAGACCGGGCATCACGATATCGGTCAGCAACAGGTCCCAGGGCTCATCCAGAAACGTCACCGCAGCTTCCCCGTCGGCGCAGGCGATCACCTCGTGGCCGGCGCGCTCAAGAGCACGGGCCAGGAAGCCGCGGAGGGAATCGTCGTCTTCGGCGAGGAGGATGCGTGACATGGGCCGCTGCGTGGTTGAACCTCCATAATAGCGCAAGAAGGGTAAAGGCGCGATGAAGGGTCGTTTGACGCTGGAGGGCGGGCGCCCTTCTATGGCCCTGATGACCGTCCTGGAGCCCCTGCCTGCCGCCGATTCGCCCCACGATGCGGCGGCCTTCGTGGTGCGTCGCGCCGGAAGCGGGGCCCCGCCCACGCCGCTGGTGTTCGCGTCACCGCATTCGGGACGTCATTATCCAGATGATCTGATGTCGGCGGCGGTGCTGGATGCAGTCAGCATCCGCCGATCCGAAGACGCGTTTGTCGATGACCTGATCGCGGAGGCGCCTGCTCATGGGGTCGCGCTGATCACCGCCAATTTCGCCCGGGCTTATGTGGATCTGAATCGGGAGCCGTTCGAGCTGGACGCCTCGATGTTCGCCGATGAAGTGCCAGAGTTTGCGCGCGGCCGCACGGCGCGGGTAGCTGCGGGGCTGGGCACCATCGCCCGGGTGGTTTCCGAGGGTCAGGAGATCTACCACCGCAAATTGATGTATGCCGAGGCCGAGACCCGGATCGCCGGCGCGCACCGCCCCTATCATCAGGCGCTGGCGATGCTGATCGCCGAGGCCCGGGCCGCCCACGGATTCGCTATACTGGTGGACTGGCACTCCATGCCGTCGGCCGCCGCGCGGTCAGGCGCGAGAGACCGGCCCAGCGATATGGTGCTGGGTGACCGTTTCGGCGCCGCCTGCGCCGGCGTCCTGCCCACCCACGTAGAGCGGGGGCTGGCGGATATGGGTTACCGCGTG
Organism: Phenylobacterium sp.; assembly: GCF_044372605.1. Taxonomy (GTDB): domain Bacteria; phylum Pseudomonadota; class Alphaproteobacteria; order Caulobacterales; family Caulobacteraceae; genus Phenylobacterium. The sequence continues at coordinate 11,992 of NZ_JBILRO010000025.1, forward strand.
ACGCGCAACACTCCCTACGCCGGCGGCTACACAACCGAACACTACGGCAAGCCGCACCGGGGCGTTCACGCCCTGCAGATCGAGATCAACAGGGCCTTGTATCTGGACGAGGCGACGCTGGAGCCTACGTCGGCCTTTGCCCGGCTGAAGGGCCATGTGGAGGGGCTGACGCGGGCGCTCGCAGCGGCGGACTGGTCCGGGCTTCGAACCTAGAAGGGAGCAGACGACCGCCTGCTTCCACGAGTCGTACCGATACCTGCGTTGAGCGTGTGTGCGGCGCACAATCCAGAGCCGTCAAAGCCCTGTTTGGTGGCGGCCTGACGAAAAGTCGCAAATCTAGCGTGAAAACAGTGTATGGGCTCGCGCCACGTCGCCACGCCCTTATGTGCGCCGCACAACGGGGTGGTGATTGCTGTCACCTTCCCCTACAAGCGCGCCCTTCCGAACGAGACTGCCGAACCATGTCCCTCCGAAATATCGCCATCATCGCCCACGTCGACCACGGCAAGACCACGCTGGTGGACCAGCTCCTGGCCCAGTCAGGCGTCTTCCGAGCCAATGAGGCGACGGTCGAACGCGCCATGGATTCCAACGACCAGGAGCGCGAGCGCGGGATCACCATCCTGGCCAAGTGTACCAGCGTGCTCTGGCACGGCGAGGCCGGAGAGACCCGGATCAACATCATCGACACCCCCGGCCACGCCGACTTCGGCGGCGAGGTGGAGCGCATCCTCGGCATGGTGGATGGTTGCGTCATCCTGGTGGACGCTGAGGAAGGCGTCATGCCCCAGACCAAGTTCGTGCTGGGCAAGGCGCTGAAGATGGGCCTGAAGCCGATCCTGTGCCTGAACAAGGTCGACCGGCCGCACGCCGATCCCGACCGGATCCTGAATGACGCCTTCGACCTGTTCGCGGCCATGGGTGCCACTGACGAGCAGCTCGACTTCCCGCACATCTATGCCTCGGGCAAGAACGGTTGGGCGACCATGGACATGGCCCAGCCCAACGACAATCTGGCTCCGCTATTCGACCTGATCGTGCGCCACGTGCCGGAGCCGAAGGTTGTCGAGAACAAGGACAAGCCGTTCCAGATCCTCTCGGTTCTGATCGAGAACGACCCGTTCCTGGGCCGCCTGCTCACTGGTCGGATCCAGTCCGGCAAGGCGACCCCGGGCATGGCCATCCATGCGCTGTCGCTGGATGGCAAGGAAATCGAGCGCGGTCGGATTACCAAGGTTCTGGCCTTCCGAGGCCTGAAACGCCAGCCCATCGACGACGCAGAGGCTGGCGATATCGTCGCGATTGCGGGCCTCTCCAAGGCAACAGTGGCCGACACCCTCTGTGCGATGGAAGTCACCGAGGCTCTGCCTGCCCAGCCCATCGACCCGCCGACCATCTCCATGACCGTCTCCGTCAACGACAGCCCCCTGGCGGGCCGCGAAGGCGACAAGGTCCAGAGCCGCGTGATCGCTGCGCGTCTGCTGAAAGAGGCCGAATCCAACGTCGCCATCCGCGTTACCGAGACGCCGGACAAGGACGCCTATGAAGTCGCCGGCCGCGGCGAACTGCAGCTGGGCGTGCTGATCGAGAGCATGCGCCGCGAAGGCTTCGAACTGTCCATCAGCCGCCCGCGGGTGGTGTTCCAGAACGATCCCGAGACCGGCGAGCGGCTGGAGCCGATCGAGGATGTCATGATCGACGTCGACGATGAGTTCTCCGGCATCGTCATCGAGAAGCTGTCGGCCCGGAAGGCCGAGCTGAAGGACATGGGCCCTTCCGGCGCGGGCAAGACCCGCATCAGCCTGATGAGCCCGTCGCGCTCGCTGATCGGCTACCAGGGCGAGTTCCTCACGGACACCCGCGGCTCGGGCGTGCTGAACCGCGTGTTCAGCCACTACGAGCCCTACAAGGGCGCCATCGACGCTGGCCGCAAGGGCGTGCTGGTCTCCAACGGCGATGGTGAGACGGCGGCCTTCGCGCTCTGGAACCTGGAAGACCGCGGCTTCATGTTCGTCGGAGCGGGCGAGAAGACCTATCAGGGCATGATCATCGGCGAGAACTCGCGATCGGATGACCTCGACGTCAATCCGATGAAGGCCAAGCAGCTCACCAACGTCCGCGCGTCCGGCAAGGACGAGGCCGTGCGCCTTACCCCGCCGCGCCGCCCGACGCTTGAGCAGGCCATCGCCTATATCGAGGAAGACGAGCTGGTCGAGGTGACGCCCAAGTCCATTCGCCTGCGCAAGCGGGTCCTGAACCCCTCGTTCCGCAAGAAGCGCGTCAAGGAAGAGTAGGGGCGCATTGGGGTCAGTCTTCCATGATCCGGCTCGCCTTGCGCGTGTCGGGCATCAGCACATACACGGCCAGTGACGCCGCGATCACCACAGTGACGTAGGTGAAGAACCAGGTCTCGGCGCCGGCCTGTTTGAATGCCAGCGCCACGTACTCCGCCGTCCCGCCAAACACGGCGTTGGCCAGGGAGTAGGGCAAGGCCACGCCGAGCGCCCTGACCTCGGTGGGAAACAGTTCCGCCTTCACCACCGCGTTCACCGAGGAATAGGCCGAGAGCACCACCAGGGCTGAGGTGACCAGGCCAAACGCCAGCCAGGGGTCACGCGTGGCTGCAAGCGTCGAAAGCATCGGCCAGGTCAGCGCTGCGCCGAGCACGCCGAAAGTCATCAGAATGGCGCGCCGTCCCACCCGGTCGGACAGGGCGCCCATCAACGGATTGATCAGCATGAAGATCGCCAGCCCGGCGGCGACGATCAGGTTCGCCTGGTCCTTGGTGAAGCCCGAGGTGTTGACGAGGAATTTCTGGATGTAGGTGGTGTAGGTGTAATAGGCCAGCGTGCCCCCGGCGGTAAGGCCGATCACCGTCAGCGCCTCTCGCGGGTGACTGCGGATCAGGCCTATCGTCGTGGCTCTGGGGCCTGTACGGGCGTGAAACGACGGCGTCTCGTCCATCCCGCGCCTGAGCCAGAACACCGCCACCGCCAGACCGCCGCCCATGAAGAACGGAACCCGCCAGCCCCAGGCCTGCATCTCCTCCGGCGTCAGCACAGCCGTCAGCACCAGCAGCACGCCCATGGCCATCAGTTGGCCGGCGATCAGGGTCGAATAGAAGACGCCCGACCAGAAGCCGCGATTCTTCCGGCTGGCCATCTCCGACAGATAGGTGGCGCTGACGCCATATTCGCCGCCCATGCTGATCCCCTGCAGGATCCGGGCGAACACCAGGATCGCCGGGGCGGCCACGCCGATTTCGGCCTCACCCGGACAGACCGCAATGAGCAGCGAACCCGCACACATCAGGCTGACCGCCAGCACCATCGCCGTTTTGCGACCGACCCGGTCGCCGTAGAGCCCCATCAGCCAGGCGCCCAGTGGCCGCGCCATGAACCCCACGCCGAACACCGCCGCCGTGCTCAGCAGTTGCGCGGTCCGGTCGCCTTCCGGGAAGAAGACCTTGGAAAAATAGAGGCCGAACGCCGCATAGACGAACCAGTCGAAGCTCTCGACCAGATTGCCCGCCGATCCGGCCAGGATCGAGCGGAGTCGGTTGGCGGGCAGCCCCGCAGTCTGCGTCATCGGTTGTTCGCCGCCCCCGTTCGCGGCTATCGATATCGCGAGAGACGAGGAAAGCCATGCTGAAACTGTTCACCGCCACCGGAACCATCGGTCTGGCCTGTGAGATCGCGCTTGAGGAGGCCGGTGCGGCCTGCGAGGTCGTCCGGATGAACTTTGCCGACAACGCCCAGCGCCAGCCGGACTACCTGGCGATCAACCCCAAGTCCCGCGTGCCCGCCCTGGTCTGCGATCAAGGTGTGATCACCGAAGCGCCTGCGATCCTCGGCTATGTGGCCCAGGCGTTCCCTGGCGCAGGCCTCGCACCGCTGGAAGACGCCTTCGCCATGGCCCAGGTGCAGGCGTTCAACAGCTATCTATGCTCCTGGGTCCATCCCGCTGCCGCGCACCGTCACCGTGGCTATCGCTGGGCCGACACCCCCGCCGCCCTGGCCGATATGCGCGAAAAGGCGCCGAAGGTGTTCGCCGAGGCGATGGGCCTGATCGAGGCGGAATACGTGCGCGGCCCCTGGGTGATGGGCCAGCGCTACACGATCTGCGACCCCTACCTCTACGTGATCTCAAGCTGGCTGCCGCGCGACGGGATCGACATGGCGCAGTTCCCGAAGGTGGCCGACCACTTCGCGCGAATGGGCGAACGCGCAGCGGTGAAGACGGTATTGGGACGCGTTGCTGCGGGGTGACGGGACCATCTGCTGGTGTGGGCACAGCCTTGGGAATGACATCTGTTCGGCGTATGAGACGGTCATGACCTCTATGACGCCCCCCGCTAAGCCGCCGCGCCACTATCCCACGCCAGCGGCCAAATGCGCCGACCTGGTGGTGCACATCGTGGGGCTGACACTGGCGCTGGTGGGCGGGATCGTGCTGCTGGTGCTGGCAGTCCGCGACGGGTCGATCAGCCAGGTGGTGGGCGTATCCATCTATGCCGCCGGCGTGGTCGCCATGCTGGCCTTCTCGACGGCCTACAATTTCGCAAAGCCACAGTATCGACCCACCCTGCGGCGGCTGGACCACGCGGGCATCTTCCTGATGATCGCGGCTTCATACACGCCCTTCACCACCCAGGCTCTGACCGGGCGGTGGGCTTGGGGCATGACCATCGCTGTCTGGTCGATCGCCGGGCTGGGTGCGCTGGGAAAGTTGTTCCTGCCGCACATCGGTCGCAAGCTGTGGGTGGCGGTTTATGTGGCGCTGGGCTGGCTGGTGGTGGTGGCGCTCAAGCCGATGATCGATGCCCTTGCCTGGTACGCCCTGCTGCTGCTGGTGGCCGGCGGCCTGCTCTATTCCACGGGCGTGATCTTTTATGTGAACAAGCAACTGAAGTTTGCCCGCGCCATCTGGCACGGCCATGTCGTGGCTGCCGCGGCGACTCACTGGACCGCTGTGCTGGTGGGCGTGGTGCTGACCACCCATAGCTGAGTTCAGCTGCCCCGTTTTGCTTTGGGGGTAGGATTACGATGCTGACCGATCAGGGGATCGCGGAACAGGGCCGCCACGACGATCTGATCGCTGCTGGCGGGGTCTATGCCGGGCTCTACAGCGTGCAGGCCAGTCTGTAGTCAGTAGGGCCTTTCCATGAAGACGTCGGCCCGAACGTAGGGTGTCTCTGTCGGCGGTAGGTCTCGAAAACCCATGGCGCGGTAGAGCGCCAGCGCCGGGGCAAGGTGCGAGCTGGTTTCAAGGTAGAGCCGGGTCGCGCCCGCTTCGGCGCCGGCGTCGATACAGCGCTGCATCAGACGACGACCCAGTCCCGAGCCCCGCAGGGTCTCGGCGACCGTCATCTTGGCGACCTCGAACCCGCCGTCTGCCATCTTCATCAGCGCCACGCAGCCGACCGGTGCGCCATCCAGCATCGCCATGAATATCCGACCGCCTTTGTCGATGATGTTCAGCTGGGGTTGACCCAGGACCTCGCGATCCTTCGCCTCGAGCGCGAAATACGTTTCGATCCATGCCTCGTTCAGCGTCCGGAACGCCTCCGCATGGGCCGGCTCGAATTCGACGATGTCCATGGCGCGTCCCCAAGGGTAGTCAACGGCCCAGTCCAAAGCCAAAGTCGCCGCCATGGTCAATTCGATTTACGCCGCCCTGCCCACCACGGTCTTCGCCGAGATGTCGGGGCTGGCCGCCCAGCTGGGCGCCATCAACCTGGGCCAGGGGTTCCCGGACGATCCCGGCCCGGAAGCTGTGCGCGCCAAGGCCGCTGACGCGGTGCTCAACGGCCATAACCAGTATCCGCCGATGACGGGCCTGCCGGAACTGCGCCAGGCGGTGGCGGCGCACTATAACGCTACGCAGCGGCTGGATCTCGACTGGGTCGGCGAAGTCACCATCACCTCCGGCGCCACCGAAGCCCTGGCGGTGAGCTTCCTGGGCCTGATCGAGCCGGGGGACGAGGTGATCGTCTTCCAGCCGTTCTACGACAGCTACCTGCCGGTGATCCGGCGCGCCGGCGGCGTGCCAAAGCTGGTGACCCTGCAGCCGCCCCACTGGCGGTTCGATCGGGCGATGCTGGAGGCCGCCTTCAGCCCGCGCACCCGGCTGGTGGTGCTCAACAATCCCATGAACCCCACCGGCGTCGTCCTGCCCGATGAGGACCTGGCGTTGCTGGCCGAGTTCTGCGTGGCCCACGATGCCGTCGTGGTCTGCGACGAGGTCTGGGAGAAGGTCGTGTTTTCGGGCGCTCGCCATCGTCCCCTGATGAGCTATCCCGGCATGCGCGAGCGGACGGTGAAAATCGGCTCGGCGGGCAAGATGTTCGGCCTGACCGGCTGGAAGGTGGGCTACCTCTGCGCCGCGCCGGCTCTGACCCACGCCCTGACCCGCGCCCATCAGTTCCTGACCTTCACCACGCCGCCCAACCTGCAGACCGCCGTGGCCTGGGGGCTGGAGAACGCCCACGACTGGTTTCGAGAGATGCCGGCGGGCCTGGAACGATCCCGCGACCGGATGGCCGAGGGGCTGCGGCGTGAGGGATTTTCGGTGCTGCCCGCTGACGGCACCTATTTCCTCTGCCTGGATCTGACGACCTCGGGAATCGAAGAGGGCGACCGCGATTTCTGCCTGCGCGCGGTCAAGGAGGCCGGCGTCGCCGCGATCCCGGTCTCGGCCTTCTATGAGACGGAGCCGGTGACGAGCATCGTGCGGCTGTGTTTCTCCAAGGCGGACGACACGCTTGACGAGGGCGTCCGTCGGCTGGCGCGGGCGCGAGACCTTTCCCGCGCGGCCACGGCCTGATGCCTGAATACCGCATCTACAGGACCGACAGCGTGCCGGAACCGCTCATGGTCGGCTCGGCGATCTTCGCTACGGATCAGGCCGCCCTGGCCGACACGGCGCGTTCCAGGCCGGACGGATGGGTCGTGGAGGTGTTCCGGCCTGCCCAGGACGTTTTCGTCGGACGGATCGAGGCGGACGGTCGCGTCACGACCGAGCTTGATCCGGCGTAATCCGCGTGGGGCGGCCTGGCACCTTACCACCCGCCGCTATGCGGGGGAGGTAAGGTCGGTGGTCAGCAGGTCGAGCCGCCATCCACCACGATGGTCTGCCCTGTCGTCCACGCCCCGGCGCGTGAAGCCAGGTAAAGCGCCGCGCCAGCCAGATCGTCCGGTTCGCCCAGACGGCGCAGCGGCGTGCCCGAACTGGCGCGCTCCTCGCCGGCCGGCGTGTCCCACAGCGCCTTGGCGAAGTCGGTCTTCACCAGACCGGGAGCCACGCAGTTGATGCGGATGTTGTAGGGTCCCAGCTCCTTGGCGAGGTTGCGGGCCAGTTGCATGTCGGCAGCCTTCGAGATGGCGTAGGCGCCGATCACCTCGGTGCCACGCAGGCCGCCGATGGACGAGATCACGATGATGGCGCCGTCCATCCGGGCTTTCATCTCGGGCGCCACCATCTGGATCATCCAGTTGTTGGCGATGATGTTGTTGCTGAGAATCTTGCTGAAGGCTTCGTCGCTGATTTCCAGCTGGCTGCCGTAATAGGGGTTGGAGGCGGCGTTGCAGACCAGGATGTCGATCTTGCCGAAGGCCTTGCGGGTCTCGTCCATCAACCGCTGAAGGTCTTCCTTCGAGGAGATGTTGGCCGGCACGGCGATGGCGTGGCCAGGGCTCTTGGCATTGATGCCGGCGGCGACCTCATCGCAGGGGCCGGGCTTGCGCGACGAGATCACCACCTTGGCGCCTTGTTCGGCCATGCGCTCGGCGATGGCGCGGCCGATGCCGCGGGAGGACCCGGTGATCACAGCGACCTTGCCGGTCAGGTCGAACAGCCCGCCTGCGCCGACCATGGGGGCTTCCAGTACCTGGCTCACAGCATCTCTCCCGAACACTTGTTTGACGTTGAGGGCCATTTGCGATGGCGCCCGGCCTGCGGTCAAGCGTCCCAAGGTGGACGCGGGCGCAGGATGCCGTATCTTCGAAAACGAATGGGGACCGGTGAAGTCTTCGGTCTGAATCGGGGGAAGCAAATGAGAGTTCTGGGAAGCCTGGCGGCAGCGTTCGCCGTGGCTCTGACCTGGGTCGGATCTGCGGCGGCGCAGGACGACACGGCCCGGCAGTTGCCGCATCCCGGCCAGGCGGTCTATCGCGCCAACTGCGCGGCTTGCCACGACAATCCCGAACAGACGCGCTCGCCGGCAAAGTCGACGCTCGGGTCCATGAGCTATCAGGTGCTCAGCTTCGCCCTGACCAAGGGCAAGATGCAGGCGCAGGCCGCCGCCCTGTCCGAGGCGGATCGTGGAAACCTGATCAACTATCTCACGGGTCGTTCCACCGCGACTCTGGACGCATGGAGCAAGCCCATGATGTGCGGGGCTTCGCGCATACCCGTTGATCTGAAGCCGACGCCCAGCATCTCCACCTTCGGCTTTGATGCGCGCAACACGCGCACGCTGACCGCCCGGCAGGCGGGTCTGACCACCGCGCAGTTGTCAAAGCTGGACCTAGCCTGGGCGATCGCCTTTCCTGACGCCACCATGATCCGGGCCCAGCCGGCGGTCGTGGGGAACACCCTGTTCCTGCCGGTGGCCGAAGCGTCGGCCATGTACGCCTTTGACGTAAGCGACCGGACGAAGCCCTGCATCAAATGGATCTACAATTCGCCCGGCGGCGCGCCGCTTCGCTCCAGCCCGGGCTTTGGCGTGATTGCTGATGGGCGATCAGTTCTCGCCTTCTCGGGGCTGGATTCCACAGTTCATGTTGTGGACGCGGCCACCGGCAAGGCGATCTGGACGAAGAATGTCGCAGCCTATTCCTACTCCCTGACCACCGGCACGCCGCGCGTCCTGAAAGACCGGATCATCGTGCCGGTCAGCCAGTTCGAGATCATGCAGGCGGCCGACAACGCCGTGACCTGCTGCACCAACCACGGCTTCGTCCTTTCGCTGGACCCGAAGACCGGCGACCAGCAGTGGCGCTATGACACCATGCCGGACGCCCAGCCGATCCGGGATCGCGGTGATGGCAAGATGCTGTACGGTCCGTCCGGCGCGCCGATCTGGAACTCGCCGGTGGTGGACGAGGCGCGCGGGCTGGTGTTCTTCGGAACCGGCGAGGCCAATTCGCCGCCTGCACACCACAACACCAATGCCCTGATCGCCATCCGCCTGTCGGACGGCAAGGAGGTGTGGAGCCACCAGGCCACCGCCAACGACATCTTCAATGCCGGCTGCGGTCCAAAGCCGCGCCCCAACCAGTTCAACTGTGTCAGCGACACAGTCTATCGAGACGTGGATTTCGGCGCCTCGCTGATCCGGGGCAAGCTGAAGGACGGTCGCGAGATGGTCTTCGCCGGCCAGAAATCCGGCACGGTCTGGGCCATGCATCCGGACACCGGCAAGGTGATCTGGCGTCGCGATATCGGCACCGGCGCGCCCAACGGCGGGATTCACTGGGGCATCGCCTACAAGGACGACACGGTGTTTGTGCCGGTCGCCCAGATCGGTCGGCCGTTGCCGGGCGGTGAGCCCATTGATCCCGGCCTTCAGCGCGGCATGTACGCCGTCGACGCCCGTACCGGCGCAATCAAATGGCACTATACGGTCATGCCGGACTGCGCCAACGGCCGGGATAAGAAGGCGCCGCGCTGCGATCGGAACTATGGGTTCTCCGGCGCGCCCACAATCGTCGACGGCGCGATTATACAGGGCAGTCTGGATGGCCGGTTGTTCGCGCTGGACCTGAAGACCGGCCGCGAGATCTGGACCTTTGACACGCTTCGCGACTACGCCACCCTGAACGGCGTACCAGGAAAGGGCGGATCCATCGATGCGGCGTCCATCGTGGCGGTGAACGGGTTGCTGTTGTCGGGATCCGGCTACGGAATGTTCGGACAGGCGCCGGGCAATGTGCTGCTGGCGTTCAAGCCGAAGTAACGCGAAGGGCCTAAATCGTCAGGTAGCGCCCGGGGCGGCCATGGTTTTTGCGCAGCCCGCTTGCCGGACGGCGTCGGGATCAATAACTCCAAGGGTACGAAACATGGCCGTAGCGAGTCTGCGGCGACAGGATCAAGGCGACCCCATGCTGAAATGGACTTCCTACCTCGACGACGAAGATGGCGACGAGGACGAAAAGGGCGGTCGCCCCGACATGCCGATGACCGCAGGTCCTGTCCAGAACGCCCTGTTCAAGTCGCGCACGGTTCTGATCTTCGGCGAAATCAACATGCGCCTGGCCGAGCGGGTCACCGCCCAGATCACAGCCTTCGCCGGCGAAAGCGACAAGCCGATCCGTGTGATCATCAATTCGCCGGGCGGCCACGTGGAAAGCGGCGACACGATCCACGACATGATCCGCTTCTGCGGCGCACCGGTGAAGGTCATCGGCACCGGCTGGGTCGCCTCGGCCGGCGCGCACATCTTCCTCGGCGCGCGCAAGGAAAACCGCCTCTGCCTGCCCAACACCCGGTTCCTTCTGCACCAACCCGCCGGCGGCGTGCGCGGTCAGGCTTCGGATATCGAGATCGAGGCCGAGGAGATCATCAAGATGCAAGAACGGGTCAATCGCATGATCGCGCTTGAGACCGGCCAGACCTACGAAAAGGTCGTCAAGGATACGCTCCGTAACTTCTGGATGAGCGCCGACGAGGCCGTGGCCTATGGCCTGGTTTCCAAGGTGATCACGGACGCATCCGAGGTCTGAGGCGATAGTTCCTCCCCCTGCGGGGGGGGGGGTGGATCGGCGCGCCGCGCCGGGACGGAGGGGGTCAGCCCCGGCGGACGGGAAGCCCCCTCACCCGCTTCGCGGGAGCTCCCCCAGCGGGGGAGCAACCATGAGCGCCACATCCTCATTCCAACCCTGGTGGAAGGGCGCGATCCTCTATCACGTCTATGTCCGCAGCTTCTTCGACAGCAACGGTGATGGCCACGGCGACCTGCCCGGCGTCATGGCCAAGTTGGACTACATCAAAAGCCTCGGCGTCGATGGCCTGTGGCTCTCGCCGGTCCATCCCTCGCCCAACCGCGACTGGGGCTATGATACGGCCGACTACGAAGGCGTTCAGGCCGACTACGGCACGCTGGAAGACTTTCAACAGCTGCTCGACGCCGCCCATGGCATCGGGCTGAAGGTGGTGCTGGACGAGGTGCTGAGCCACACCTCCGACGTCCACCCCTGGTTTGTGGAAAGCCTGACCGGAGGCAGGGATGGTC
>NZ_JBILRO010000140.1:0-8768 GCF_044372605.1 Phenylobacterium sp.
GACGACCTGTCGGCCTTCGCCGGTGGCCTGTCCGGCGAGGTCCGGCTTCTGGCCAACACCAACGCCCTGACGGAATTCCTGCCGGAACCGCTCAGCCTGTTCCTCGCCGCCCACCCGCAGGTCAACGTCGATCTGGAGGAGCGGCTGTCCGACGAGATCGTCGGCCTGATCGCCGAGGGCGTCGGCGACATCGGCATCGTCGCCGGCACCGTCGATGTCGGCCGTCTACAGACCTATCCGTTTCGCTCCGACCGGTTCGTGGTGGTGGCGGCGCAGAACCATCCGCTGGCGGCGCGCTCGCGGATGGCGTTTGCCGAGGTACTGGACTTCGACATCGTCGGTCTGGAACGCTCAAGCTCCCTGCAACGGTTTCTGACCGGCAAGGCCGCCCGTGAAGGCCGCCCGCTGAAAGCCCGCATCCAGCTGCGCAGCTTCGATGCGGTCTGCCGGCTGGTGGCCGCCGGCGTCGGCGTCGGCGTCGTCCCCCAGACCACGGCCCGCCGCGCCGCCCAGACCATGGCCCTGGCGGTCATCGAGCTGACCGACGACTGGGCGCTCCGCGAACTCACCATCGTGGTCAGGGCCGATGAGGTGTTGCGGCCCTACGCCCAGGCGCTGGTGGAGAGCTTGCGGGCTGGATAGCTGGTGGTAACTCCGGTCGCAGCCGGAGGCGAGCCCGGGGGGCTCGACGCAGGCGGACCGGACGCCGAGGCCGACCCCGCGTCATGAAGGGCGGACGGTCGCGTTCAGCAGCCCGGGCAGGAAGAACAAGGGCCAGACCGCCAACGCCAGGTTCGGAAGATACCAGGCTGGATCGAATTCGCCGAGAATGGTCCAGTAACCGATCGCCATCAGGCCGGCGACGAAGGTCAGACAGAGTGAGATCATGGCCATTGGCCGCCAGCGAGGATCTCCGGCCGTCGACAGTCTGACAGCCGCGATCCCGGTGATCGAGAACAGGACGTCCAAGGGCAGGAACGACCAGTTCCAGGCAAACACGCGAGGCTGATCGAAGTCAGCGTACATCATGCTGGGCGGCATTTGAAAAACGCCGAGCAAATGAAGCAAGGACGCAGCCCAGTATGTCAAAAACAATATGTCGGTAATCAGGAGTAAGGTCTTCAGCCGTTTGCTCATGCCGTCCTGGGTTTGGCTCACTTCGCATCCCCCGCGATATGTTCAGAAGATTCTGGTTCGTCGGCTCGACCCGGGACCGCTTCAAGGCGGCTAAGGCGCATGACTGCGCGATCAATGACCGAGCGGGCCGCCGCCTGTTCCCGCGCAAGCGTCGCTCGCGGGGCAAGGGCAAGCCGCAATCCCAGGCCATCGACCAGGCTCAACAGTTCAGCGGACGCAGCCCCTGAAGTCGCGGCGCCTGCCACCAGCGGCGCCACGAGCGCCTCCAGGAGGTCTCGCCATTCCGCGACACGTTCTTCATTCTCGCGGCGGAGTCGCGGATTGCCGACGGCTTCCCCCCAGAATGCCAGCCAGACCCGCCATTCGCGGAGACGCGCAGCATCGAACGGCAGAGCCTCCTCGAGCACGGCCGATAGTCTCGCGCGATCGGACCGCGCAGCCGCAACTGCTCGCCGCATCCGGGCGCCGGCCGCGAAGTGCGCGGCGCGCAATGCCTCGACAAGCAGCGCCTCGCGGTCGCAGAAATAATGAGTGAGCGCGCCCGTCGTCACGCCCGCCGCCGAGGCCACTCGGCGAAGCGTCGCGGCGCCAAGGCCTTCCTCAGCGATGACATCCCAGCTTGCCGTTACAAACCCGGCGCGCCGCTCCTCATGATCTACAACCCTGGGCATTCCGCCGCCTTTTGACGTATCGCATGTTATGTAACATACGTTATGTCAAACAACAGGCCGTTCGGTCAAGAGCGCCGTGCGTGACGGCCGTCGCGGAGTTCAATCTCGAGCGGGTCGAGCCATTCGTCGACCTGAACGTGAGGACACGTACGACCATTCGACGCCGACTTTCCCCGCCACCTTGTGATGATGCAGCCTGGTCGACCGGTAAGGCAGGAATAACGGTGACAGTTGCAATAACCCCTAATCTCAGGCGGCGGACCAAGCTTTGGAAGTTTAGGGGTTATTGCAACTGTCACCGTTATTCCTGCCGTTCATCTGGGCCAAATCTGAGCAATACTCTTGCTTCTGAGTGATGAGTGAGAGGATTTCACCCCCCCATTCAGCATTGTCTGGGTGAACCAACCCTACAAATAGTGCCGACGGGACTTTTTCAAGGGGGGCATTCCGGTGACACTTTACTTAACCCCCAAAATGCCAAACGGGGCGGCTGCCTGCGGAGCCTGTGGGCAAGCTTCCGGCCGGTGCGGGCTCCTATGTCGGCGGGGGTAAAGTATCAACGTAACCTGGGCCACCCGCCGGCCACCGCCTCACCCCTTCAGCGTCATCTGCGCAATATAGCCAGAGCGGCTCTCGCCCGCCCGGCGCGCCTGGGCGTCCAGCCGTTCCAGCACCCGGCGGGGCAGGGTGATGTTCACCCGCTCCGTCGTGTCATCGAGAATGGCCGGGTCGATGGTGACCACGCCGAAACTCCAGCCCGCAAACTCGGGGCTATCGCGCAGGGCTCCCAGATCACTGGGTGGCGGCAGGGCGCCGCCGGCATCGAGGGTGGCGTCGATCCAGGCCGCCGCCGCCTCCTCCACGCCGCTCATCGCCTCGTCCAGGGTGTCGCCCGCCGAAAAGCACCCCGGCAGATCCGGAACAACGACGCCAAAGGCCTGATCGGCGTGGCCGGGCTCGATGGCGACGGGATAGCGCATGGTCATCTCCTAAAGCCCTGCCTGTTTGCGGATCGCAGCGACAAGTCCGACGCCAAGGTCCTTCTTCGGGTGCGGAACAACCACGTGTCCCGCGCGCTCCGGATGTCTGTAGACGTGGTGAGAGCCACGCACGCGATCCAGCACCCAGCCTGCGGCCCTCAGCTCACGGACAAGATCTCGGCTATTCACCGTGCGCATTATACACACTTTTGGTTGACGAGCAAGTTGACGACCGCGCAACTGGCGCCGTTTGAACCGCCCTCAGCGCCCTCGCGCATGCCAAAGCAGGACGGAGCGCGACGTCAGAAACAGGCAGAACCAGACGAAGCTAGCCAGGTGAGACCAAGTATGAACAAGGGCGCCCAGGTTTCAGTTGTGTGGCCGCCAGGAAGGCTAGCGTCACATACGACAGCTCCCCTTGTCGGCGTTTTCAGGGATTTTACGATCTGTGGCGGGCGGTGTTCATCCAGCCCCCACCCTACAAAGATGCGTCCCGAAGCGCCGACGCCAGGCATCGCCGTGATGGGCCCATAGACCGGCGATAGCGCAATCGTACCCGTGTAGCGGCTTGGGTTCGCCCCTTGAGTTGCGAGCGCCCAGGCGGCGCCGTCCGACATCCCTGCAATGAACCAAGCGGTTGGGGCGTGCAGATTCCTGGTCGCGAAGGGGACAACAACTTGCTCGACGAAACGAGCATGTTCTTCAAAGCGCCTTGGGTCCTGGCCGCGGACGTACTCCGCACCGCGTTGTTGAGGGTCATGCCAGACGCCGACGAGGAGTACTTTTGGCAGGCGCCCGGCGACAATGGCCGCGTCTACGACTTTTGCGTATGAGATAAGCGTCTGCCCGTCGGCGACCAGAACTGCCGTGCGGCGCGGGTCGGAGGCGTATCCGTCCGGTATATAGACCGAAATGGTACGACGACCGTTCCCGTCCGGTGTCGCCAGCTCATGCTGTGTGAGGCGTCCGGCGCGCAGCTCCGATGTTGTCGGTCGGGTAGGCCAGCGCTGCTGAACCAGGGGTTTCCCGTCTGCGGAGAGTGAGAACTCCATCGGTTCAATATCCCGATGCATCATCCGGATCGCAATGGCTTGATAGGGAGACCCAGCAACCGGTCGCAAGTCGCCATTCATCTCACCGCCGACACGAAGGCGGCCCGGGAGGCGGGCTGCAATTATCAGGTCTGCGTCGCCGCTCCAGAAAAATGCAATTGGATAGCCTCGAGCACCAGCGACCACGGTGGCGGCGTCAGGCGAGGGGGCGCGGCATGGTGGAGCATTCGCCGGGCCGCACACCCACAGGTCCCCCGATTTGCTGGAGCTGATTTCCGAAGCCTCGAGCCGCCCACCAATCAGAAGCAACAGAACAACGAGCGCCACCAAAGTGAAGACTGGGAGGCGGAAACGAAGGGGTCTGCCGACCGCATGCGATGACATGAAAAACCTATCCGTGGCGAAATCAAGCGTATCAAAGGTTGAATGCAAGCTCCATGCTCGCCAAAAGATCAATTCGCAAATTCACATTCCAGCCCTCCCGACTACCGCTCCTCCAGCCACCCCGCCGAGCGCATCTCCTGCAGCCGGGATGCCGTGCGTTCAAACTCGAACGATCCATCGCCCGCTGGATAGAGCGCCACGGGTTCGGCGTCGGCCAGCACGATCAGGTGGGTCCGGGCCTCGTAGAGGGCGTCGATCAGCACCACCAGGCGGCGCGCCTCCTCCCGCCGCTGCGGCGTCAGGGTCGGCAGACCCTCCAGAAACACCGTGTGAAACCGTTCGGCGAGCGCCACATAGTCGTTGGGCCCCAGCGCCACCGAACAGAGGCTGGCGAAACTGGCCCGGAGCAATCCGCCGGCGGCGTGCGGGAAATGGAGCTTGCGGCCCAGCACCTCCAGGGTCTCGCCGTCCTCCTCCTCGTGGCCCAGCATGTCGCGCCACAGCCTGTCAAAGGCCTCTGTGTGACCGGCGTCAGCGGGAGAGAACCAGGTCCCCGCGGCGCGCAGCCGATCCAGCCGATAGTCGTGCGGCCCGGCGATGACCACCACCTCGGCCTTGCTCTTCAGCAGGTCGATGAAGGGCAGGAACAGCTGGCGGTTGATGCCGTTCAGATAGAGCTGGTCCGGCAGGCGGTTTGATGTGGCCACCAGGGTCACGCCGCGCTCGAACAGGGCCGTGAACAGCCGCCCCAGGATCATGGCGTCGGCGATGTCCGTGACCTGGAACTCGTCGAAGCACAACAGCCGCGCCTCAGCCGCCACCACCTCGGCGACGGGGACGATGGGATCGTCGCCCTTGTGCTGTCCGAACCGGGCCTTGCGGGCGGCGGCGTCGCCCTTGCGCCAGGCGTCGATCAGCCGGTGGATCTCGCCCATGAAGACGTGGAAGTGGGTGCGGCGTTTCCGGGCGATCGGAACCGTCTCGAAGAACAGGTCCATCAGCATGGACTTGCCCCGCCCCACCGGCCCGATCAGGTAGACGCCGCGGTGGCTCCGGGGTTTGGCGAACAGGCGCTTCAGGCCGGGACCGGGGTCGGCGTCCGCCAGCTCGCCCTCCAGCCGCACCAGGGGCGCCAGCGCGGCGGCCTGGGCCGGGTCGGCCCGGATCGCTCCGTCACGGATGCGCTGATCGTAAGCAGTCTGCAGGGCGGAGGCCATCGTCGCCCGGCCTAGCGACCCTTCGGCCGGCCCGCAATCAATACCAGGACGAAAAATTTTGGCGCTCACGCGATGCCGGCATATTTTGCAATCCTGGAGCGTATCGACGGGTCGAACTACATAGCGAACTACACGCCGATATACCCCGCATTTGTCACAAATGTTTTCGGGAGAAACCCTGTGAAGATCATCGATCACAAGCTTCAGCCGGGCTGGCACAAGCCCTCGCCCAACCACGGCGGGCCGCTCGACGGCCCCACCCTGCTGGTCATGCATTACACGGTCAGCGGCGCGGGCGCGAAGGGGGTGGCCGACTACTTCGCCTCGCCGGCCGCCAACGCCTCGGCCCACATCGTGGTCGGGCGCGACGGCGATATCCGCCAGGTCGTGCCGTTCAACGTCAAGGCCTGGCACGCCGGCAAGTCGGTCTGGCGCGGGCGGTCCAACTGCAACGACTATTCCATCGGCATCGAGATCGACAACTGGGGCCGGCTGATGCGGACGGCCGACGGCCAGGTGCGCAGCGCCACCGGAAAGATCGTCGATCCGGGCCAGGCGGTGGAACTGACCCACAGGAACGAAAGCAAGCCGGCCCTCTGGGAGGTCTATGGCGAGACCCAGATGAAGGCGCTGGTCGAGGTGACCCGGTTGATCCTCGCGGCCTATCCCACCATCACCGAGATCGTCGGCCACGACGATATCGCACCCTTGCGCAAGTCCGACCCCGGCCCGGCCTTCCCGATGGGCCGGTTCACCTCGCTGGTGGGCGGGCGCGGCGATGCCTCGGTGCTGACCCGAAAGGTGATCGCCTCGCGGCTCAATGCGCGCGGCGGCCCGGGCCTCGAGTTCGACAAGCTGGGGGTGTTCGTCAGCGGATCGGTGGTCGAGGTCGTCTATGACTCACCCGGACCCTGGGCGCAGGTTCGAGGAGTGATCGAGGGCGGCGGCGAGGTGGTGGCCTGGGTGTCGGACCAGTTCCTGGCCTGACGCCTCTACTTCATGGTCGGAATGACGAAGGCGGAGTCCTCGACCGCGCCTTCCGGCCAGCGGGCCGTGACGGTTTTGACCTTGGTGTAGAAGCGAACGCCCTCCAGCCCATGCTGGTTCACATCACCGAACGCCGAGCGCTTCCAGCCCCCGAAGGTATGGTAGGCCACCGGCACCGGGATCGGCACATTGATGCCGACCATGCCGACGTTCACCTGCTGGGCGAACTCGCGCGCCGCCCGGCCGTTGCGGGTGAAGATGGCGACGCCGTTTCCATACTGGTGGGATGACGGCAGATGCAGCGCCTCCTCGAAGCTCTCCACGCGGGCGATCTGGAGAACCGGCCCGAAGATCTCTTCCTGATAGGTCCGCATGGTCGGCTTCACCTGGTCGAACAGGCTGGGCCCGATGAAGAAGCCCTGCTCATAGCCCTGCAGTGAGAAGCCACGCCCATCGACCACCAGCTCGGCACCCTCGTCGACGCCCATCTGGATGTAGTCGCTGATCTTCTGCTTGTGCGCCTGGCTGACCACCGGCCCGTACTGGGCGGCGGGGTCGGTGGAAATCCCCACCTTGAGGCTCTCGAGTTCGCCCAGAACCCGCTCGCGCACGGCATCGGCTGTGGCCTTGCCGACGGGCACGACGACCGGCAACGCCATGCAACGCTCGCCGGCCGAGCCATAGGCCGCGCCGATGATGTCCTTCACGGCCTGGTCAAGATCGGCGTCAGGCAGGATCACGCCGTGGTTCTTGGCGCCGCCCATGGCCTGGACGCGCTTACCCGTCGCCGTGCCGCGGCTGTAGACGTAGTGAGCTATATCCGATGAGCCGACAAAGCTGACGGCCCGGATATCCGGATGATCGAGAATGGCGTCGACCGCCACCTTGTCGCCGTGGACCACATTCAGAACCCCGGCGGGCGCGCCGGCTTCCATCATCAGCTCGGCCAGTTTCACCGGAACACTGGGATCCTTCTCGGACGGCTTCAGGATGAAGCTGTTCCCGGTGGCGATCGCGATGCCGAACATCCACATCGGGATCATGCCCGGGAAGTTGAACGGGGTGATCCCTGCCGCCACGCCGAGGGGCTGGCGCATGGAATAGATGTCGATGCCGGGACCCGCGCCCTCGGTGTATTCGCCCTTCAGCAGGTGAGGGATGCCGCAGGCGAACTCGATGACTTCAAGACCGCGCTGGATGTCACCCTTGCTGTCGGCGATCACCTTGCCGTGCTCGGATGACAGCAGCTCGGCCAGCGCGTCCATATCGCGCTCGATCAGCCGCTTGAACTCGAACATCACACGGGCGCGGCGCTGCGGGTTGACCTGGGCCCAATCGCGCTGGGCGGTGAGTGCGGACCGCACCGCCCTGTCGACCTCTGCCGCCGTCGCCAGTTGAACCCGGGCCTGAACCTCGCCGGTATTGGGGTTGAACACGTCGCCGAAGCGGCCTGAGGTTCCGGAAACGGCGGCGCCGTCGATGAAGTGGGTGATCTCGCGCATGGCGAAGTCTTAAGACGGCGAGGGTGGCGAGCCTAGGGTGACGTTGCGTCGGGCTCATCCGCCCAGTTGCTGCGACACCCAGAGATAGAGCGGAATTCCGACGATGATGTTGAACGGGAAGGTAACCCCCAACGACAGGGGCAGATAGACCCCGGCGTCGGCCTTGGGCAGCGCGATGCTCATGGCGGCGGGGACGGCGATATAGGAGGCGCTGGCGGCCAGGATCGCCATCAGGCCCCGGTTCTCCGGCGGAACCCCGAACAGCGCGCACAGGCCCAGCGCGATGAGCATCGAGATCAGCGGCATGACGATTCCGAACCCGACCAGCGCCGGCGACAGGCTGTTGGTGTCCAAGAGACGACGCGCCGCCACCAGCCCCATCTCCAGCAGGAACAGGCACAGGACCCCCTGGAACAGCGGGTTGACGAACACGTCGATACGCTCAAGTCCCTTGTCGCCGGTCATCGCCCCGATCACGAATGCACCCAGCAGCAGCACGACAGTGCCATTCAGCAGCACCTCGCGGATCACTTCCCAATTCGGCCCCTTCTTTGTTTCGCCGCCACTGCGGCCTGCCAGGATCAAGCCGGTCACGATCGCGGGGGTTTCCATCAGTGCGACAATGGCGGCCATGTAGCCTGCGAAGGCTATGCCCTCGACCTTCAGATACTCGCTGGCGGCGACGAAGGTGACAGCTGACACCGATCCATAGTGCGCCGCTGTCGCTGCCCGGGTACCCCGATCCAGCCGGCGAAAGCCATTCAGCAGCCCGAACGCGATGACGGGAATGCCCATGCTGAGCAGGACGGCCACGATGGCGCTGGCCAGGAACCCCGAG
>NZ_JBILRO010000058.1:0-14793 GCF_044372605.1 Phenylobacterium sp.
CGGCATGAGCCGCCTCTACTCCGCCCCGGAATCCGATGCAAAGCATCAGATAGAGCGCCATGGTTTTCACCACGCCCTCGGGAATGGCCAGATCTGACTTCGCAAATCCGGCCAGAATGCCCAGCACGAAGAACAGCACGGCGGGCTGCAGCAGGTTGCCGGTGGCCAGCGTCAGAACGTCCATGTCGACTTCCCCCGGAGCAGTGGGTGGCGTCTCTACGAAGCCGACCATGATCCGGGAAATTGCGAATTACGCTATCGATGATTTGCAATGTAAATGATTGCATCGATCAACGCGACCGCTCGGCGCGCGGTGGTGAGTGACTTCGTAACACAAGGCTTGTATAGGCTGTGCTGTCATGACGCGGTCCGCACTCCATCATCGGCCCTCCCATCATCCGACCCTCGCGGGATCGGGCCGGAGCGCCGTGGCCTAAGCGAACCTCCGATCCGAGCCCCGCCGTTGCGGACGGGGCTTACCGACTTAAACGCCCCGTCCGTCGCCCTCCTTTTCCGAGAGAGACGACCTATGGACGACCTTCCCGCCTTGAGCCTTTCCCCCCAAGCCGCTAAGCGCGCGGCCATGACCGAAGAAGCGCCCCGCCCTGAAGCCCGCAGCCCTCGCGGGTTCAATGATCGTCGCGGACGCGATGTGGCCGCCGAGCGCGCAATCCTGGCGGCTGTAAGCGGGGTCTATGAACTGTGGGGCTTTGAAGCTCTGGAGACCGGCGCCTTTGAGTATGCCGATGCCCTCGGGAAATTCCTGCCCGACGCCGACAGACCCAATGAGGGGGTCTTCGCGCTGCAAGACGACGACGAGCAGTGGATGGCGCTGCGCTACGACCTGACCGCGCCGCTGGCCCGCTTCGCCGCCCAGACCTGGGAGACGCTGCCCAAGCCGTTCCGCCGCTACGCCTTCGGGCCGGTCTGGCGCAACGAGAAGCCGGGGCCGGGACGGTTCCGGGAATTCTGGCAGTGCGACGCCGACACCGTCGGTTCGGCCCGCCCGGAAGCCGACGCTGAAATCATCGCCATGGCCGTGGCTGGCCTGGAGGCAGCCGGGCTACCGACCGGGACCGCGGTCATCAAGATCAACAATCGCAAGCTACTGAACGGCTTGATGACGGCAGCGGGCGTCGAGACCGATGGCCAGAAGCTGGCCGTGCTTCGCGCTGTCGACAAGCTGGACCGGCTTGGTCCCGATGGTGTCCGGCTGTTGCTGGGCGAGGGCCGGAAGGATGAGTCCGGTGATTTCACCAAAGGCGCTGGCCTGAATGCGGCCGCGGCCGAGCGGGTGCTGGCCTTCACAGCGGCGGGCGTCGGTGGACGGTCCGAGACGCTGGGGAAGCTGGCCGACGTGGTCGGCGGCTCCGCGGAGGGCGACGAGGGCCTGGCCGAACTGGCCGCCATCGATGCGGCGTTGGGCAGCCTGGGCGTGGGCCCCGATCGCGCCCTGTTTGACCCGTCGGTTGTGCGGGGGCTGGAATACTACACCGGCGCGGTGTTCGAGGCCGAACTCCTGCTCTCGACGCTGGATGACAAGGGCCAGCCGATGCGGTTCGGCTCCATTGGCGGCGGCGGGCGCTACGATGACCTGGTGGCGAGGTTCACCGGCGAGCGAACGCCGGCCACCGGCTTCTCCTTCGGCGTGTCCCGACTGGCCTCGGCCTTGAAGGCGGCGGGCCAGGATCTCGCCGTCGCCCAACGTGGCCCGGTGGTGGTGATCGCCTTCGACCAGAGCCGGATGGCGGACTACTTCGCAGTGGCCCAGGAGATCCGCGCGGCCGGTATCGCCGCCGAGGTCTATCTCGGAACCTCCGGAATGCGGCCCCAGATGAAGTATGCGGATCGCCGGCTCTCGCCCGCGGCGATCATCGTCGGCGACGATGAACTCGCCGCCGGGACCGTGACGGTCAAGGATCTCGACCTCGGCCGGGCGCTGGCCTCGGGCATGACCGACAATGCCGCCTGGCGGGAACAGCGTCCCGGCCAGCAGACCGTGCCCCGTGCAGAGCTTGTCGCGGTTCTGCGGCGTATCCTGGAGCCACGTTGATGCGCGTCGAACCTTCCGTGCCCGGCGACGTGCTCAGCCGGGTTCTTGCGCCGTTCGAGGCCGCTGGCGGCCAGCGCATTGATGCCCCGTTGCTCCAGCCGCTGAACCTGTTGCTTGATCTCGCCGGGGAGGCGATGCGCGCCCGCCTGTTCGTGGTTCAGTCCGAGGGCGGCCCAGAATCCTGTCTGCGGCCTGACTTCACGGTGGCCATCGCCCGTCAACACCTGGAACGTGGATTGGTCGACGGGCGCTATGTCTATCAGGGACCGGCCTATCGCGCCTCAACCGGCTCGGATCGACCCGAAGAGTTCGTCCAGACTGGCCTGGAAGTCTTCTCGGCGGATCAGCCCACCGCCGAAGCGGATGCCGAGGTCGCCAGTCTGGCCTGGGCCGCGGCGAGCGCCGGGCGGCGTCAGGACCTGTCTCTCTGGCTCGGTGACGTGGCCCTGTTCTCGGCATTCATTGACTCGCTCGAGTTATCGGACGCCCTCGCGCGTCGCCTGAAGCGGATTGCGGGGCGCCCGCGCCTGCTGGCGGCGGAGCTTGCGCGGGCAGGCCAGACTTCGGTCAATGCGGGGGGGCGTCTGGCCGGCCTCCTGTCGGGACTGTCGGAACCCGAGGCCGCCGCCCTGCTTGAGGAAGTGTGGGCCCTCGCAGGCGTGGAGCCGGTAGGCGGCCGTGGGCCTGCCGAGATCGCCAGTCGCCTGGTTCGCAAGTCCGAGGCCGCGAGCGCACTGGCGCTGACCGAGGTCCAGGCCGAATCCATCCGCGCGTTCATGGCCATTAACGACACGTCAACGGCCGCCTTTGCACAGGTCAGGACACTGGCCGGCTCAAGAACTCCAGCGCTGGACGCCGCGCTGGCGCTATGGGGCGAACGACTGGCGTTGCTCGAGACAGTCATTCCGCCCGGGCGCATGCGCTTCACCCCATCCCTTGGGCATGCGTTCGACTACTATGACGGCATTACCATTGAGGTCCGAAGCGCGGCCCTTGGCGCCGACCAGCCGGTCGCGGTTGGCGGCCGCTACGACAGTCTGTTGGCAAGGTTGGGCGGGCGAGGCGACCTTCACGCCGTGGGGTGCATGGTCCGGCCCTGGCGCGCCTGGGCAGGAGGCAAGGCATGAGTGGTCTGGTGCTGGCGATCCCCTCTAAGGGCCGCCTGAAGGAACAGGTGGAAGCCTGGCTGGCGGATAGCGGCCTGAAGCTGGACGTTTCGGGGGGCGCGCGCGGCTATCTGGCAAGCCTCAGGGGTGTGCCGGACGTTCAGGTGCGCCTGCTGTCGGCCGCCGATATCGCCGAGGCGCTTGACAGCGGCGACGTCCATCTCGGGATCACCGGCGAGGACCTGCTGCGCGAACGAGGGGATGACATCGACGCGCGGGTTCTGTTGCTGAGGGCGCTCGGGATTGGCCGGGCAGATCTGGTGGTTGCTGCGCCAAAGAGCTGGCTGGACGTCGATACCATGAGCGATCTGGACGAGGTCGCGCACGACTATCTCGCGCGCAATGGCCGCCGCATGCGGGTAGCGACCAAGTACCTCATCCAGACGCGGGCGTTCTTCGCGCGGCACGGAATCGCAGACTACCGGATCACCGAGTCCAACGGCGCCACGGAGGGCGCTCCGGCTGCAGGCTCGGCGGAACTTGTCGTGGACATCACCACGACGGGCGCCACCCTCGTCGCCAATGGCCTGAAGGTTCTGGCGGATGGCGTGATCCTCAGGAGTCAGGCCCAGCTGGTCGCCTCGCTGAGCGCGACATGGGATGACACAGCGCTTTCGGCCTGCGAGCGGCTGCTCCGCGTCGTCGAGGCCCGGGCCACGGCCCTGCGCAGCGCCACCCTCACCTGGCCCGCGCGCGGCGACGAGGCCGAACGTCAGGTCGTGGAGACGCTTGTCGCCGCCGGTGCAACGCACCGACCGCACGGGCTGCTTGTCGAGGTCTCCCGGATTCCGGATTCGTCGCTGGCGCTGACAGCGGCAGGGCTTGGGCCCGTGACAGCCGCCAAACCAGACTTCGTTTTTGATGTTGCGTGCTCTTCATACGACGATCTGAAGTCGCGGATTTTTGACTTCTGAGTCAAAAAATGGCGTAAATTTAACCGCAGATCGCGAAATTATGACCGATCCTTGCCCGGGCGAGGCCCTGATGGCGTTGACTCGGGTAGAAAATTGCCGTTTTGTAATCCAGCGAGAAACATGAGGACGCAAGTTCCGAAGTTTCCGGCGTTTCGGGGAGGAAACGCCCGCTCGTTAAAGAGCGACTGCTCAAGGCGGCCCGCAGCGTCTATCCCCCGCTGCGGGCCGATTCTTTTTCAGACCAAAGCCATATCCCGCTCAAACATTTCTGACGTTGCGGTCAAAAAATCTTTTGGATCGCCCGCGTCGGCTCAGTGGCCAGCATGCGGGGTGGTCGGCGCGGAAACGCCCACGAGAAATGTGGTCTGGATCCTGGCGCCGCTGGCAAAGACCAGGGTCGCCGGTAGGCGATCTCCCACCTTCTGAGCCCGGGTAAGCCCCAGGAACATCAGGTGATACCCTCCCGGCGCGAACGCCACACGGCCGCGCGGCGAAACGGGCACAGATGCCACCATCCGCATACTGGCCACGCCCCCGCTCACACTGGACTGGTGGATCTGCACTTGCCGGGCGGCTGGTGAATCGACCGCCACAAGAGCGTCCGCTTTCACGCCGGTATTGACCAGGGTCATGAACCCCACGCCTGTCGCGCCCTGGGCCGCGGGGCGGCTCCAGGCCGCCTCGACGCCCGGCGTCGCATGGGCTGCAGACGCGACGGAAAGCGCCGCCGCCATCACCGGAAGAAAAGCCTTCATGTCTTCACCTTTCGCGCGACGGCGCGTGCTCGTGCCTCGACCGGGCCCATCATGCCGGCCATAGCCTTTGCAATCGCCGGGTCGGTCTTCGCGGGCGTACCGCCCTTGAACGGCGGCTCCGGCGAGTACTCGGCCTGCAGCATCAGGGCCTGGGCATAGGGGCGTCCCCTCAGTTTCTCGACCATCGCCAGACCGAAGTCGAGGCCTGCAGACACGCCGGCACCGGTAATGACGTTACCGTCCGTGACCACCCGGGCGTCAACCGGTGTCGCGCCAAACTCGGGCAGGACACTGCGACCGGCCCAGTGCGAGGTCGCCTTGCGACCCTTCAACAGTCCGGCCATGCCCAGCAGCAACGAGCCTGTGCAGACGCTGGTGACGTATGTGGCCCGGCTCCCCCGGTCGCGCAGGTAGTCGATGGTCGCCGGATCATCCATGGCGGCGACCGTTCCGGCCCCGCCGCCCGGCACAAACAGTATGGTGGGGGTCTCGAAGGCGTCGTTCAGACGGGCGGTCGGCGCGATCGCCAGCCCCAGGTCGCTTTTCACCGGCTCCAGGGTCGGCTGGTTGGTGACCAGTTCCACCTTCGCGCCCATCATGCTGGCGAAGAAGTAGTGCGGACCGACCAGATCCATGGCGGTGAAGCCCGGATAGAGCAGCATGCTGACGGTTTCACCGGCATGCATCCGCATGCCCGGCACGGCCATCAGGGCGCCGTGCGCCTCGGCGGCGCGCATCATCGCCTCCTCGACGCTCGGCGGCGCCACAGCCGCCATGGCGCGCTCAAGCGACAGGAAAGGCGCCAGCGCCGACAGTCCGGCCAGGCCCTGCATCAGGCTTCTACGATCATAGGTCATGAGTGATCTCCTTGGGATTCAGGTTGCGGCCGGGCGCATGGCCCGGATGAAGCGTTGGAAAGCAAGATCGAAAAGCAGCACGGCGACCAGAGATGCGCCGACCAGCGGAAAGATCAGGCCCAGTGGGACAACGACGATGGCCAGGCCCAGGTAGGCGCGGCGGTTGGCGGGACGCGAAGGGGCCCCCAGGCGTCCTTCTGGCCGTCGCTTCCACCACATCGTGATCGCCGAGACCCCCAGCAGCCAGATTGAAACGCAGCCTGCCAGCATCAGGTATCGATTGACCCAGCCGTACTGCTGGCCCTGGTGAACGGAAATCCCCCACTCGATAGCCTTGGCAGCAGGGCCATACTCGCGCCAGCCGAGGTCTCCGATCACCTTGCCGGTAGCGGCATCGATATAGAGCGTACGACTGTCCTCTACCTGGTCAGGCGCATACGACGCAGTCCAGGCCTTGCCTGCTGATTGGGGAATTGACACCACATAGGGGCGACCTAGACCAGCAGCCTCAACACTGGCAACCACGGAGTCGACGGAGGTGACGCCCGCCATCTGGCCTGTGTGCATCCCGGTGTGTTGCAGCGCCCAGGGCATGGCGTCAGACCGCGCCGCGACCGGGCTGTGAGTGGTGTGCTGACCCCCAACCTCGCCACCTGGCGCGGCGGGCCGTCCCAGCCCGGCCTCGGTCGTGATGGCGCGCACCTGTTTTCCCCAGACCGCCGACCAGGGCATGCCGGTCGCCGCCAGGAAGACAATCACGGCCGACGCGAAGAGGCCGGTCACTGCATGCAGGTCGCGCCAGAACACCCGCCGCGCGGGGCCTGCGCGCACCGTCACAACGCCGCCTGCCTGGCCGCGCGGCCACCAAAGGAATACACCCGTGAAGACCATGACAATCGCCCAGCCCGCGACCACCTCGACCAGCAGATTGGCTTGCGGCCCAGCGATCTCAAGGCTGTGCAGCCGCTTGACGGTGCTCATTACGCCGCCATCCGGGGTCGCCCCAAGGAATCGGGCGTCATGGGGATCCACATAGGCCGTCTGTTTCAGGCCACCGGCATCCACCACCAGGCGGACCGAGCGCCCCGGTTCGGAGGGCATCGTGAACTGGATGACCTTGCCGCCCAGCCCGCGTTCCGCTGCCGATACCCATTGGGAGGGTGATGTCGCTGTCGGTCGGATGTCGACCACCTGAAGCGATCTATAGACGACCCCTTCGATCTCCCCCCTGAACAGATAGGTCGCCCCGGTCAGGGCCATCAGCATCAGGATCGGCAGTATCAACAGCCCCGCATAGAAGTGCCAGCGCCAGAAGGCTCGATAGACTTGTCCGGCAGCGTGGGCATCAGCCGGGCCCTGTGTGTCGTGGGTGGTCATCATCACCTCCCCCTTCAGAACGCCACGGCCAGGCCGCCAAACACCGACCGCCCATCACCCGGCCAATAGGCGGCGCTGGCGGCTGTCGCCCGGATCTGGGCCTGGATGTTGGAGATGTAGTCCTTGTCCGCCAGGTTCCGGATGTCGATGAACAACGAGATCCGGTCATTGACCGCGTAGCCGGCGTTCAGATTGAGGACGGCATAGGCGGGCGCCTGGGTGAGGTTGCTGTAGTCCACCTGGATCTTTGAGGCCGACCATTCCAGCGAGGGCGCCACGAACCAGCCCGCCGGATGGTCATAGCGCAGCTCGGCCCGGTAGAAGTGCCTGGGCACGATCGGCAGACGGTTGTCGCCATACTGGGCGTCGCCATCGAACCTGAAATCCGAGAGCGTATAGGTCTGCCGCAGACGCAGACCCTTTCCAATCGTCCAGTCCAGCGCCGCCTCGATGCCCTGGTGCACGGTCTTGTCGGCGTTGAAGGTCGAAGCCGGGATGTTCGGCCCCACGGTGAACTGCAGCAGTTCCTTGTTCAGCCAGGCCCGATAGACTGTGACATCGAGCAGAAGGGGACCGCGCCGACCCCGGAAGCCGGCTTCTGCGGTCCAGGCCTCCTGCGCCTGCACGGGCGCGAAACCGGCATTGGTGGGCGATAGAGAGCCCAGGTTTGGCGGTTCCACGGACCGGGTCACATTGGCGAAAGCCTGTGTGCCGTCTTCCGCTTCCCAGAGCAGGCCCAGACGCGGCGCGACCCAGTCATAGTCTTTCGCCGCTTTCAGGTTGAAGGTCGTCGCGACCCCGGGAATGGCGAAACTCTGGTAGTCGCGTTTCGCCTGGCCCCAGGAGCCACCGGCCACAAGCGCGAGATGCGGCGTCACAAACAGTCGGCCCTCGGCGAAGACGTCGGTCGCATCGGCGTTCTGCAGGGTGCGCGAGGTCGGTGCGCCGCGCGCGCCCTTCACATTGACATAGAAGTTGGAGTCCAGGTCGCCCGTGCGGACCCAGAGCCCGGCATAGGCGTCGGCGCGCAGTCCCCCGATCTCGCCTTCCCAGTTCAGCCTTGCGAAGGCGGCGTAGTTGCGGCTCTGCTGGTCGATCACCTGGAAGATCGGATGGTCCAGGTCCTTCCATACGGCATAGCCGCCGGCCTCAAGGACGGTGTTGTCGTTCAGCCGCCAGGTGGTGCGCAGCGAGGTCCTGACACCCCGCTGATGGCGGCCATTGTCATTGGCGTAGTTTCCCGGCGCTGGCTGTCGCGGATTGGCGTTGAATTGCGCCAGGGTCAGCGATCCCGGAATCTCCTGGTTGATGTTCCAGCCGTTGATGATGAGCCGGACCTCCCGGTCATCCCCGAAGCTCCGGCCGACGTTCAGAGCGCCGAACTGCAGGTTCTGCTGGCTCTGGGGGCGGTAACCCTGGCCGGTCTGGTTGGTGGCGGCGGCAAAGACGTCCCAGTCGCCGGACTGGCGGGCCAAAGCGACATGTTCGCGCAGAAGGCCATAGCTGCCGCCATCAATACGCACCCGGTTCTCGAAACCTGCGTTTCGGCCGGTGGGGGTGACAACGTTGATGGCGCCCCCCAACAGGGCGCCGCCGAAACGGAGCGCATTGCCGCCACGATAGACCTCGGTGAAGCGGGCGATCAGCGGGTCGATGGACTGGCTGTCGCCGAAGCCGTCGGCCTCGTTGAGGGGCAGGCCGTCCTGGGCGATCAGCAGCCCCCGATTGTGGTTGGCGTTGCCGATGCCCGATCCCCGGATCGAGATGCGGATATCGCCTCCCCATTTGCGCTGGGCGTAGACCCCGGGCGCGTCGCGCAGCATGTCGTCGAGTGCGATGGCGAAGCGCTTCTCGTAGGATTCCGCCGAGATCACCGACACGGCGCCAGGGGTTTCGGAAAGGCGTTTGCGCGCGTCGCCTACGACCGGGGGGTCTTCGGGATTGCGGGCGCCGGTGACGATCACCGTATCGACGGTTGTCGGTGTTTCGGCGGCAGACAGGGTCGCCGGCGCAAGCGCGGGTAGAGCTGCGGCTGCGAGCAGCAGCGCGCGAAGAGGCGTATTCATGAAAAGGTCTCTCAACACACAGAAGGACAGGCGCGCAGGAGTGCGCGCCGGCGATGTCGATCAGGCGTGAGAGAGTGGTGGGCCTTGTCCGGGTGGACGGGGCGGCGCGCGGGCCTGGGGTCGGAAACCGCGCGGCGTGTCCGCAACGGGTGCTTCAACCAGCGCATAGACAACGCGGCGCAGGCTGATGACCGGCGGCGGCGTTGTGGTGATCGCGGGGCAAAGGCCGTGTTGGCAACTATGATCTGTCGAGGACGGATCGGGGACCGGACCGCCTGGAGCGGATTGCACGCCGTCCAGGGTGCAGAGCGTCATCTCGCTCGGCGACATTGGCGCGGCCGAAGCCAGGGTGGGGATCAGAGCCTGGACCAGCAGGGCGAATGCCGTGAGCAGGGCGACAATGGCCCTGCGTTCGGCGCGCGCTTGCAACGGTTGAGGGGTTGGCAGGTTCACAACACCAGCATCTATCGAAATCGCTGAATTCCGCAAGGCGCGGGCCTGTGCGATGGTGGGCCCCTGGGTGGGTTGGAGACGCCATGGCCGGAGAGATCGAGACAGGCGCCTACAAGGACGTTGTGCTGTTCCTGGCGACGGCTGGCGTGGTCGTACCCCTGTTTCAGCGCTGGAAGATCAGCCCGATCCTGGGGTTCCTGGGCGCAGGCGTCGTTCTGGGGCCTTATGGCCTTGGCAGTCTTGCCCACGAGATCCAGTGGCTTGGCCTGCTGACCATCGAGAAGCCCCAGGAGCTCTCCCAGCTCGCGGAGCTCGGCGTGGTCTTTCTGCTGTTCGCGATTGGTCTTGAACTGTCATGGGAGCGGCTGCGGAGCCTGCGTCGTTATGTATTCGGGCTGGGGGCCCTGCAGGTCGGGCTCTGCCTTTCCGCCAGCGCCATGCTGGCGCTGGCCGTCGGTCAACCGCCAATGGCCGCCCTCGCCATCGGCGCTGCGCTGGCGTTATCGTCGACGGCCATTGTCATACCCATCCTGGCCGAACAGAAGCGACTCCATGCCATGGCGGGGCGGGCCACGTTCTCCATCCTGCTGTTCCAGGACCTCGCCGTCGCGCCGATCCTGATCACACTCACGCTGATGGGTCAGCGGTCCGATCAGCCGTTCTCGCCGGCCCTGCTGCTTCCGTTGCTTCCGGCCATTGTCGGGCTGGCGGTGCTGTTCATTTTCGGACGGGTGCTGCTTCGGCCGATGCTGCGTTCGGTGGCCAAGGTGCGCAGTGAGGAACTGTTCATCGCCGCGTGCCTGCTTGTCGTGATCGGGGCCGGCCTGATCAGCGCAGCCGCCGGGGTGTCCATGGCGCTTGGCGCATTTGTTGCGGGTCTGCTGCTGGCGGAAACGGAGTTTCGACACGAGGTTCAAACCCGGGTCGAGCCGTTCAAGGGCCTGCTGCTGGGACTGTTCTTCTTATCGGTCGGGATCAGCCTGAACGTTCCGCTGCTGCTGGAGCGGCCCGCCGTCATTCTCGGATCAGCGGCGGGGCTCGTTTGCCTCAACGTGGCCGTCGTCTTCCTGCTGGCGCGCGCCTTTGGCCTCAAGTCGCGCAGCGCCATCGAGGCAGCGCTGCTGCTGGCCGGAGCGGGGGAGTTCGCCTTCGTTATTCTGGGGCAGGCCATGGCCCAGGGCCTGGTGGAACAGACGGCCGGCCAGACGGTTCTCGTTGCCGCGACGCTGTCGATGTTCGCCATCCCCTTCCTCGCCCAGCTGGGCCTGAAGCTCGGCGGGCGACGTGTGGCGCCGGCCGAACTGCCCCGGGATCCCGACACCGTCTATGCCGACTCGAAGCCTGTGGTCCTGGTGGTGGGCTACGGTCGCGTCGGCCGGCTGGTCGGGGAGATGCTGGAGCGCCACGATCTGCCCTGGGTCGCCGCCGACCAGAACCCGAAGTTGGCGGAACAGGGCCGTCGCGCCGGCAAGGCGATCTACTTCGGTGACGCTGCCCGTCCCGAGTTCCTGCTGCGTTGCGGCCTGGCGGATGCGCTCGCCCTGGTGATCACCATGGATGACCCTGAGGGGGCGGAGGCGATTGTGTCGGTCGCGCGCGAACTTCGCCCGGACCTGACTGTCGTTGCGCGTGCGCGGGACGCCCGTCACGCCCAGCGCCTCTATGAGCTTGGCGCCACCGACGCGGTTCCCGAGACAGTTGAAGCCAGTCTGCAACTGTCAGAAGCGGTTCTGGTCGGCATCGGCGTGCCCATGGGCCTTGTCATCGCCTCGATCCATGAGCGGCGCGACGAATTCCGCAAGGCCCTGAACCGACCCGAGTCGCCGGCGGGCCGGGCGCGGCGTTTTCGACAGGATCGCTAGATTTTTAGGGTCAGGGCGACCAGTCATCCTGGGAATCTGCCCGACGACGGGAAAAATCATCGTCGTTTCCGTTCGATGGAACCAAGTCGGTAAATGGTTGGTTGGGAAACAACGCGGAGAGCGTTATCCATGGAGAAAGCTGCCGCGCCAGGTCGCTTCGCGGGGTCCGGTCGCCGGTCATCCGAAATTGCGAAGTGACTGTGGCTTCGACGACATTGTAGAAACTTACCGACCTTGGTATGACAACAGCTGGGTCAATCGGCCGCAGCAAACAAGGGCAAAAAGAGGGCTCTGTATATGAAACTGAAACTCCTGGCCGGGGCCGCAATGGCTGCGGCGTGCGTCGCCTCAGGCGCCGCGGCCCGAGACGGCTGGTACGGCGCCGTTGATCTTGGCTACCATTGGCCCACCGAATTCAAGGTGACGTCCTCGAACAACGCCGCGAACGGTTCGCCGTACGCCTGGGACATCAATCAGCAGGACGACTGGGCCGGCTTCGCCCGGCTGGGCTACCAGCTCGATGACAACTGGCGCATTGAATTGGAAGTCGGCTACCGCGGGGGCGACGTTGACTCGATCCGCGGCGGTTCCAACCAGGCTGTCGTTGGCCTCTGCACTCCTGGCGTCGTCCGCACCGCCGCCGCGCCCGCCTGCCGCGCACCCGATGGCGATGTGACCTCGTGGTCCCTGATGGGCAATGTCATCTATGACATTCTCCCCGGCTCGGCCCTCAGCCCCTTCATCGGCGGCGGCATCGGCGTCAACCACACCAAGGTTGACGTCACCGGCCAGTTCTCGAACATCACCGGCGCCATCTCGGCGGCTAACCCGGCGATCCAGAATCTGCTGATCGACGACAAGGATACGTCGTTTGCCTATCAGGGCATTGCGGGTATCGCCTGGAACGCGACCGATCAGCTCCGCGTGGACCTGACCTACCGCTACCTCGCTGGCTCGGACATGGACTTCACCACCGTCGGCGGCGGTACGCCTGGCCTGCAGCCTGGCGGACTCAGCGGCGAGTATCGCGACGAGTCGTTGACTCTGGGTCTGCGTTACCTGTTCGCGGCAACGCCGCCGCCTCCCCCCCCGCCGCCTCCGCCTCCGCCCCCGCCCCCGCCGCCGCCCCCGCCGCCTCCTCCGCCCCCGCCGCCTCCGGCGCCGGCGTATGAAGCCCGGCAGTTCATCGTCTATTTCCCGTTTGATCAGTTCGTGATCACGCCGGAAGCCCAGGCGGTGATCGACGATGCGGCCAACTACTCCAAGGCCGGAAACGCCACCCGCGTCGTGGTCGTCGGTCACGCCGACACCTCCGGCGGCCTGGCCTACAACGTCCGCCTGTCGGAACGTCGCGCCAAGGCCGTTGCCGACTCGCTGGTCGGCGCCGGTGTGAACCAGACCGCCCTGTCGGTGGACTGGAAGGGCGAGACCATGCCCGCGGTCGCCACCGGCGACGGCGTGAAGGAACCGCTGAACCGCCGCTCGACGATCGACATCAACTTCTGATCTCGATCGACGACAGGTTCGTCGAAATGAAGTTCAGGGCCCGGTGGAAACACCGGGCCCTTTTCTTGCGCCTAAGGTGGCTTTCTTGCGCCTAAGGGGGCAGCTGTTTGGTCGACCCGGCCTCTTCAAGAGCCGCGTAGAGCGGGACCAGTCGTGTAAATCGAGCCGCTGATCGGCTCAATTCTGCTGTCAAAACGGTCTGAATGGGGGAGACTGGCTCCGCCGGATGCACAGAAGGGGCGAACCGTGATCAACCTTTCCTATGCTTTCACTATTCTGCTGGTCACGCTGGGGCCCATAAAGATCATTCCGGTATTCTACCTGCTTACCCATGATGCGGTACCAGCTTACCGGCGCAATCTGGCCGTGAAGGCATTCATGGTGTCCAGCGCGCTTGTCGCGTTCATCTTGCTGGTCGCCAGCGCCACGCGCCAAAGCTGGGGCGTTTCTGTCAATGCCTTGATCATCGGTGGCGGGATCATCCTGTTTGTGACCGCGCTAAAATCGATCATGAACTTTGACATCATTGATGTTCCGCCCGCTGACAAGACGGCCGCGCCGGTTGTTCGCCCCCCTGCGTCGTGGCATGGCAAGCCTGTTGCAACGCCGCTCGTCGTGCCCACGATCGTCACGCCTGGCGCGATCGTCGTCCTGTTGTTTTATCTGGATCGCAGTGCCGGCGATGCCGAATCCCAGGTGGCGTTCCTGCTTATGGTCGCTGGCATTCTGGTCGCCAATCTGTTCGCGATGCTGGCTGCACGGTCTATCATGCGTATTGTCGGCCTGCCCTTGCTGCAGATCATCGGATGGGTGTTTGCGTCGTTGCAGGCGGGTCTTGCTGTTGAGGCAATCCTCGTCGCGCTGAAAGGTCTGGCCATTATTCACTGAACGCGCGCGCCGCAGCTTGAGGTCATGCAATCATTTTCTCAGACGATCATGACTTGCTCTTGAACCGGAGGAGCCTTGCGAGTTCGGTCGGCGGTCCCGGGACGTTCACGACCGTACATCGGCAAACCTTGAGTCCGTGCCTGGCTGCCGCCCGCGACCGATGACCGTCCGACATTGATCGCCACGAAGACCAGTAGAGTTAGACGGCCATCGACCCCATCCCACAATCATGGAGTGGCGGCTTGCCGCCGCAAGGCGCCGCACATCGGTACACGCCCCGGCGCCTCGAGAAGCTGTAGCCGCAGCCATCAGACCCCGGCCAACCGCAACAAGCGGCGACAACTCCGACCAAATGGCCTCGAATTGATCCGAATTTCGTACTCCTGGAGCCTTTACCGGGGGCAGGCCTCATGCCAAATCACACCGACGAGCCATTTCATTTTTGTGAGAGCTGCCGATTATGCATTCGAGTATAAAACGCTTCCTGCCTCGCGACTCAGCTCCGGCCGTTCTGGCAGTTGTGGTAATGAGTGTGGGCGGTAGCGCGGCATGGGCCCAACCCTCGGCAAGACCGCCTGCTGGCGAGCCCTCACCCTCAGCTAGTACCTCTTCGGCGACGTCCGGAGCGAGAGCGTCCCGCCCCCCGATGGCGGGGCAAGCCAGCGACCCGCGTCCCGGTGGTGGCAGTGGCTACAACCCTGGGGTCAGTAGCGGCAGTGGATCCAGGCCAGGCGGTGGCAGTGGCTACAATCCCGGGGGCAGCGGCGGTGGTGGATCCAATGCCGGCGGCGGCAGTGGCTACAATCCGGGCGGCAGCGGCGGTAGTGGATCCAATGCCGGCGGTGGCAGCGGCTACAATCCGGGCGGCAGTGGTCGTCCCCACTACGGCCAGGGCG
>NZ_JBILRO010000195.1:0-6570 GCF_044372605.1 Phenylobacterium sp.
CGTCGGCGCGTCGCGCGCGCCACGGCCACGCCAATCGGACGAGGGGTTGTCGCTGCCCGGTCTGTCGGGACCGGAACGATCCCCACGCGCCGGCATATCCTGATGATGCTCCCGGCCAGGGCGCTCATAGCTGCGTTCCACGCGCGGGGCCTCCGCACGTTCGGGGCTGTCCGGCTCGTCGCGCTGTTGGGCCAGCACAGGCGAGGCCT
This sequence comes from Phenylobacterium sp., assembly GCF_044372605.1. Taxonomy (GTDB): domain Bacteria; phylum Pseudomonadota; class Alphaproteobacteria; order Caulobacterales; family Caulobacteraceae; genus Phenylobacterium. Next base: position 210 of record NZ_JBILRO010000195.1, read on the forward strand.
GGGCCAGCAGCACGATCGCCAGAGCGGTCATCGCCGTCTTCATGACATTCCACATCCAACTTGGACCGCAACCTGCGACCCGGTTGTCCCCTTGCGCACAGGATGCGCACCGCCAGGGTGAACCCTGCTTGAACGAACCTGCCCTTCAGTTCTAGTCAGGAGCGACAAACCAAGGAGCCAGTCTTGGCCGCAACACCCAATGACGTGCTGGGATTCTGGCGCAATGCCGGGCCCCAGAAGTGGTTCATCAAGAACGAACGCTTCGACGACGCCATCCGGCTGAAGTTCGAGCCGGTACATTATCGCGCGGCCTGCGGCGAGTACGACAGCTGGATGCTCACGCCAGAGGGGTCACTGGCCCTGCTCATCCTGCTCGACCAGTTCCCCCGCAATCTCTATCGCGGCTCGGCCCACAGTTACGCCACCGATCCCAAGGCGCTGACCATCGCGCGGACGGCCACCGACCGGGGCTGGCACAAAGTGGTGGAGGAAGACATGCGCCAGTTCTTCATCCTGCCTTTCGAACATTCCGAAACCCTCGCCGACCAGGAACGCGGTGTCCGACTGGCCGAGGAGCTGGGCGACTCGGAGCTCGTGAAGTGGGCGAAGATCCACCGCGATATCATCGCCCGCTTCGGCCGCTTTCCCCATCGCAATTCCTGCCTAGGGCGGACCAATACGGCGGAGGAGCAGGTGTTTCTGGACGGTGGTGGATTTTCGGGCTGAGGGCCGGACTTGACAGATCGCTTTGATGTTCTATCTTTGTTCTCATGCAGGCCGCCCAGCTCCCTCATGACGCGCCGACGCTTCGAATGATCGAGGCGATGACGGTGTCAGCCTATGAGCTGGGCACGGCGGCGGCGGAGATTGCGAAGGCCGCCGGAAGCGACCTCGACAGGTTCCTGGCCTTCACCGCCGAGTTCCGCCACTGCTTCTTCGCCGTCCGGATGGGTATAAGGCTGAAGGTGTTCGGGGCGCCCGCGCCCCGCGTTTCGGCCCCGGCTGCAGCGTCGCTTGAGCGTGAACGCCTCGATCCGGTCGAGCGGCCGGAGCGCGATGAGGCGCGCCGACGCGCCGAAGCCGACCGGGAGCGGGATCGCGACGCCGAGCCCGTCAGCCTGCCCCAGTTCCTGAAGACGCTGGGCATCGTGACGAAAGCCGCCGAACAGGCCCGCGACCAGTACCCGGCCCACATCCGCCAGACCACCTTGCCGAGGCTCCAGGCCCTGCTGGCGCAGGCCGCCCCGCCGGAGCCCGAACCTCAGCGCGCGGGTCCGGCCCTTGCGGTCCTCGCCCGCCCACCGAGCGCCCCACCGGCCCGATCACATCTGCTGAACTCGGCTGGAGCGGCCCCGATCATCCCGGCTCGCCCGCCGCCACGGCCTTCGGGGTAGACGCCACCGGCGTGGCGACAACAGTCATCCATCGTCGTTGCCACCTTGCGCTTTCCTTCGCCCCTTGTGGGAGAAGGTGGCAGGCGAAGCCTGACGGATGAGGGGTCGCGCCGCCATATCGGAATATTTTCAATGCTTTATCGGAGAGGGTGATAGATCCCTCATCCGAGCCGCTGGCGCGGCCCACCTTCTCCCACAAGGGGCGAAGGGGCTCGACGTCGAGCTCTTTCGCCATCCTGGAACCATGTAACGATCCCCGGAGGTGGAGGAAATGATCTCGCCATAGCTGGTCCCCCTCCGGGGGAGGTCCCGCGAAGCGGGTGAGGGGGTCCTCCACCGCCTGTGCAGTCGCCCATCTCGACGCCTCCTCCACACCCACCCGACTCAGCCTGTGGACGAGCCTGTGCATCACGACGATTCGACTGTCCGAGAATCAACGGATGCGCGAGGCTCAGGCTCAATGAACGCGCCCGTCATCCCTTCCAGCCTGGGCCTTGACCCTGCCGATCACCCCGAGCGGCAGTACCTCGACCTGCTCGCCGATATCCTGACGAATGGCGTCCAGCGCGGCGATCGCACCGGCACCGGCACCCTGGGCGTCTTTGGCCGCCAGATGCGATTTGACCTGGCCAGGGGCTTCCCACTCCTGACCACCAAGAAGCTGCATCGTAAGTCGATCATCCTGGAACTGCTGTGGTTCCTGCGCGGCGACACCAATGTGCGCTGGTTGCAGGAGCGCGGCGTGTCCATATGGAACGAGTGGGCCGACACCGAAGGCGAACTGGGACCGGTCTACGGAAAGCAATGGCGCTCCTGGACGGCGCCCGACGGTCGCGTGATCGACCAGATTGCCGCGGTCGTTCAGAGTCTGAGGAGCAATCCCAACAGCCGCCGCCATATCGTCTCGGCCTGGAATCCGGCCGATGTGGACGACATGGCGCTGCCGCCCTGTCACTGCCTGTTCCAGTTCTTCGTGGCGGAGGGGAAACTCAGCTGCCAGCTCTACCAGCGCTCGGCGGATGTCTTTCTGGGCGTGCCGTTCAACATCGCCAGCTATGCCTTGCTCACGCTCATGATGGCGAAGGTGACCGGCTATGAGCCCGGCGAGTTCGTTCATACGCTGGGTGACGCGCACCTCTATCTGAACCACCTGGATCAGGCGAAGCTGCAGCTCAGCCGCGAGCCCTTGCCGCTTCCGACCCTGCATGTGGCCGACAAGGACGATCTGCTGGCCTTCGACTACGAAGACTTCCGGCTGGAGGGCTACAAGGCCCACCCCTCTATTGCTGCCCCGATCGCAGTCTAGTGCCGGCCGCGCCCCTAACCCTCACCGGCGTGTCCGACGCTGCGGAACAGATCTCCGACATCTACGCCGGCAAATACGACATCAACCGCGATGACGACTGGTTCCTGTTGAAACTGCAGGAAGAGCTGGGCGAACTGGCCCAAGCGCATCTGCGCCTCTCCAGCCGGGGTCGCGGCGCGGCCACCGAGCAGGACCGCGCCGACGAGGCCGCCGACGTCCTGTGCATGCTGCTGCTCTATTGTCGCCGCTTCGGCATCGACCCGGAGGAGGCCGTACGACGCAAGTGGTTGTCCTGGCTGGAGCCGACGGCCTAAGACGATCCCATGTCACCCGCCCTCCTCTCCGCCGGACCCATCGCCCGCGCCCGAAACGGCGTCATCGGCAAGGGCGGCAAGCTGCCCTGGCGGCTGAAATCGGACCTGGCGATCTTCCGGGCCACCACCATGGGCAAGCCGGTGATCATGGGCCGCAAGACCTGGACGAGCCTGCCCAAGAAGCCGCTGATCGGGCGCACCAACATCGTACTCAGCCGCGACGGCTCGTTTGAGCCGGTAGGCGCGGTTGTGTGTGAGGACTTCTCGGATGCCCTGTCCATCGCCCGCGAGCAGGCCGAGGAAGACGGCGTCGATGAGGTCTGCGTGATCGGCGGCGCCTCGATCTTCGAGATCGCCCTGACCAAGGCCCGGCGACTGTACCTGACCGAGGTCGACGCTGACGTCGAGGGCGATGTCGTCCTCTCCCCCATCGACGAAAGCCGTTGGACCGAGGTTCGCTCTCAGCGCTACGAGGCCGGCGAAGACGACGAGTACGCGTTTACATTCCGGGTACTGGAACGCCGCTGATCTGGCGTGTCAGGCTTTCATCTGGGCCATGATGGCCAGGACCCGGCCCTCGTTGTCTTCGAAGAAGGCCATCCACTCTTCCAGGCCGTCGTCATGCTTGTGGATCATGTGCGGCGCGGTGGTGAACGCCACGCCCTTTGCCGAGAGCGTGGCATGGCCGGCATGAATGTCAGGGACCCGGAAGTAGAGCACCGATTCCGACGGATGCGCCTCGCCCTCCTCGAGGAACAGACGCACGCCGCCCAGGTCGTAGAAGGCCAGCTTTCCAAAGGTATAGAGATGCGGAAGGCCCAAAACCTCACCGTACCATTGCTGCGCCGCGCCGATGTCCTTCACGCTTCGCGCAATCTGGCCCAGCGGCCCCAGTTTCAGCGTTTCTGACACGATCTTTCCTCCCTGCGCCGCGGCGCTTCCGTTCTGGATACCGGCCCAGCGCCGCAGCTCGGCGCGACGGGCGAGCCCCAGCTTGTTCAGGACATTCGACACGTGGAACTTCACGGCGTCCACGCTGACGCCCTGCCGGCGCGCGATCATGGGGTTGCTCATGCCATGCCGCACCGCCTCGACCACCCGCCACTCGGCGGGCGTCAAGACGTCTGAGTGCCGGGGTCGGCCACGCTGAGCATCCTTGGACATCACACGGACCCTAACGGTCACGGCCCCGATTTTCACTACCCGCCGAAGGACTGGCTTTCCGTCGCGAAACCCGCCGATAAAGGTGTCAACAAAATTGGGAGGACGCCACATGGAATTCGAACTGGTCTGCGAAGGTCTGGAGTTCCCCGAGGGTCCGATCGCCATGAACGATGGCTCGGTGATCCTCACAGAGATCAAGGGCCAGCGGTTGACGCGGGTGAGGCCAGACGGATCAAAGGAGCTGGTTGTCGAGACTGGCGGCGGCCCCAACGGCGCAGCCATCGGCCCGGATGGCGCCATCTACATCACCAACAACGGCGGCGCGTTCCAGTGGCTCGACAATGCCGGCATGACGATTCCAGGGCCCACTCCGCCGTCGCATACCGGCGGTTCGATCCAGCGCTATGACCTGACGACCGGGGCGCTGACCACCGTCTACGACAGCTGCGACGGACGCCGCCTGATTGGCCCCAATGACCTGGTCTTCGACAAGGCCGGCGGCATGTGGTTCTCGGACCACGGCTGCTCGACGCCCGAGGGCCGCAAGTTCGGCGGGGTCTATTACGCCAAGGTCGACGGCAGCCACATCAGCCGGCAGCGCGACCACATCATCAGCCCGAACGGCATTGGCCTGTCACCGGATGAAAGGACGGTCTACCTGGCCGACACCCAGTTGGGCCGACTCTGGTCGTTCGATGTCGCGGCGCCGGGGGAGCTGGCCCCCGCCGCCGGGTTCGCAACCGGGAATGTCGTCTGCAACCTGCCGGGCTACCAACTGCTGGACAGCCTGGCGGTAGAGGCCGGCGGCAAGGTCTGTGTGGCCACCATCATCAACGGTGGGATAACGGCCTTTGACCCGTCCGGAACGACCGAGCACTACGCCTTCCCGGACCTGATCGTCACCAACATCTGCTTCGGCGGCCCCGACATGATGACGGCATGGATCACAGCCTCGGCGACCGGGAAGCTGTTCAAGGCAAGGTGGCCAAGGCCCGGCCTGAAGCTGAACTTCAACGGGTGAGAGGATGGGTGCGTCCGCGGTTTTCGCCATTGGAGTGGGCGTATGCGCAGTTCTGCTGGTCGTAGTGCTGACGAGACACCATCGGCCTTCCCGTAAGGATCGTCGAAACGGCACCGACAATGAGGGCAGATCATCGATATGGATGGGAGCTGATCACCGCCGTGATGAGGCGGCAAGCCATGGCGATGGCGGCAGCGACGGAGGTGGCGGCGGAGACTGATCCCCGCCGCCAAGGCCAATCAGTACAGCGTGGCCATCGCCGACCGGTCGAACGCGGACAGTTCGGCATGGCGACCCTCGCGGATCTTCACCACCCACTCCGGGTCCTGCAGCAGGGCGCGGCCGACGGCGACCATGTCGAAGTCGCCGCGGTCCAGCATCTCCTCCAGCCGGTCCAGAGAGGCGGGCTCGGACTTCTCACCCGCATAGCCGCCGATGAAGTCGCCACTCAGACCCACCGAGCCCACAGTGATCGTGGGAACGCCGGTGATCTTCTTGGTCCAGCCGGCGAAATTCAGGTCCGAACCGTCGAACTCCGGCTCCCAGAAGCGGCGCTGCGAGCAATGGATGACGTCGGCGCCGGCGTCGACCAAGGGGCCGAGCCAGGCTTCCAGCGCCTTGGGATCGTGGGCCAGCTTGACCGTGAAGTCCTGCTGTTTCCACTGACTGACGCGGATGATCACCGGATAGTCCGGTCCTACGGCCTTACGGACGGCGCGCAGGATGTCGGCGGCGAACCGGGCGCGACCGGGCAGTTCTTTCGATCCATAGGCGTCTTCGCGGACATTGGTGCCGTCCCAGAAGAACTGGTCGATCAGGTAGCCGTGGGCGCCGTGGAGCTCGATAGCATCGAAGCCCAGCGCCTTGGCGTTGGCGGCGGCGTCAGCGAAGGCGCGGATGGCGTCGGCGACCTCCTCCTCGCTCATGGGTTCGCCAAACTGCTTGCCCGGGCTGGAGTAGCCGGACGGGCTGTCATAGGGACCGGGAGGCTGCCAGGTCTCACTGCGGCTACGCACCGCGCCCACGTGCCAGAGCTGGGGTGCGATCAGGCCGCCGCCTGCGTGGACTTCATCCACGACACGCTTCCAGGCGGCGAGCTCCGCCTCCCCGTGGAACCGCGGGATGTTCGGGTCGTTGAGCGACGCCGGGCGATCCACGCCAG
>NZ_JBILRO010000196.1:0-6559 GCF_044372605.1 Phenylobacterium sp.
CTCGAACACCGGGATCCCGCGCGATCCAGTCCACTTCACCAGCGCCGAGAGACAGGCCAGAAACGCCATGGCGCCCACCCGCAGGGCTATGCCCAGCAGGATCCGCGGCTTCTGGGCATGGCTGGCGGCAGGCTCGGTCACCTGGCGGCTGTACGTGGCCAGACCGGACGCGTCCAGCGCCACAGGGGCCGGAGTGGCGCCCGGCATCGGGCCTTTACGTCGGCGCGCGGGTCTGGCTTCACTGTCCTCCAAACCTGCATCCGGGAGCCCCAGTCATGCCCAGCCCGATCCTCCAGCCTGTCGTCGCCCTTGTCCTGTGGTCACTGGTGATGTGGGTATGGCTCTACGCCACGCGGATTCCGGCGGTGCAGAAGGCCCAGGTTCCCATGGACCCCGGGATGACCTCGGCCGATCTGGCCGCTGCGCTTCCCGCGAGCGTCCGGTGGAAGGCTGACAACTACAACCACCTGATGGAGCAGCCGACCATCTTCTACGCCACCGCTCTGGCGCTGGCGGTGGCGGGACAGGGCGACGGGCTGAACGCCCAGCTGGCCTGGGGCTATGTGGGCCTGCGCGTGGTCCACAGCCTGGTGCAGGCGACCACCAACATCATCATGGTGCGCTTTGCCCTGTTCATGATCGCCTCGCTGGTGCTCGTGACCCTGGCGATCCGCGCCGCCCTTGGAGTGTTCTGATGCCGCGGCGCCTGATCGATCTGTCCATCCCGATCTGCAACGATGTGGTCACTGATCCGGAGACCATGCGTCCCAAGGTGACCTACTCCGTCCATGCCGAAACCGTACCCCAGATGGCGGCGTCATTCCCGGGGCTGACCGCGGCCGACATGCCCGACGGCGAGGGCTGGGCGGTGGAACGCGTGAGCCTGTCCACCCACAATGGCACCCACATGGATGCCCCCTGGCACTTCCACTCCACCACCGATCAGGCCACCACAACCCGCGCGGCGCCGACCATTGATGAGGGGCCGCTGGAGTACTTCCTGCAACCGGGCGTGAAACTGGATTTCCGCCACTTTCCCGATGGCTATGTGGCCACCGGCGCCGACGTAGAGGCCGAACTTGCGCGGATCGGCCACACCCTGCAGCCTCTGGACATCGTGTTGGTCAACACCGCCGCAGGCGCGGCCTATGGCGCCCCGGACTTCATCCACAAGGGCTGCGGCATGGGTGAGGAGGCCACGCTCTATCTAACCGAACGCGGCGTGAAGGTTGTGGGCACCGACGCCTGGTCCTGGGACGCCCCCTTCAGCCACACCGCCAAGCGATGGGCCGAGACCCGAGACCCGAAGATCATCTGGGAAGGCCACAAGGCCGGCCGCTTCCGCGAGTACTACCAGATCGAAAAGCTGACGAACCTGGAGGCGTTGCCCGCCAACGGCTTCACCCTCTCCTGCTTCCCGGTGAAGATCGCCGGCGCCTCCGCCGGCTGGATCCGGGCGGTGGCGATTGTGGATTGAGCGCCCGTCGAATGGCGGCGAAGCGCTGACCCCGTTGACGGCTGCTCAGCCCTCTGCAGCGATCACTTCGTCGGCGGCTCGCAGACCTGACTGAATGGCGCCGTCCATGAAGGATCTCCACCGGGCCGCCGTTTCAGTCCCGGCAAAGTGCACGCGTCCAAGGGGCTTGAACAGGTCCGGGGCCGCCGTCCACCCGCCGATGCCGCGGAAGCTCGCATATCCGCCGAGGCTGTAGGGCTCAGCCGACCAGTTGATGGAGCGCCCGGCGACAGGGGCCGGAACGGCATGGCCGTAGACCCTGGCAAGCCAGTCCATAAGCTGCGCGATACGTCCTTCCTCGGTCGGGGTCCGCGCCAGGGTTTTCACGGCGGTGGATGTTGTGAAGGCGACCAGAATGCCGGCGCTCGCGTCCGCAGGAGACCCATCGACAATGGCCTCAAAGACGTTGTCGGGACTGGAGACCGTCCCCGAGAGTCCTTCGGCGCGCCACCATGGCCGATCAAACACCACGACCGTCTTGATCACGGAGCCGAGCTGATAGCCTGAGATCGCCTTCCGCCAGCCTTCGGGCAACAGGGGCATGAGACCGATCGACGGGTACAGCTGGGGCGGCGTCGCCACGATCAAACGACCGGCTCGATAGGTGGTCCCGTTGGACATCACGACGACGCCGTCCGCATCCGACGTGACGCCCTGCGCCGGCGCATTCAGGATCAGCTCATCGCCGAGCGCGCCGGCCAGAAACCGCACAAGACCCTCAGCGCCTTCCGTCAGAAAAGACTGCATGCCGGCTTCGGCGCCGGCCACGCCGCCAATCGATGCAAGCTGCGCGAGGAATTCATAGGCCGAGATGGTTTCCAATGGGAGGCACATCTCCCCGCTGGCTCGAGCCTCAAAGGCGTCGAATGCGGGCGACGAGATCGTGCGGTCGCGGATGTAGGACGCCGCGCTGACATGATCGAGCGCCGCGATGCTCGCCGCCGGCTCGCGTTTGCCGAAGGCCTCCAGGTCCCTATCCAGCCGCCACATCGCCTGCATGGCGTCGAGTTGACCCAGAAAGGGCAGGGGGAGCTTGTCGGGCCCTAGCCGCAAGGGCTTCGTGGAACCACCCATGACATGGAGTATGTCGCCATTCGCGTAGGAGGTCGTGCGAACGAGGCCCGCTTCCCGGGCCAGCGCGGACACCAGAGGCTGAGAATCGCTCAGGAACTGCGCGCCATGGTCGATGGTGGTTCCGTTGATCAGCCGCTGCGAATGAACGCGTCCGCCGACCCGCCCCCGCGCCTCCAGCACCTTCACAGACGCGCCGGCCACCTTGAGCTGGCGAGCGGCGCTCAGCCCCGCCAGACCAGCGCCGATCACAATCACCTCCACCCGCTTGCCCGGTCGCAGGACGGCCGGCGCGGGGACCGAATAGTCAGATGTGCCGGAGCTCGCCTTGTTGGGGCCCAGGACTGCGGCGATACCGGCGACGCCGCCTGCAGCGGCAACCGCGCCTGCGCCGGTCAGCAGAACGTTCCGACGGGTGGTCAAGCTTGTCTCCATGTTGAGAACCCCTGCGCTTGTGCGGCCTCCACAGCCGCGCGAAGGCCCGATTGCAATGCGCCGTCCATGTAGCCCATCCATTCCGTCGCCGTTTCGGTGCCGGCCCAGTGGATACGCCCGCAGGGATCGCGCAAGGCTTCGCCGAACGTTGTCAGGACGCCGGGCGCCGTGTGCGCCACGTAGCAGCCCCGGCTCCACGCCTCGGTCATCCAGTCATTTTCAACATAGGCGATGGGCTGAAGCGCATCCGGGCCAAAGAATGTCGCAGCCGCATCAATGACGGCCGAGCGGCGGGCATTATCGCCTCGCCCGGAATAGTCCACGGCCGCGTCGGCGTCGAAAAACCCCGTAAGGATGCCGCAGGAGAGATCCTCCGGGCTTTGGTCAAACATCACGTTGCAGGCGAGCACGTCGCTCGCGCCCATCCCGGACAGTCCCTTCTCGCGCCAGAAGGGACGTTGATAGGCGATATGCACCTTGATGACCGTCCCCATGGGCAGGCGCTGCATCAATTGATCTCGTCTGGCAGGAAGGGCGTTGGCGAAGTCGATACGAGAAGCCAGAGCGGGGGGAATGGCGATGATCGCGCGGGCGGCGCGCACCAACCCCTTCGCGGTCGAAACCTCGACATGCCCATCATGCTGCGTGACGCCCAGAACCGGCGCTTCGAACAGGATGCGCGCCTTCAGGGTGTCGGCCAGCCTGACCGCGATCTGATGGGCGCCGCCACGGAATTTCGCCGCCTGGGCCCCGCCCTTGACGCCCGTCAGGACGTCGATCCCATGGCCACCACGGACATACTGCAGAAAGAAGAGCAGCGAGAGATGCTTCGGCTCGCAGCAGAAAACTGATCGCACGACCATCCGCAGGAACTCGGCTGCCGAGTCCGTCCACACATTTGTGCGGATCCAGGTCTCGACGGTCTGGCTGTCCCAATTCCTGGCCTCCGCCGTTGTCCAACAGGCATCGGGCGACAAGCTCGCCGCCATGGCGTCGAGCCTGGTGATGGATCTCTGGAGATCAAGCTGCCCCAGCAGGGATATTCGGGGAATATCGCTGGCTGATTCCGAACGCCTGTTCCTGAAGTGGAGCACGGACTTTCCGTCCGCATGTTGGGCGTAGGTTTCAACGCCCAGCGCTTCAGCCTCGGCAAGCAGCCGCTTCTGTTGTGGACCGACCCATTGGCCACCCCGGTCGATGACCTGTCCTGCAATCGTGCCCGACTTGAGCCGCCCGCCGACGCGATCCCGAGCCTCCAGCACGCAAACGGAAAGTCCGCGCGCCTCGAGCTCTTGCGCCGCCTTGAGGCCGGCAAGGCCAGCGCCGATGACCACCACGTCCGCCGTAGCCAGTAAGCCGCTGTCCATCCTATCCTCCGCGCCTGAGTTCAAGGGTCCGACGAAGACCCGCTACGGTTGATATTAAATAATACGCGTTATGGAAAATCAAGCCCATGTCGTTCCCTTCAGAAGCCAAGCTTGCCCGTGGTCGCCCCCAGCGGTCTTTGTCCGCCACGCTTGAGATGCGTCGACGTATCGTCGCGGCTGCTCGGGAACTCTTCGCCAAACACGGCTACGACGGCGTCTCGATGCGCAAGATCGCCGCGCTTTCCGGCTACGGTCTGACGGCGCTCTATGCCTGTTTTCCGGCCAAGCGCGCCTTGCTCTATGTGCTTTGGGAAGATGTTTTCAGGGAACTCGGCGAACAGCTGGACAGGATCGCCAAGGCGACCGCCGATCCGGTCGAGCGAATGCGGGCACTGGCCATTTCAACAGTCTGGTTCTGGCTCGACAGGCCCGACGACTATCGCGCCATCTTTCTGATCGAGGATCGACCGGAAGGACCCATTGACGCCCTTTTCGCGATCACGTCGGAGAGCCTCAGGGGTCTGGATGTGATTCGCGCCGCGGCGGCCGAAGCAATCACGGCGGGCCGTCTGAGCGCAACGGATTCTCAGGTTGTCTCGCGCATGCTGCTGACTGCCGTGATCGGGCTCGCCCACGCGCTCGTCTGCATCCCGGAGTATGACTGGGGAGACCGGGACGCGCTTGTAACGGGGACCTTCAAGGCGCTGATTGAGGGTCTCAAGTCCGACAAGACCGGTTGACGACGGCTGACAGCCATTCCCGCAAGGACGAACCCCGGATGCAGCAGCGACGCTCGCAGGCCATCGCATCACGCCTGGAGCCCCAGCCGTCGCTTCACCCTACCCCTTCGGCGTCAGCTTCAAGATCTTGCCCACGGCGCCGCCCTGCAGCAGGTAGATCGCGCCGTCCGGACCCTGGCGGATGTCGCGCCATAGGGTGCCCGGCATGTCCAGGCGCTCTTCGCCGATCACCCGCTCACCCTTGATGGTCAGGCGTTGAACATTGCCGCCGGGCAAGCCCTGGGGCTGGAAGCCGGAGACGAACAGGCTGCCCTTCCATTTCGGGAACAGGTTGCCCGTGTAGAAGATCATCCCCGAAGGCGCGATGGTCGGGTCCCAATAGTAGAGCGGCTGCTCCATGCCGGGCCGCTGGGTCTCGCCGCCGGTGATCGGCGTCTTTAGGGGGCCGTAGTTGACGCCGTAGGAAATGGTCGGCCAGCCGTAGTCCTTGCCCTTGCGCGCGATGTTGATCTCGTCGCCGGCCTGGGGGCCGAACTCCACTTCCCAAAGTTCGCCGGTCTGCGGATGCAGGGTCGCGGCCTGGACGTTGCGGTTGCCCCGCGTCCAGATCTCGGGCAGCGCGCCGGTCTGGCCGACAAAGGGGTTGTCCTTGGGGATCGAACCGTCCGGATTGATCCGCACGATCTTGCCCAGGCCGCTCGCCAGGTCCTGTGACTGCTTCTGGCCCGCCGGGAACGAGCGCTCGCCCTGCGTCACGAACAGCTTGCCATCGCGCGCAAACACCAGTCGCGATCCGAAGTGCAGCGGCGAGGCCATTGCCGGCCGCTGGCGATAGATCACCGTCAGGCCCTCGATGGCGGCGGTGGCGCCCTCCACCAGCTTACCGCGCGCCACGGCGGTGTTGTTGGTCCCGTCGGCCTGAGGCTCGGCATAGCTCATGTAGATCAGCCGGTTGGTCTTGAACGCCGGGTCCAGCACCACATCAAGCAGGCCGCCCTGCCCGCGCGACATCACCGCTGGCGTGCCGCTCACCGGCTCCGACAACGCACCGTCCTTGCCCACGATCCTGAGTGCGCCGGCGATCCGCTCGGTCACCAGCATCCGGCCATCGGGCAGGAAGGCGATCGACCAGGGATACTTCAGGCCCTGCGCCACCGTAGTCGTCTGAAACGCCACGCCCAGCTTTTCAGCTGGTGCCCGGGTCTGGCCGGCGAAGGCGGGCTTGTAGGCGGTGATCGGCGGGCGGGCTTCCACGCTGGCGGGCTGGGCGCAGGCGCTGCCGCTCAATCCAGCCATCAGGGCCGCCGCGGCAAGCATCTTCGAGGTCACAGCCATCAAGGTCACTCCAGGGTTTCGCGCACAGAGATAGCGATCATCCTGCCCCGACAGAAGGCCTATCCGTGGCGCGGCAGCAGTTCTGCCAGCGAGCG
>NZ_JBILRO010000026.1:0-22630 GCF_044372605.1 Phenylobacterium sp.
GCACCTTGACGGCCTGGGAAATGAAACCGTTTCGTGGGTTGTCATGAACGTTCTGGGCGGCGGCCGAGCCGGCCACAATGAGGCTCGCGAAGACCGCAGCCGAGAGAATCTTGAAATGCATTGATTGGTCCCTTTGACGACTTGAGCCTTGGCGGTGGATCACCCGCAGAGGTCACGGGCGGCGACACATCTCGCACCCGCGAAACTAGGACGGGCGATACTGCGCGCCCAGTCCATTCCCGTCGCGCCGGGCCTATTCCGGCAAGGCGCCCGAAAATTGGTCGGTCCACGTTCGGCTGCGCCAACACCTGGCGAATTTCAGGGGACGGCGAGGCAAACGGGGCGTTTTCAAGCTTTTTCCGGAGCCGCCAAATTCGGGGAAGCACCTCCTCCGCGGGCGCCGCTGACCGAAAACTGCGCAATTGTTACGGACCTGTGAACACCGCGGCCTGTGCTGAATTGACTTCGTATCAGTGGCGCGTGGTTCTGGGTCGTCACTGGTTGGATCAAAGTGACGCCGATCTGGTGGATGCAGCGCTTCGTTCATTGCAACAGCAGCCTACGGTGTCGCAACACTCGGGACATGGAAGAGAACGTCGAGACGGGCCCATCATCGTAACGAGGGGGTTCACTTGAGAAATCTATTTGTGGGCGTCAGCGCCCTGGTTCTGGGCGCGGCCATGGCGGGCGGCGTACAGGCAGCGGATGCCGAGACGGACGCGACAGACGTCGAAGCCGTCATTGTTACCGGCACGCGGACAACCGGCCTTCGCGCCGTCGACAGCCCGGCCCCGATCACGGTGCTGGATTCCACGGCGCTGACCCGAGTGGGTCAAACCGACCTGGTCCAGGCCATTGCGCAGAACGTACCGTCGTTCAACGCCCAGTCATTCGGTAGCGACACCGCCAACCTGACGCTGTCGGCCAAGCTCAGGGGCCTCAGCCCCAATCACGCCCTGGTCCTGATCAACGGCAAACGGCGTCACGGCACTGCCAATCTGGCCGTCCTCGGCGGTGCATTCCAGGGTGGCGCGTCCGCCGACCTGAACTTCGTAAGCCTTGGTTCAGTGGCCCGCGTCGAAGTCCTGCAGGAAGGCGCAGCCGCGCAGTACGGTTCGGACGCCATCGCCGGGGTCATCAACATCATCCTCAAGGAGAACGACTCCGGTGGCGGCATTACTGCGACTGCAGGCAAGTTCTACAGCGCGGGCGGTAAGACCGCGGACCTGACACTGAACCTTGGCCTGAAGCCGGTCGAGAATTCATTCCTTAACCTGACTTACCAAACAAAATATCATGACTATACATTCGTCGGTGACGTTGATCCCCGGGTTACCAACACCTCGTTCAACATCAACTCAACCTCGCGACTTTCTCGCTATCCACAAGTCGCGAGCTTGCCCGGTTTCCCCTATCTTAACCAGATCACGGGCGATGCCGAGTATCGTCTCAATGTCGGCGGCTACAACTTCGGCATCGATATCGGTGACGTAAAATTCTACAGCTTCGGCACATATGGCGACAAATACGCCTCGGGCATTCAGAACTATCGCGTGCCGAACCTGGTTGTCGGCCGCGATGGCTCGATCCCAAGGCCCTTCGGCTTCAGCCCCCGGATCGTCATTCAGGAAACCGACTATGCCGCGACGGGCGGCTTCAAGGGCGAACTGGCCAGCGGCTGGAACTACGATGTCGCGACGACCTATGGCGAGGACAGCGTCAGCCTCTACAACAAGGACTCGTTAAACCGGTCCCTCTACATCGACACGTCCACGCCGACGACGCCGGGCTTCTCGCCGTCTGACTTCTACAACGGCGCTTTCATCTTCACGCAGTGGACCTCGCAAATCGACCTGGGTCGTGAGCTCGACGTGGGCTTCGCCGAACCGCTGAACCTGGCGATCGGCGCCGAGTACCGTCGCGAATCCTACGAAATCAAGGCTGGAGATCCTGGCTCATACTACAAGGAAGGTGTGCAGGCTTACCCTGGCTTCGAACCGACCGACGCTGGCAAGAGCTCTCGCCGCAGCTATGCATTCTACGGCAACGTGGCTTTCTCGCCGAAAGAGCCGTTGAAGCTGGACCTTGCGGCCCGCTATGAGCACTTCAGCGATTTCGGCGACACTTTCATCGTCAAGGCGACGGGTCGTTACGACTTCAACGAGATGTTCGCCATCAGGGCCACAGGCAGCACGGGCTTCCGAGCCCCCACGCTCGCTGAAGGCAACTACTCTGCGACGAACGTGTCGCCGACCTCGGCGTTCGTGCAGCTTCCACCGAACTCGCCGGCCGCAGCGCTGGTCGGCGTCAGTGGTCTGGACCCTGAAAAATCCCGCAACTACAGCGTCGGATTTGTCGTGAAACCCGGTGCGGGCATCACCGCGACCCTCGACATCTACCAGATCTCGATCAAGGACCGTGTCGTGGGCTCGGCAACACTGTTCGGCTCCGGCGGCACCGTAAACCTGCCCGCCGTCCGCGCGGCGATCCTGGCCAGCGGCAGCGTCCTTGACCCGACCGTCACGCAGACGGGGATCAACATCTTCACCAACGGCCTGGACACCCGCACACGGGGCGCCGACCTGGTTGTAACGACGCGTACGGATCTCGATGACTGGGGCAGCATCCAGTGGTCTTTGACCGGAAACTGGTCAGACACCAAGGTCACCAAGTTCGCCAAGCCGCCGGTGCAGCTGCAGGGCGCTTCCCTGTTCGACCGCACCTCGGTTGGCTTCCTGGAAACCAGTACGCCCGAGTATCGGGCTGTCCTTGGCGCTCTGTGGACCTGGGACAAGCTGAGCGTGAACGTCAAGGAGAGCCTCTACGGGCCCGCCTCGATCCTGAACAACCGCCTCGGCTGCCCGCTTGAGCTGCCGGCGTCGAACTGCTTCAAGCTGAATATCGGCACGACGTTCATCACTGACCTTGAGGTCAGCTACAAGGTGCTGGAGTCCGTGAAGCTCACGATCGGCGCCAACAACCTCTTCAACAAATATCCGGACAAGCTCAACGAAGCTTACCGGAACACTTTCCTTGCGGCCAACGCCAACGGATATGTGACTCAGTACCCCACGTTTTCGGCGTTCGGGATCAATGGCGGATACTACTACAGCAAGATCGCGATCACCTTCTAAGCGATCCTTTCAGGATACGGCAAAGGCTGCGGGGTTCACCCCGCGGCCTTTTTCTTGCCTGCCACTCCGAAGACCTGTCTGAAACGAAAAATGGCCGCGCCTTGCCGGCGCGGCCAGTTCAGGGAGGAAACGCCCCAAAGGGCAAAACCAACATGATCGAACGGGCCCGCGGCTTGAAGCATGGATTGGTCGAACGACCGCGACAATGCAGCGGCGCCTGATCCGTGAGCATCCTGCTGATTTTTGTGGCGCCCTGCTTACAGCCTGAGGTCGGCGACCCCGCGCGGAAGCACGGCCTTAACATCGAAAAGCACAGCTTTGGGCCGGCCAAAGCTGCGGATGGTTTCGACGCTCATCGCTCTGAATTCCTTGTGGGCGACGGCCAGCACCACTCCGTCATAGCTGCCGGCCACAGCATGTTCGACGAGATCGAGACCGTACTCACGCCGGGCGACAACGGCGCTGATCCAGGGGTCCCAGACGTCCACTTCCGCCCCAAAAGCCTGCAGTTCGTGAATGATGTCGATGACCCGGGAATTGCGAACGTCAGGGGTGTTTTCCTTGAAGGCCAAACCCATGATCAGAACCCGTGAGCCTTTCAGCGTCACGCCCTTGCGGGTCATCTCCTTCATCAACTCACGCGCGACATAGGCGCCCATGCCGTCGTTGATCCGGCGACCGGCCAGAATAACCTCCGGCCTGTAGCCCAAGGCTTCTGCCTTGTAGGTCAGGTAGTACGGGTCCACGCCGATACAGTGCCCGCCAACCAGGCCTGGGCTGAAGTTGAGGAAGTTCCACTTGGTGGCCGCCGCCTCGAGGACCTCATGGGTATCGATTCCCATGCGATGGAAGATCAGGGCGAACTCGTTGATCAGGGCGATATTCAGATCGCGCTGGGTATTCTCAATTACCTTGGCGGCTTCCGCGACGCGGATGGAACTCGCCGGATGTGTACCCGCCCGGACCACAGAGGCGTAAAGGTCGTCGACGAACCGCGCAGCCTCGGGAGTCGACCCCGCTGTCACCTTGACGATATCGGCCAGCCGATGACTTGCATCGCCTGGATTGGCACGCTCCGGACTGTATCCAGCGAAGAAGTCACGGTTGAACTCAAGACCTGAAACTGCAGCAACGACCGGCACACAGTCTTCCTCGGTGGCCCCGGGGTAGACGGTGGACTCAAAGATCACGACCCCTCCGCGCTGGATCGCGTGACCGACCGTCTCGCTGGCGCTCATCAGGGCGCTCAGGTCAGGCTTCTTGTGGGCGTCGATCGGCGTCGGCACGGTCACAATCAGAACGTTGCAGCCTTCAAGGGCGCCGGGCTCGCTGGTGATGGAAAGGCGGGTCGCACTGAGAAACGCCTCCGAGGCCACCTCCAGCGTCCGATCGAGACCCGCATGAAGCTCTGCGACCCTTTCGGCGCTGGTATCAAACCCAACTACGTCATGCTCAGCCGCAAAGGCGACAGCTAGCGGCAGGCCAACATAGCCCAGGCCAATCACGGCGATACGCGCCGGGGTTTGCGTGAAGGGGTTCAGAACCATTGCGTCGCTGCCTATCACAGATTGGCCGCATGCCGAGCGAGCTCGCGGATCGCAAGGAACAGATGGTACAGCGAGCTGGCTGGCGACGGTTCCTCGACAAAGCCCCCATCGGGTCTCATCCGCTCGCGCCACACGCCGCGCGCCGGCGTGTCCAGGTAGGCAACCAGCCCGTTGGCCGCCTGAAGCGCGGCTTCACGCTCGCCCAGCACAAGCGCCGCCTTGATGTGTTCAGTCTGCGGCCAGAGCCGGGCCCCGGCGTCCCGGACGGCTAGATCCGGGCCGAGCGTATTGACCACCACGCCACGCCGGGCATCAAACCCGCCACGCCCGACGTTGAACAATCGCCTGGCGACCGCCTCGCCGCGGGGATCACCTCGCATCCGACTCCACCGGGTCAGAAGCCAGGCCCACTCGAACTGATGACCAGGTTCGATCGCATTTGCCTCGCCAGAAAGTCGGCTCCAGCTCTCATCGTAGAACTCGGAGAGGGCGCCCGTTGCCGGGTCTATGAACCGGGTCAGAGCCAACTCCACAAGCTCGTCAGACAGTCGCCTCCAGTCCGGGTCGTCGGAAATGGGTTCCCAGGCCAGGGTGGCTTCCAGAAGATGCATGATGGCATTGGCCTGAAATGGGCGTTCTCCCACCTCCCGGAACCCGCCGACGGGATGACGAAACAAAGTGAGTGCACGCCGAAGCTCAGCCGCGGCAGCGGATGCCCCACCCACAGGAGACAGTCTTTGGAGCGCAGAGTACGCCAGCAGGACGAAGGCATTGTCATAGAGCCGCGCTGTTGGGTCTACGACTGCGCCCGAGAGATCGTATCTGGAGGCATAGAGCCCATTGGGCAGACGCACGGCGGACCCCAGGGCACGAAGCGCGGCCTCAGCCCACGGACCATCAATGCCCTCAGTGGCCGCGCTCGCGAAGACGAACGCCTGACGGGCCTGTACGAGCGTCCGCCGGTAGGGGTCAGCAATATCACCCCGCCAGGTCAGACCCTCCCGGAATGCCCCGGCATCCATCCCGACCGTCGCCCACAGCGGTAAAGCCGCAGTTTTCAGCCACAGACCAAGGTCTTCGGTAGCGTCGGCGAGACTGGTGAACCGATCAGGCCGTATCGAACCCGGGTAGACATCACCCACGGCCTGCGCCTCGCCCAGTGCGCGGACCAGAACCGCGCCAGGCTCAACAATGACAGCCAGGCGTGAAACGCCGACCACCGAAACCTGAACGCCTGCAGGCGATCGCACCAGCGACTGTCGCGTTCCAACTGCGTGCGTACCGGGGGACAAGCTGTTCCCGCCTTCATCCCTGTCACTCGCCGCCAGAACGGACGTCCATGAGCCCAGGTCAGACCACATAAAGTCGACGGGAAGGACAGCGGCTCGATCGGTGTGCTCCATCACCGCCCGATCAAAAGCGAGCCTGGGCGTGTTGGCGAACTGGGGACCGAGCAGGAAATCCCCGCTGTAGGAAACGCCATCCTTGGTGGCTTGCTCCACCAGCGCCAGGATGTCGGGCGCCCAGCGTTCGAATTCCGCAACGAACGTGCGGGCGCGCCCGATGAAGATGCCGCTGTTCCATAGTCCTCCACTCGCGATGAGTTCGGCGGCACGTTCCGCAGAGGGCTTTTCCTGAAAGGCGACAACGCGTTGCATGCCTGGGGACAGGGACCCCGGACAGACGTAGCCATAGGCGCTTGAAGGGCCGCGGGGATGCAAACCCAATACGACAAGCCTATCGCCATCGGCGGCCTTGATCGCGGAATTGACCACGGCCTGGACGGCCGCTGTGTCTGGCATGTGATGATCCGCCGGGAGCGCCACCATGACGCCATCGGGCGCGCAATTTCTGACCCAGAGCGCAGCGGCAGCCATAGCTGCGGCGGTGTCACGACCCGCAGGCTCCAGAAGCACCTTCGCAGAGACGCCAGCGGAAGAAAGTTGTTCGTGAATGAGATCGCGGTGATCAGCCGCCCCCACCACCAGCACCTCGCCGCCGGCGGTAATTGACTGTGCTAGCGCCACCGCAGCCTGAAAGCCCGAGACGGGCCCTAGAAGTGGAAGAAACGGCTTGGGTCGCCAAGGTTGCGAAACCGGCCAGAGCCGCTCGCCGGGTCCGCCGCAAAGCACCACGGGGTAGATAGGCGGGGCTATGGCGCGATCCTCCGGTCAACGCGTTTCAGACGCGTCTTCCCCTACCGCCTTCGGCAAGCTTCGCAAATGGCCGGATCGCAATCGCGGGAGCACACCCCCTGGCGCACAGACAACTCAGCCCTTGGTGGCCACTGTGACGAGCCCGCGCGCCAGCGTCCAGCTCAACGCTATATCAGAGGCGATCAGGTGAGCAGCGCGTGAAGGGTCATGCCGATCCCGACCCAGAGGGCCACTGAGGCAAGAGCGCCGATACCCAGCCCGAGGCCAATCGGGAGCCGCTCCAGAGTTTGGCGCTCCGGTTCTCGAACAGCGATCTCGATCGACACGTCAGTCGGCATCTTCTGGCTCCGACACCGCCCGTTTTTTGGGCTGGCGAGGAATTTGCACCCTGAGAATGAACAGTTCGTTTGAGAAATTGGCTAACGGCGCGGCAACCATTTGTCGTATTGTCGGGGATATCGGATCTGCCTGACGACGGAGCGCGCCTCGTGACCAAGGTCAACCGGCGGATTGCAGAACCCAAATCGGTGGTGCCCGCAGCCGCCACTGACGTCTTGGCCCAACTTCGACGTTCCCCTATCGGCGATAGCTGGGCAAAGCGCGCCATGGACATCCTGGGCGCCAGCATTGCCTTGCTGGTGTTTCTGCCTCTTCTGATGTGTATCGCCCTCGCCATACGGCTGGAGTCCGGCGGACCTGTGATTTTCAAACAGCGTCGCACCGGCCACAACGGCCGCATCTTCACGATCTACAAGTTCCGGACGATGACTGTCGCGGAGGATTGTGAAAACGTCCGCCAGGCGACACGCAATGACTCTCGGGTAACTGAGGTCGGCGCGCTGCTTCGCAAACTCAGCCTCGATGAACTGCCGCAGTTTCTCAACATCATGAAAGGCGACATGTCCATTGTTGGCCCTCGTCCTCACGCCCTGGCGCATGACAGCCACTACGGTGAACAGATCCCGACCTATGCTGACCGCTTCCGCGCCAAGCCCGGCCTGACCGGGTTGGCCCAGGTCAATGGCCTGCGCGGTGAGATTAACGATCTGCGCTGCATGACGGATCGAATTGCCGCAGATAACCTCTACATCGAGAGCTGGTCGATTGGCCTGGATGTGGCGATCCTCGGGAAAACTGCCTTGATCATTTTCAGCGATCCCCAAGCCTACTGACGCTGAAGCAGCCGGCGTTGACGATTTGTCAGAGCTGAATGCAACCGCAGCGTCCCTTGTCACGAATATGGATGTGATCACGCGCTAGAAAGCCGCCCCGTGGCGCGGGCCTTGCTTCCTGGGAAGCGGGATCGCGGGACGTTTAGGGGTCATGTCCAAATTCGAGACTCGATTTGCCGCTGACGAAGACCCGGATCGCATTCATGCGGCCTTCTATGGATTCATCGAACGCCATGCCGACAACGCGGATAGAGACGGAGACGCCCAGATCCGCACAGAGATCGACAATGACGGCCCGCGGCTCTGCGTTCGCCTCTGGAGCGCAGGCGCGATGGACGCCTTCCTTGCCGAACTGTCAGGAGCCGATCGCTCCCTCACAAGCCGCGGCCATGACTAGGCCGGTGAATCTCGAGGCTCATGCCAAAACCACAAGCTGGACAGCAAACCCGGGCGCTTGTGCCGGCGCAGTGGCGGCGATCCCGGTGAAACCTGTCGCGACGAGCCGGCTTAAGCGTGCGTTCGACATCGTTATGTCGTTCGGCGCTCTGTTGTTCTTTCTTCCACTCCTGCTGACGATTGCCACGCTTGTCAGGCTCGAAAGCACCGGCCCGGCGCTCTTCCGGCAGCGTCGGACCGGACTGAACGGCGTGATCTTTACGGTCTTCAAGTTTCGGACGATGACCGTCGCCGAAGATGGCGACACCGTTCGCCAGGCTACCCGCGGCGATGCACGCATCACCCCGTTGGGCGCTATCCTGCGAAAATTCAGCCTCGACGAACTGCCGCAGCTTCTGAATGTTCTACGCGGGGAAATGTCATTGATCGGACCCAGGCCACACGCGGTCGCCCACGACGAGACCTGGGGGCAACTGGCGCCTGGCTATAATTTGCGGTTTCGCGCTCGCCCGGGACTGACCGGCTATGCCGCTGTTTGCGGCTTCCGCGGCGAAGTCCGGGAGTTTCAGGCCATTGTAGACCGGGTGGAAGCCGACAACGAGTATATCGACACCTGGTCCTTCGTACTCGACATGAAGATCATCTGGCGGACGCTGCCTTTGATTTTTTCGGACACGCGCGCCTACTAGGTTTTCGGGCGGCGTCTTAACCGATCTGTCAGGCCGACGATCTAGGTTCCCAGCGCAACCAAGCGGGAACAGCCAGAATGGCCGACGACAACGGAGCCCTTCGCGCCGTCGCGACGGACGAAATCAACGACGCCGGCGATCGGCGCGGCCCCCTTCGTCCTGACCGCATGCAGACGGCGCGAACCCGGGCATCGGGGCCAGGGCTTGCCCGGCTCTTCCAGTTTGGCGATGGCGTCGCTCTCGGCGCCGCTTCTCTGGTCGCGGGACTGGTGATGCCGCTACCGATGACCATGTGGCTTGGCGCACCCCTTATGGCGCTGGCGCTCCTGGTGGCCACCGGGGCCTATGTCATGCGAAAGCGCGAACGCTCCCGTCGCCGCTTTGGCCGATTGTTGCTGTCAGCGGTCGCGGCCAGTGGTGGTGCGGGCACTTTGTGCGGCCTGCTTGACCCCTCCTTCCCGGCCCTGGCCTGCGCTGCCTGGACAGTAACGGCGGGCACGCTCCTCGTGGTCAGTCACATGATCTGGGGGCAAGTCCTGGCCAATTTGCGCCGCCAGGGCCTGCTGACACCTAACCTGATCATTGTCGGCGGCACTCCTGCCGCCGAGCGGCTGATCCGTCGCGCCATGCGTACGCGTGACGTCAATATCCTCGGTATCTTCGATGATCGGCGCGACCGCGTCGGACCTGCGCTTCGCGGTGTCCCGGTCCTTGGCAAAACCAGTGACCTGATCGACCACAGAATCCTGCCCTTCGCCGACCGCATCGTGATCACGGTGCCGGCCAAGGCGAACGCACGCATCGCCCAACTCATCGAGCGACTGGCCCCGATCCCCAATTCGATCTCGCTATTGCTGGAAGATGCCGATGATGAGAGCACCAGCAAGGCCGTCGGGCGGATCGCTGACTTCGACCTGATGCAGGTCAGCGGCGGGCGCCAGCGCGCGAGTTATCTCGCTGCCAAGCGCGCACTCGACCTGATCCTTGGCATAGCCGGGCTGATCGCGCTTGCGCCCCTCATGGCGGCCATTGCTGTGGCGATCAGGTTGGATAGTCCGGGACCCGTCTTTTTCCGGCAACGCCGGCATGGCTATATGAACGAGGAGATCGTGGTCTGGAAGTTTCGCTCGATGAAGGTCGAAACATCCGACTTTACAGCAGCCAGACAGGTGAGCGCCGATGATGATAGGGTCACCCGCGTCGGTCGCTTCATCCGGAAGACCAGCCTCGATGAACTGCCTCAGATCTTCAATATCATCTCTGGCGAGATGTCCGTCGTCGGCCCACGGCCGCATGCCATTGGAATGAAGAGCGGCGGCGCTGACGCCAGCAAACTGGTGGCGACCTATGCCCACCGACACCGGATCAAGCCCGGCCTTACGGGCTGGGCTGCTGTCAATGGGTCGCGCGGTCCGGTCAACACTGCAGAGGATGTGCGCCGGCGTGTGGCGCTGGACCTGGAGTATGTTGAACGTCAGTCCTTCTGGCTGGATATCGCCATCATCCTGCGTACCGCGCCTTGCCTTCTGGGCGACAGCGAAGGCGTTCGTTGAACTACAGCTGAAGAATCAGCGCCAGATACCCGACGTCAGACAATGCCCGAGGAGGCTGACATGATCGTCCGCGCGCACTTGATGAGCCCGTTGCTTGCGTCTGTGTTGTTTGCAAGTCCGGTAGCGTCCGGTGATATCTTTGCCGTCAATTTCAATCAACGCGTGGGCGATGTCTGAGTGTGCTTGATGCAGCGATATGGGCTGGATCGCTAAAGAGCGCTCCGGCGGAATGCGGCTAGCGCTTCGGGAACTTGATCGTCAAACCAAAGGGCTTGAGCACCAGAACGACGTAGATCGCCACACCCAGGACAATAAGGAAGGATACCAGGCCCTGGTTCTGCGGAGGATTTCCAAACCAGTTGGCGACAGCACAACCCACGGCTGGAGGCAGATAGTGCAAGATCGTGTCCTGCGGTTCCTCAGGCTGCACCGAGCGATGCAGAAACAGGACCACCAGGCCGCCGAAGATCGCTACCGTGATCCAATCGTAGACGGTTTCCACCTGCGTCCTCTTTCCATTCATCCCGGCACACTCAAGCCGGGAAACTTGCGGCCCATCTTGCCGGTGCGCCGTACCATCGGTCAACACAAGCTCGTGCCTAGCAATGTTTGTGCCGCGACCGGGCGCAGACGCCAACTCCTGATTCCAGCCTTATTGCTGGGCTTCAGCCTCTCGGCGTGCGGTACCGCAGATAGCCTGGGCGCCGCAGGTTCTGCCAGGGCAGGAACGGTCGTAGCCCTGGTGGACGGGCGCAAACTGAATTTTCGCTGCCAGGGGCGCGGCACGCCCACAGTCCTGCTGGAGTCTGGCTTCGGCGCGGATTCCACGGCCTGGTACAAGGTACAGCCCGATCTGGCGCGGCAAACCCGGGTCTGCGCCTATGATCGCGCCGGCTACGGGTACAGTGATCCCGGGCCCCTGCCCCGCGACGGCGCAGCGACGGCCAGGGACCTCGATCTGGCGCTCAAGGCGGCTGACATCAAGGGGCCCTTCATTGTCATGGGCCATTCCGCTGGCGGGCTCTACGCGCGCTTGTTCGCGGCCCGACGCACGAGCGATGTTCAGGGTCTGATACTGCTGGATCCCACCGTGGAACGGCTTGCGCCAAGACCGGAAGCCGACGGCCTGAACGGAATGCGTCAGCGCCTCCAGAGATGTCTGGCCATGGCGTCAGCGCCGTCATCAGCCGCCATTGACGATCCGCAGTGGGCAGAATGCGTGGCGCCGACGAAGACAGAACATCAGGTCAGCGCGGCCCGCCGCCCCGCCACCTGGCAAAATCAGTTGTCTGAACTGAACAGTATCTTTGGCCGCACGTCGGAGCAGGTCGGCCGGATAGGACCCATTCTCCGCGATATCCCGCTCTATGTGATCACGGCGTCGGAGACAGCGGCCGGCTCTCCGAGATCGGCGTTCGGGGCTCACGTCTCGATGTGGGAATTGCAACATCTGCAGATCGCATCGACATCGCAGCATGGCTTCCAGACCACTGTGGTCTCACCGCACCTGGTCATGATCGCAAGACCAGACGTCGCTATCGCCGCAGCGCGAGAAATGATCGCAGCCAGTCGCGAGAATCGTCTGCCCGGGCCCTTGCCGGCCAGCGAGCCTCTGTCGGCGCCACAAAGCGAGAACTCCACTGGCGGCTTTTCCACACTTCGCAAATTTGGCCTGAACTCCGGGCCTGCGACCTTCCCGACAATGTCCGCTGGTCCGGCAGCACCCTTCACGCTAGACTGACGCGTCGGATCGAGGGGCATATGCGGCACGCGCGTCTACAATTGTCGATTGCCGCCGCTGCCTCGGCCCTGGTGATCGGCTCGTCCACGGCGGTACAGGCTCAAGTCCTTGAGATCGGCGACGACGGGACCGTAACGACCCATGTCGGACCAGCGGTCTACTCTGACAGCGGCGCGCATGCGATTGCGCCACCTTCAGCGCCTGTTCACGGCTCGGCGGCGACATCTGCAGATATCTCCGCCGCTATCCAGGACGCTGCCGGACGCCACGCCGTGCCCGCCGCCATCGTGGAAGCAGTAGCCTGGCAGGAATCGCGCTTCAATCCAGCAGCGGTGTCGCCGAAAGGCGCACGGGGCGTCATGCAACTGATGCCGGCCACGGCCCTCGACCTGGGGGTCGACGCATCAGATCTTCGCGGAAACATTGACGGTGGCGCGGCCTACCTTGCGCGCCAGATCCGTCGGTTCGGCGACTTGCGCCTCGCATTGGCCGCCTACAACGCCGGGCCGGAAGCCGTAGAACGTCATGGCGGCATACCACCCTATGCCGAAACGCGGAACTATGTGGCGGCGATCCTGGCCCGACTGGCTGTCACCGCCCCCCAGATAACGACAATCGTCGCGCGCTGAGCCGCGGCGAACGATCCAAACCGCCCTATCGCAGGCTGGCGACCTGTTCGCGCTTGCCGGTCAACTGAATCAGCCGGCGAGCTTCCGCCGACGTGACGCACTTTGGCGCCGACCATGTTTCGCCCTTGGCGACAGCCCGATCAGCCGTGACAAACTCCATAACCCCGAATTCCCGGGTGAATGCGCGCCGGGTCGCGGTCGTGGTGTCACAGACAAAGACCGTCCGCGCAGACTTTGACATCACCGCGTCCTTTGCCTGAGCTGCCGCATTGGGGGCCGTTTCAGCAAGGGCCGGACCGGTCGCCGCAGCGGCGAAGGCCAGAATGCAAATCAAGGTTCGCATCGTATTTCCTCCACGTGCAGCGTCCCAGCGCCGCATCTTGGGAGAAAACCTGCCACCATATGTGACGAATGCAAAGCTTTTACGACAGTATGATCACGAAGACGTGACGATAAGCCGACGTTCACCGCCCTGTCAGCTAGACAACTGACAATTTTGTCTATGTTTTCAAGCTAGGCAACGATTGTCCAGAGGTACCAGCGCATAAGCCCTGCGACTCAAGACACAGAGCCTAACCCGCTGGCACTTGGGCTAAACAGAACGCTCGCCCTGCCCTCAGAACTTGGCTGTCAGACCCAGCGAGAACGTGCGACCGACCTTGAAGCTGTTGGTTTCAAAGCGTTTTCCGCCGGCCTTCTGGTACTCTTCGGCATCGGTTCCGGAGAGGTTGCGCGCCTCAAACGAGCCGGCGAACTCCCGGTCGTTGATCATGAAGGTCTTGCGATAGACGAAGTCGACCCGCAGGCCCGGATCCTGAATCAGGTCCGGCAGATCGGCGCTGCTGGACCGCGCGGAGACCCGGTCGCTCGTGTAGGTGAACAGCAGGGTCGCCTGCGACTGGGCCTCATCATCCTCGAAGCCGAACTGGACGTTCGCCAGATGGTCAGACTGCCCCTGTAGCCGGGAGCCCGGCCGGATGTAGTCGCTGGCCAGTGGTGTTGACCGAACACCGGTGGTGTCCAGGACGATTGTGTCGCCCTTGCCCACCTTCAGCTTGGACTTTGAATAGGTGTAGTTGACCGCCACCAACCAACGCTTGGCGTCGATCCAGTCAAAGCCGAACTGAGGTTCGAAGTATTTCTTGGCGTCGAATTCAATGCCGTAAATCTCGGCCAGAGGCGCATTATAGTAGGTCTGCTGGAACGCGCCGTCAGAACCCAGAACAGCGAAGGCTTCCACCGGCTTCTTCAGTTCCTTGTAGAAGGCGCCGACCGTCAGATACTGGCCCTTCTCGAAGTAGCGCTCGTAGCGCAGGTCCCCGTTGGTGAACTCGGTGTCCACCAGGAAGGGGTTGCCGCGAAGGATCCGGTCGGTGTCGGTGTCACGGTAGCGTTGCGGCGCCAGCTCGCGGAACTGCGGACGACCGATGGTCTTGGAGGCGCCGACGCGGAGCTGCTGATCCTCGGCAAAATTCCAGGTCGCCGTCGCCGTCGGCAGGACATAGCTCTCATTGATTGTCCGCGCGAAAAGCGGACCGGCTGCGCGGTTGAAGATGTCGAAGGTACGGATGTACTCCTTGCCGTCCTCATAGCGCACGCCAAAGCTGGCGCGCAGCAGCGGAACGATTTCGGTGTCCACCTGGACATAGCCCGCATTGACCTCAAGGCCGGCGTCGAAATAGGGCGCATCGCCGGTCAGAGTTGTCCCGGTGAGTTCGCGCAAAGCGATGATGTCATCGTTGATATTGCGATCAGACACCAGATAATCGATGCGCTCGGTCCCGTAACGAACAGGGTCGTAGTTGCGGCCGGCCTCGTAGCTGAAGTCGCGACGTACCGAGCTCCGGTCGTTGGTCTGCCAGGCGTAGCCTGCACTGATCTTGGCCTGACGAACGAAGCTCACAGGCAGTTCGTACGAGAAGTCGATGTTGGCCGAACCGATATTCTCATCCAGGTCCGAGAAGGAGACCAGCTGATTGGCACCGGACAACAGGGCCAGACGTCTGCCGTCGGCCTGCAAGCCATAGCGGTAAAGGCGCTCATAGGGCGCCTCGCGCGTGGTGCGCCCGTAAGTGCCGCGCCAGTCGATATCCAGGTCGCCTACACGGTGTTTGCCGGTCAGCTGGTTCAGTTGCAGTTCGCGCCGGTACCATTCGGTATTGTAGACGTTGACGTTTGCGCTGCCCTGGGATTGCGCCGAGTTCTCGGTGATCCGAGCACGCTTCGACGTCGAACGGATCCAGAGCGCTGTGTAGTGAAGCTCGTTGTCGTCATTTTCCCAGGCCAGGCCGCCCAGGCCGCTCCAGCCGATATCGTTCTGGTTGGCTTCAAAGCGGGCATCGCTGGCGAGCACCAGACCACCAACATCCGGCACGGTCGACTGGCGCACGCCGACCCGGTTCTGCCAGCTGTTTCGATAGCTCAGAACGCCGACCACCCCGAAACGGCCGTAGTCTGTTTCAAAGGCCTGACCACCGGACACATCCATGTTGCCGTTAAGCGGTACGCGGTCCCTCTGGATCAGGTTCAGGGGGGCGTTGGTAAAGCTGCGGCCGATCGCCTTGTATTGGTCGAGAGTCAGACCGTTGGCAGAGCCGGAGAACACAACCGGGCGCGTCGCGGCGAATTGCCGGACCCCGACAGGCAGTTTGCGGGAGCCGTCATCGAAGCCGAACTCATCGTGCTTTGAGCCGTAGTAGGTCAGTCCGTTCTTGTCGGTGATCTCACTGTCAACGCCCAGACCCACGCCAATGTTGAAGTAAGGCTTGTCGGGCACGCCGACGGTCCGCAGATCGATGATGCCGCCGCCGAACTCTCCGGGGTAGTTGGCCGAGAATGTCTTCTGGACCGCTGTGCCGGCCAGGATCGCGGCCGGGAACAGGTCGAGCGGAACCACGCGCTGCATCGGCTCGGGGCTGGGCAGCGGCGAACCGTTCAGCAGCGCCTGCGAGTAGCGTTCGCCAAGGCCCCGAACGTAGACGAAGCGGCCCGATACGACCGAGAGGCCGCTGATACGTGTGAGCGCCTGGGCGGCGGTGTCATCGCCGGCGCGACGGATATCCTCGACCGTAAGGAAGTTGGCGACCTCGGCGGTGTCGCGGATTTCGTCAGGGATGAACCTCCCGTTGACCACGATCTCTTCGACTTCGTTCTCTTCAGGCGAAGCCGGTGCGGCTGGAGCCTGCGCAGGTTGCGTCTGCGCATAGACCGGCATGGCCACGGTCAGCGCGGTGCCTGCGAGAAGCATGGCGCTGAGAGTGCGGAGGGAGACTGTCATCGGATTATAGAACCTTCATCGGAAGGATGGGGATCGGCGGCGGAGCCGGAGGCTCCGCCGCACCGGGATCGCTGTCATCAGCAGGAGGTGGCGCCGGCCAGTCCGCAGGTCCAACCCACGAACCAGGTGTCGTTGGGGCCGGACACCGCACCGATGAAGTTCGTGGCCAGGAAGAACGAGGAGAAGGTCGTTGGATTGGTCGCCACGCGCCCGCTCTCGTTGCCACCGTTGATGAACACCTGCGTCAATGTCGGGATATAACCCGTCGCCAGATTGTTCGACCCGGCCACTGTGATCAGGGCTGCAGGCGCGTCGTTTTGGTCGCCGTCCGTCGTACGGTAAGGGCCGCCAGCGCAGGCGAAAACCACCGAGCGGAAAGCCGGCCGCGGCTCGACCATCGTCGACGCGCCGTCGATATCCAGGCAAGGGATCCGGGTGTTCTCGGAAACGACCAGGCCGTTGAGGAAGTCGGCGCGGGTGCCGCTGTTCATCAGGATGCCCTGGTGCTGACGGCTGTCAAACGCAGTGCCGGCGAGGCCGAGGCGGCAAACAAAGTTCGAAACCCGCGGGTTGGAGCGCAGCAACGGCGCGCCACCCGACGTTGAACCGGCGGATGACATTTCGAAGCAGCGCGACTCTTCCGTCGGCGCGTCAGTGTAGTTGATCACGTACTGCGCGGAGCCGGTATAGCCCTCGTCCGTGTCGAAGCCGTCGTCGTCCCACTGCGTCAGGACGAGGTGGCGGACATTCACGGTTCCACCAAAGAATTCCACCGCGTCGTCAGCCGCCCCGTGAACCTGCACGAAGTCGACGATGGTGCCATTGCCCACGCCGCCGAAGGTGATGCCGTTCAACTCTTCGTTGGGCGCGACCTCGAAGCCGGCCTCCTTCACCTGAACGTAGCGCAGCGTGCCGCTGGACTCTGTGGGTGCGTTCCCACCCCAGTTGATCGTCGGGATCGCTTCGAACCGGAACTCGCATGCGGTCGGGTTGGCCGGGAACGCTGTCGCCGTCGGTGGGCAGCGGTTGATCGGCGCGCGGCCCGCAATGACAATACCGCCCCACTGGCCCCTCAGGTCCGGCCCGCCATTGAGATCGTTCAGACTGGTGAAGATAATCGGCCGCGAGGCGGTGCCGTCGGCAACGATCCGTGAGCCGCGGTTGACCACAAGAAACTCGGAGATACCGCCGAAGACGGTCACGCCCGGCTCGATGGTAAGGACGGCGGAGCGTGCGCCGGCGCGGGGCGCCTGGGCGTCAGAACCCTGGTCCTCGCCAACCGCGACCCGACCGTCGATCCGGTAGGCCGTACCCGGCCGGAACGGGACAGTCAGGTTACTGGTCACCAACTGCGGGATGCCGCAGGACCGAAGCGTGCCGTTGGCGACAGTACCGAGATTAATGAAGCCCGTCGGGCAATCAGACGAGGCCTGACCGTTGCCGCCCGACCCGCCGCCGGCGCCGCCGGTTCCGCCGGTGGCAAACGCGCCTTCACCCGGCGAGACAACGCTTGAGCCGCCGCCTCCGCAGGACGCCAGCGCCAATGCACCTACTGTGGCGACCAATACGGTCCCCACTTTCCTGACGCCAATCATCTCGTTCTCCACAGGTTCGACCCAGTCGCGCTATGCGCACGGCGGAGAGGCGTCGCTTGATCTCGATCGCAACCCGCCCTGTCGGGAGGTTGTCTAGTCGCCGCATGTGACGTTAGCTCTTCAGTTGTATGACATTTTTGATTCAGCCGATGCGTCGCGGCATGCGAGTCTCGGTGCTCTCAATGTGAACTGGCCCTGTTGCGTCACGGCCTGTAAAGTCGAAGGAGCGATTCATGCTGGACGCCTCGGTCGGCGCTGAAATGTCACAGGTGCATGAACGCCTCACCATGTTGTCGAGGGTGTTCTCGGGGTTGGTTGTCATGCAAACGTCATCAAACAGAGATAGCGGCAGCCGCAGCGGCGGACACGTCACAGCGTTTCGAGGACTGTGCGAGCATCCGAGTGTACAGGGCGCCCCACTAGGCCGCCGAGTGAGACCCATGAAAAGATTTAGCGCTCCGCTCCTGTTTGTCGCCCTGGCGGCCTTCCCGGCTCGCGCCCAGACGCAGGGCGATCCTGCAGGCTCATCGCCCCTGCTGGCGGCGCTTAACTGGGTCCAGGGCACTCTGCTCGGCAATGTGGCCACCAGCGCGGCGGTCATCGCCATCGCTGTCGTGGGCTTCCTGATGCTGACGGGACGCATTGAATGGAAGCGCGGGCTGGTTGTCGTGGTTGGCGCCTTCATCATCTTCGGAGCCGTGACCATCGTGGCCGGCATACGCTCGCTGGCTGGCGGGCTCTGAACCAGCATGAGCCGGCTGGCGTCTGATCCTGTCTTCTCCGCGCTGACGCGGCCCCAGACGATCGGTGGCGTCACCTACACCTATGCCGTGTTGAACCTGATTGTGACGGCCGAGGCCTTTCTGATCACCCGGTCTTTCTGGGCGTTGCTGATCGCGGTGGTGCTGCACGCCATCGGCTATGTGGGGTCATTGCGGGAGCCGCGGTTCTTCGACCTCTGGGTCACGCGCCTGCGCACCTGTCCGCGGATCCGCAACTTCGCCTTCTGGGGCGGAAACTCATACCAGCCATGAGCGGAAGCTACATCTCAACGGGCGCAGCCAAGGTACTTGCGCCGCGCGAGGCCAAGGTTGGGGATCGACTGCCCTACGCTGGGCATCTCGACGACCTGACCCTGCAGACGCGAGATGGCCTGCTGGTCCAGACGCTGCAGCTGGCCGGCTTTCCATTCGAGACAGCGGCCGACGAGGAACTGAACTACCGCAAGGCGATCCGCGAAACCGTGTTGCGCGGCGCGGCCAGCTCCAGGCTGGCCATCTATCATCATGTGGTTCGCCGCCGGGTCAGCCCCGACTTCCCGGCCCCCCCTGAGGATCCGTTCTGCGCGACCCTGGATGCACGCTGGCGCGACCAGCTGGAACGCCGGCGTCTCTATGTAAACGATATCTTCCTGACACTTGTGCTCCGCCCGACACAGGGAAGCGCCGGTCTCATCGAGCGCATGTTGAAAGGCCCCCGCGCCCGGGACGCCGACATCAGCCGCGATCTGCGCGACCTGCACGCAACGCGTGAAGCCTTCGCCGCGGCGCTTACCCCCTACGGCGCCCGGGCGCTTGGCCGGTATACCGCCGGCGGCGGCGCCCAGCGGTCGGAGCCCGCCGAATTCCTGAGCCTGATCCTGAACGGCGAACTCCGGCCCGTTCTGGCGCCGGTAGGCGACCTGTCGGGTGCCATCGCCACGCGGCGGCTCAGCTTCGGGCTCGACGCCATGGAATTTGGTCCCGGCCCGGGCGCAGCCACCTTCGGCGCCATGGTGTCGCTCAAGGACTATCCGGCACGCACCTCGCCGGGCTTGCTTGATGGCGTGCTTCGTCTGCCCATGGAAATGGTGCTGACCGAGAGCTTCGCCTTCGTGGATCGCCAGGCAGCGCTGGACCGGATGGGCCTGGCGCTACGTCGCCTCAAGGCTGCCGAGGACGACGCCTTCAGCCTGCGAGGCGAGCTGGCTCAGGCCCGCGATGACGTCGGCGCAGGCCGCGCAGCCTATGGCGAGCACCACCTGACAATTCTGGCAAAGGCCGAAAGTCTCGATGAACTGGATACGGCAGTCGCCGACATCCAGTCTTCGCTGGCCGAGGCTGGCGCCGTGGCCGTGCGCGAGGACGTCAATCTGGAGCCGGCGTTCTGGGCCCAGTTCCCGGCTAACTTCAGCTACATCGCGCGGAAGGCCCTGATTTCCGCCGGCAACTTCGCGGGCCTGGCCAGCTTTCACAATCACCCGACGGGTCAGGCGACCGGCAATCACTGGGGTTCGGCAATTGCGGTGCTGGAGACCACAGCGTTTGGTCCCTACCACTTCAATTTTCACCACGGCGACCTGGGCAACTTCACCGTGATCGGCCCCTCCGGATCCGGCAAGACGGTGTTGCTTACCTTCCTGCTGGCCCAGGCCGAGCGCCTCAAACCGCGGATCGCCTATTTCGACAAGGATCGCGGCGCCGAGCCCTTCATACGCGCCATCGGCGGCCGTTACGACGTAATCTCGCCGGGCGAACCGACGGGTTTCAATCCGCTGGCCTTGCCAGACACCCCGGCCAATCGCGCGTTCCTGACCGAGTGGATCGGTCAGCTTCTGACCGCCGACGGG
The DNA here is from genome assembly GCF_044372605.1 of Phenylobacterium sp. Taxonomy (GTDB): domain Bacteria; phylum Pseudomonadota; class Alphaproteobacteria; order Caulobacterales; family Caulobacteraceae; genus Phenylobacterium. The sequence continues at coordinate 20,498 of NZ_JBILRO010000026.1, forward strand.
GACACACTCAACAGCGAAGATCGCGCCATGATCGCCGATGCGATCGACGCCAATTTTGCCCAGGCTCCGGGGCATCGGCGGCTTCGCTACCTGCGCGAACTGTTCCGCGGCGCGCGCCGGCCCAGCGCGGGCGACCTGGCGGCCCGGCTGGCGGCCTGGTGCGATGGGGGCGATCACGCCTGGCTGTTCGACAATGCCACCGATCAGTTGGACATCGAGACCCGGATCCTGGGCTTCGACATGACCAAGCTGCTGGATTCGCCGATCATCCGCATTCCCGCGATGATGTACCTGTTCCACCGGCTTGAGCAGCGACTGGACGGCACTCCGGCTCTGATCGTCGTCGATGAGGGCTGGAAGGTGCTGGATGACCCGGTTTTCGTGCGCCGGATAAAGGACTGGGAAAAAACCATCCGCAAACGCAACGGTGTGGTCGGGTTCTGTACCCAGAGCGCATCCGACGCTCTGGACAGCCGCATCGCTTCGGCGATCATCGAACAGGCGGCGACGCGGATCTTCTTTCCGAACAATCGGGCGAAAGCGTCCGACTACATCGATGGCTTTGGTCTGAGCGAACATGAGTTCGAGCTGGTGAAAACCCTGCCCGACACCTCACGCTGTTTCCTGATCAAGCGTGGCGATCACAGCGTGGTGGCGCGACTGGACCTTTCAGGCATGTCTGGCGAACTGGCGGTTCTGGCGGGTACCGAGCGCGCCGTGCGCCGTCTGGATGCGCTGCGCCTCCAGGTCGGCGATGAGCCGTCGGCCTGGCTGCCCACCTTTATGGAAGGTCGGAGCGCGGCATGAGCGGCGCCTGCACAACTCTGGTCGACGACGGCGTCATTCGCGGCGTGATCGCGACCGTCGACTGCCAGACCCGCGCCTACGCACAGGGCGGCTACATGGCCCTGACCTCGGGCTCACCGGTGTTTCAGGCGTCATTGACGGCGCTCTTGACGATCTTTGTGGCGCTGGTCGGCTACCGAATGCTGTTCGCGCGCGGCGACACGCAACTATCGGATGCGCCGTGGATCGCGCTGAGGATCGGTCTGATTCTGGCGCTTGTCACCAGTTGGTCTACTTTCCAGACCCTGGTCTTCGACGTGGCTGACCGGGCTCCGGTGGAGATCGCCGCGATCGCATCGGCCCCTTTGCAAGGGTCATCCGGGTCCAGCCTGGCGGCGCGTCCTGTAGATGGTCTTCAGGCGGCCTACGAGGAGTTCACACAGACCGCCATCGCCTATGGCCGGGTCGCTGGACAGGACGCCAAGTCCTATTCCAGTCCTCAGGCCGCCGCCGCCGAAGCCGTTGGTCTGGCGACAGGGGTGCTGTTTTTCTCCAGCGCCGGCGTGATTTCCGCCAGCAAGCTCACGATTGGCGTGCTCACCGCCGTCGGGCCGCTCTTCATCGTCCTGGCGCTGATCCAGGCGACCCGCGGACTGTTTCTAGGTTGGGTCCGCGCAATGGTTGCGGCCGCACTCACGACGCTGGTGACATGGCTGCTGGTCGTGCTCATGCTGACCGTTCTGGACCCCTGGTTAACGACGCTGGCGGACCAGCGTCGCGGGCAGACGCTGGACCCGCAGACCGCCATTAGCGCGGCGGCGCTGGTCTTTGTGTTCGGCGCCGGCCAGTTGGCGCTGACCCTTGGCGCCATCGTCATGGCCATGAGCTTCAGACTGCCCACGCTTGGTGCCAGCCGCGATACTGACGGACGTACGGTCGGCGCCGCCGCCGCGCGGGGTGACTCGACCTCCGCCCTGCCCCAGCCCTCGCGCGCTGAGCGACTTGCCTATGAGCTTCAGCGTGACACTGCCCAGAGCGAGACCCGCTCACGCGCTGCGGCCATGGCCGCCGCCACGTCCCCGGGCCGCCAGACATCCCTGGTTTTCGAGGACCGTCCGCGTCTGGGCGACACCTATCGTCGTCCGGCAGTTTCCGCCCGCCGAGTTGAGGCCGCCCGATGATCCGCGCCCGCACCCTCGCCGTGATCCTTGCCCTTTGCGCCACACCCGCCTTGGCGGTCGTTCCGCGCCCTGGGCCCGGCGACCCTCGCATCCATGTGGTGGATTATGATCCGTCTGCGGTGGTCGAACTGCGAAGCGCTCTGGGCTTTCAGCTGTCGGTCGAGTT
>NZ_JBILRO010000198.1:0-6520 GCF_044372605.1 Phenylobacterium sp.
ATCCCGAAGATCACATGACAGAGGATGACCCATGCATGCCGGCCTCCTTCACCAGCATGCAGCTTGAATCACTCCATCACTGATTTGGGAATCCCTCCCGATTCACAGCGTAGGGAAACCGCTCTAGAGCGCCGTGCGTTTAATGCGACGTATATCCGGCGGCCTTGAAGAAGTTCCAGCATTCGTCGGGATCGTAGAGGTCGCAGATGCTGCCGACGGCTTGCCAGAGGGCGTCGAAAGTTCGGGCGCAGGCCGCGCGCAGATGAGCCTTGAGCTTTGAGAAGGCCATCTCGATGGGGTTGAGGTCAGGCGAGTAGGGCGGCAGGAACAGGAACCATGCTCCGCGCGCCTTGAGGATCTCTGCGGCGCGCGGGCTTTTGTGGACGGCGAGATTGTCCAGGATCACCACGTCGCCGGGTTGCAGGGTCGGCGCCAGCTGGGTCTCGATGTAGATATCGAAGGCGGCGCGGTCCATGGCGCCGTCCAGCACCCACGGCGCGGTCAGGGACCCGCATCGCAGGCCCGCGATGAAGGTCTGGGTTCGCCAGTGGCCGAACGGCGCATCGGCGGTCAGGCGCTGACCGCGCCGGCTGCGGCCCCGCAGCCGCGTCATCTTGGTGGTGACCGCTGTCTCGTCGATGAACACCAGGCGCGCGGGCTGTTGGCGCATGCGCGGCTGGCGTTGCTCGATCCATTCGTGCCGCCGCTCACGCACTGCGGCGCGTGCGCGCTCCGAGGCCATCAGGGCTTTTTTTATATGAGAACCCCGCAGCGATCAGCGCCCGGGACAGTGAGGGCGTCGTGACCTTCACCTCCCGCTCCACCTCGAGCCGCACCGCCAGCTCCGGCAGGGTGATATCGGGCGTGGCCTCCACAATATCGATCAGGAAGGCCATGTGTTCCGCCAGCTTGCCGCCGCCTGGCGGGCGTCCCTGCCGCGCAGGCTCGATCGAGCCCGTCCGCTCCGCCCGCGCCACAAGCTTGACCGCACAGCTGTCGCTGACCCCGTAGTGCCTCGCCGCGCCTCGACGCGATCCACCTGCCGCAACCTGCGCCACGATCCGCTCGCGCAAGTCCATCGAATAGCTCTTGCCCATGATCCACCTCCATCCACGGTGAATCACGCTTCGTCAGATTTGGGAATCCTTCGATTCCCGATTCAGGCACGACGCTTTAAGCCTCTGACGGCCAAGTGGATCTTGGTGCTCAGGCCGCCACGGGAACGACCAATGGCTTGATCTTCAGACCCCCTTTTTTCGCACCCGCCGCACGCTGGTGTCCACTGAAACGAGGGAGGATCAGATCGACCACGACAAGACGCTCTATCGACAGCGCCACAAGATCGAGAACACCTTCAGGCGCATCAAGGACTGGCGTCGCATCCACACCCGCTACGACCTATGCGCCCACACCTTCATGTCCGCCATCACCATCGCCGCCACCGTCATCTTCTGGCGATGATCAATGAGTCCTGAGCCTACACCCTACACGCCCATGACCACCGGCAAGGCCGAACGCTTCATCCAAACCGCGCTGCGCGAATGGGCCTACGCCCAGACCTATCAGACCTCAGATCACCGAACCGCCGAGTTGCCTGTCCGGCTGCACCGCTACAACTGGCATCGCCCACACGGCGGGATAAAGTCTCAGACACCCATCAGCCGACTCCGCCTGGACGCGGACAACCTATTGAGGCTCCACAGCTAGCCGCCCGACGCTACATGGCCCTCAGGCCGGTCACAACCGACATGCGCGCAACGCGGATTGCGGGCGCAAGTCCGCCGATCAGTCCGATCGCCAAGGAAAGGGCGAGCGCCCAGACCGCGAGGCCCGGCGTCACCGCAAGTGGGAAACTGAGTCCGACGGTGGAAACCGCGCGGCCGTTGAACACCAGCCAGGCGGCTGCATACCCCAGCAAGGCTCCGGGGACGGCGAGCAGCGTCGATTCAACCAACACCGAGATGACGACCGCCGAGCTCGAAAAGCCAATCGCGCGCAGGGTCGCAATTTCCCGCGTCCGGGCATCGACGATGGCATACATCGTGGTGACGCCGCCAAAGACGGCCCCCAGACCCATCACGCTACCGACAAACCATCCCAGGAAATTGAACACCCTGGTGATGGTCTTCGACTGGTCCTTCAGGTGATCCCTCTGCCATCGCACGTCCACGGCAAGCTGCGGGTTACGCGAGAGCGCGTCTTTGAAGGTCACAAAGGCGTCGGTGCTCTGGAGGCGCACGAGGATGTTGCCATAGGCATCCCGGCCGAACGCCGCCAGTACGGTGTCGATGTCCGATATGATGGCGTTCTCGCTCATCGAGCCGCCGTCCTTAAACACGCCAACTACCCGCCACGCCAACCCACGTAAGACAATGGTGTCGCCCAGCCCCAGTTTCCGGAACTGGGCGCGCGCGCCCGTTCCGACGATTATCTCGTTGAGACCCGGGCGGAACCATCGCCCTTCTATGATCCTGAACCCTGGCTGAACACTGGCGATCATCGGTCCCACGCCCCTGAACTGCAAGTTTACGGGCGCGCCGTCGGCTTTGCGGATGACTTCCACGATCACGGTTGCGGTGGGTTCGACGAGCGCCCGGCCGTCGGAACTGCGCCGGACGCCGGGCGCGTCGGACACGATGGCGAGCACTGAACGCGCAAGCGTCCCGACGCTCTCGGATACGGCGTCAGACGGTAGCACGACAACCTGATCGGCCGGAACATTGCGCAGCGAAGTCTTCTGGATTCCCGCCCCGATGGCGAGAAGGGAGATCATGACCGCCACCGTAGTGGCCACGCCGATGACGGTGACCAGCGCCGCGCCGATGCGCTGCGGCAGAGCCTTGATGTTGACTACGGTCATGGTGCCGACCTCGCTGGCGAACCCCATGTGACTCTCCTAGCGACCGGCCAGTGCGTCGACGATCTGAAGCCGCATGGCACGAACTGCCGGGGGCAGGCCGCTGATCGCCGCCAGCAGGATCGCGAACACGAACCCCCACGCCATGACGGGACCGGAATGGGCGTCGAATCCGATGAGCGAACGTACCACGGGAAAAAGCGCGGCGGCAATGCCGAGTCCGATTGCCGCCGACACTAGACAGAGCAAGAGGGATTCGGAGAAGAGGAGCAGTAGGACTGCGCGGTCGCTGAACCCCAGAGTCTTCAGGATTGCGAGCTCGGGCACCCGCTCGCGCATGGACTGCCACATGGTCGAGCCGATCGAAAAGAGCAAGGCAAAGAAGACTGCCCCGATAACCGCGTTCACCACCAGATTGATGTCGCCAAGCTGCTTGAATTGATCTTGGGCCATCTGCTTCTGGGTGATCGTCTTGGTCTCAAACGGAGAGTTGGCGAACAGCCTGTCTACATCCTGCGAGACACGCCCCGCTGTCGACGGGTCAGTGACCTTGAGGACGAAATAGTTCGTGGTGCCGCGAGCCGTCGAACGGCCCTCATCCACATATTCGTAATTGACGATCATCGGTATCGAAGATGGTCCGCCCGGGACGGGCGGTACCAGTCCGACGATCTGCACAGTCCAAAGGCGGCCGGAGCCGACATTGAGCCACGTCGCTGATCGGAGCGGGACGCGGTCTCCGACCTTCCAGTTGTATTTTCGAGCCTGGCCAGTGGGAGCCAAGGCGCCGTCGCGTCTGCTGCGAAGGGCCGCGATATTCTCCCGCGAGATGCCGAATTTCGAGAACACCTCGGCGAAGGGCTCAGGTCTGACAGCATAGGCAATGACGTATTGCTCGGGCCGCTGGTAGCTACCCAGGAAAAAGATCATCGGTGACACCGCTTCCACACCGGTCACCCGGGCGATCTTGGCCTCCTGCGACAGCGGCAGGGGCTCGATCTGGCTTACCCGGCTTTGGGTCATCAACACGTCCGCCTGGATATCTGCCACGGCGTGGTTGACGCCGCTGATTAGCCCTTGGAGCAGCCCGAACATGACGAAAGCGTTGGCTATGGACAGGATCGTGAGGATCGCCCGGCCGGGTTTCCGCCAGATCCCGGCCCATACGAGCCGCAGATATTTCACGCGGTGGCTCCGGCGGCGTGGCCCAGTCGTTGGCCCTTGTCGAAGCTCACGGTGCGCGACGCAAATTCCGCCGCCTTCGGATCGTGGGTGACCATAACGATGGTCTTGCCCAGCTCGCGATTCATCACTTGCAGCAGGCCAAGGACGTCCTCGGCGGTGTCCCGGTCGAGGTCACCGGTCGGCTCATCACAGATCAGCAAGGTCGGGTCCGCGACGATCGCCCGTGCAATGGCGACGCGCTGCTGCTGCCCCCCGGAGAGTTCGGTGGGCTTGTGCTTGCGCCGATCGGCGAGGCCGACAAGTTCCAGCGCCGCGCTGACGCTTTCGCGCCGTCGGGCACCTGAAAGTTTGGTGAGCAACAGGGGCAGTTCGATGTTCTTCTCGGCCGTCAAAGTCGGCATCAGGTTGTAGAACTGGAAGACGAAGCCGACGTGCCGCGCCCGCCATCGTGTCAGCTCCACCCCGGACAGCTGGTCGATCCGCTCGCCAGCGATGAGAACTTCGCCCGACGTTGGCCGATCGAGGCCTCCGATGAGATTGAGTAATGTGGTCTTTCCCGAGCCGGAGGGGCCCATGAGGGCCACGAATTCCCCCGACCAGATGTCGAGGTCGAGGTCGCGCAACACCTCCACGAACTCGTTGCCGCGCTTGTAGCGCTTGACGAGCGAACGGACCGCGACAAGCGGCTGGACGCTCCCCGGCTCAGCCATTCCCGGCCCGGGGGGACGAGGGCTGGATGCGGATCTTGGCTCCATCGGTCAGTGGTTTCTTTCTGCTAATGGCAAGGCGCTCACCTGATGCGACACCTGCCAGGATCACTTGATCTTCCCCCCGCCCGCCACCGAGGCGCACGGCGCGGCGCTCGACCCGTGCGCCCGAAATGACGAACACGTGGCCGTTCTGCCCCGACTCCACCGTCACAGCCGCGCGGGGGATTAGGAAGCTGCGCGTGGTGGGCACCGCCGTTAAGGTCGCGGGCGGGCTTAGAAATGCAACCCGCGCGCCCATGTCAGGTACGATCCGCGGGTCGCGAGCCTTGAGTCCCACGCGGACCAACACCGTCGCCTTCGAACGATCGGCCGTCGGGACGACCGCTATGACCTCCGCCGGAATGGCGGCCTCCGGATATGCGGTCAAAGTCACACGGGCCTGCATACCGGTCTTCACTCGGCCAATGAAGCTCTCGGACACATCAACCTCGACTTCAAGGGAGTCCATGTCGACGATCGTCCCGATGCCGGTTCGGGTGAAGCCACCCGCGCCGGAAATCGGCGAGACAATTTCGCCAGGCTGGGCGGCCTTGACAGTCACCACGCCAGCGAAGGGCGCCCGTATCACCATGTCATCGAGGCTGCGCTGCGCGACCTCAAGGGCCGCGCGAGCGCTGGTAACCTGGCGCTGCGCCACGACGAGCGCCGCCTGAGCCGTCTCCGCCGAATTGCGCGAATCATCGACGGCCTGATCGCTCAGAAAGCCCTTCGCGTGCAACTCCCGAAGCCGCCGATCCCGTGGCACGGCGTGTTCCAGCTCCAGTTGGGCCTCCTGGGCGCTAGCCTGTGCGACGGCCACCTGGGCCCGCGACTGCTCAAGGGCCGCGCTCAGGTTGGACGCGTCGAGCCTGGCCAAGATCTGGCCAGCATCGACGCGTTGGCCTTCCTCGATATACAGGTCCAGCACCTTGCCGCTTATCTTGCTGGAGACGGTCGCCTGCCGCCTCGCAACGATGTAGCCGGAAGCCTCGAGCAATGACTCTTCGCTCCAGCTGGTGCCCGCTATCGCCACGACCGGCACCGCCTCAACATCGGCGGGGCCTACTAATGGCGCGAGGAACCATAACCCGATGGCGATGACCATCGCAGCCGCAACCCCGACCAGGGCCCATCCAAGCCATCCGCGCTTGGGCCGTTGCGGAGCGACGCCTTCCCGATCGATCCGAAGTTGGGTGAGCAACGCCGACCTATTCATCGCAACTCCCTTGACCCTTAGCCTGCGACCTCAGCGCAGGGGTTCGTCCCATCCACGCGCGACGGCTGCAGGTCCCGACGCCAAAGTGCGGACTTATGCCCTGTCGCTCGCCAGACCCGCGACGAGAGCACCGACAGTGCGACCGCCGCGAGGCGCTGTCCAGTCTTTCAATCGTCGGTTGACGCCTAAGCTTGGTAGCGACTAGGTTCGAGAAAACGAAAAAATCATCGGGGTGAAGCGACCATGGCGTTTGAAGAAGACGATATACAGACCTACTTCGTCTTGGTGAACGACGAAGAGCAGATGTCGCTCTGGCCGCAAGCCACGCCCGTGCCGTCCGGTTGGCGACTCACGGGCCAAGAGGGTCCGAAGGACGCCTGTCTGCAATATGTAAACGAGATGTGGACCGACCTGCGCCCGCGCAGCCTGCGCCTCGGCGCCGAGAGCACGGACCCGGTTAGTGGCCCGGCAAGTTAGCTATGTCTTCGGACGCTGATGGCGTCGGATGGAGCT
>NZ_JBILRO010000199.1:0-6514 GCF_044372605.1 Phenylobacterium sp.
GGGTCGGGCGACGCGCGCCGATCATGCTGGGTGTGGTGATCTTCATCGCCGCCTCGGTAGCCTGCGCACTGGCGACGTCGGTGGAGCAGCTGCTGGCGGCGCGGTTCGTTCAGGCGCTGGGCGCCTGCGCCGGGGCCGTGGTCTCGCGCGCTATCGTCCGGGACACCTTTGACCACACCGAAACGGCGCGTACCCTCAGTCTGATGATGCTGATCATGGGCCTGGCGCCTATCCTGGCGCCTTTACTGGGCGCGGCCCTGCTGGCCTTCGGCGGCTGGCGGCTGAACTTCTGGTTCATGGCCGCCTTCGGCATTGTGGTGGGTGTGATCGCGGTGCTGCGCCTCAAGGAGTCCCGCTCCGAGGCCACGGCGCGCCAGGCCAGTTCCGAGAACCCCTTTCAGGCCTATGCGGCGCTGCTGCGTCAGCCGCGTCTGGTGGGTTATGCGCTGGCCGGGGCGTTGAACGGCGCCACCCTGTTTACCTACATCGCCACATCGCCCAGCCTGATCATGGGAACCTACGGCTATTCCGCTGCCCTCTTCCCCTGGATCTTTGGCCTCAACGCGCTTGGGATCGTGGGATCGGGCCAGATCAACCGGATGATCCTGCGCCGCGTTCACCCTGACCGGGTGCTGAGCGTGGCCAGCCGCCTTGCCGTCGGCCTGGGCGTCGCCCTGATGATCGCCGCCTATACGGGCATTGGTGAACGATGGACCGTGCTGCCCCTGGTGTTTCTGGTTTTCTGCAGTCTGGGGTTCATGCAGGGCAACACCACGGCGGGTGCGCTGAATGTTGACCCCCTGCGGGCCGGTTCGATCTCGGCCCTGATGGGCACCGTCGGCTTTGCGGCGGGTGCGCTGGCGTCCACCCTGGCCGCTGTCCTGCATGACGGCTCAGCCCGGCCCATGGCGCTGGTTATGATCCTGGCGCTGGCGGGGTCCGCCCTGGCGCTAAGGTTCCTGGCGCTGCGACCGGCTCAGGCCTGAGGGTCGACCCCGCGTGCGGCCCAGGCCAGCACGGCCCAGCCGATCAGGAACAGCAGTCCACCGATGGGCGTGATCGCGCCGAACCAGCGCGGGGCGCCCAACGCCATGGCGTAGAGGCTGCCCGAAAAGATCACGACGCCACTGAGGAAGAAGGCCGGTGCATATCTTGCCCGCCTGGCGCCCACCTGAATGAACGTCGCGCAGGCCAGCGTCGCCATGGTGTGCATGAAGCCGTAGGTGGACCCGGTGCGCAGCCACTCCTGAGCCTTGGGATCGTGCACCCCGTGAGCCGCGAACGCGCCGACCGCCACGGCGACAAACCCGCTGACCGCCGCGAGCGTCATCCAGTTCCGACGGGTCCAGAAGCCCATGCCTAGCCCCAGACCTGCGGACGCCGGTCCTTCCAGGGCGCTTCCTTCTCCAGTTGCCCGGCCAGACGGAACAGGGTCGCCTCGTCGGCATATTTGGCGGTGAACATCATGCCAATGGGAAGGCCATTTGCGTCCATCTCCAGTGGCAGGCTGAGCGACGGCTGACCTGAGAAGTTGAAGGGCGGTGTGAACGGGAAGGCGCGGCCCTGGCGCCGATTCACCTCGCGGGGCTCCAGGTTCACCGGGTCGATATGGCCGATCTCCGGCACCGGCGTGCCCAGTACCGGGCTGAGATAGACGTCGATGTCGGCGAAGGCCGCGAGCGTGGCGCGGTTCAGCATCCGCATGTCCTGCAGGGACCGCAGCGCGTCGGCGCCGCTGACCTTGCGCCCGGACTTCAGCGAGGCCCAGGTCAGCGGTTCCAGTTCGTCCGGCTCAGGCTCGCGACCGATCTCGTCGATCAGGCGCGCCATGCCGGCGGCGAAGTTGGCGGCGCCCGCCGGACCCCGCGCGGCATAGAGCGCGCGGTAGTCGATCCCGAGACCACGCTCGAACACGTCGTGGCCCAGGCGGCGCAGCAGGTCGGCTGTGCGTTCCAGCGCGGCCTGGATCTCCGGGTCTATGGGGCGGCCGTTGGCGGTCTCCGACGACCAGGCGATGCGCAGTCTGCCAGGACTCTTGCTCACATCATCCAGATAGAGGCCGGACTTCGGCGGCGCGGGGTAGGGCGAGAACGGCTCGGGATAGCCTGTGGCGTCAAGCATGGCGGCGCTGTCGCGCACCGTACGGCTGACCACGTGATCCACCACCAGGCCGTAGGTGTAGTCATACCCGTCCGGCATGTTGGGATTGCGGTCACGGGTGACCTTCATGCCCACCAATCCGCAGCAGGCCGCAGGAATCCGGATCGAACCCAGGCCGTCCGAGGCGTGGCCCATGGGAACGATGCCAGCAGCCACCGCCGAAGCCGAGCCGCCCGACGAGCCGCCGGCGATGTGCCCCGGGTTCCACGGATTGCGGCAGGGTCCAAGATGGGCGCTCTCCGTCGTGCCGGTGATGCCGTATTCGGGCGTATTGGTCTTGCCGATGGGGATCACGCCGGCGTCGCGATAGCGCGCGGTCAGGCCACCGTCCTCAGTGTCGATCACGCCCCGTGCAAAGCGGCTGCCCGAGGTGCGCGGCCAGCCGGCCACAGGCATGGCCAGATCCTTGATCAGAAACGGCACGCCGCGAAACGGACCGTCAGGCAGGGCCCCCGTGGCCCGGGCCCGGGCGTCATCAAAACCCTTAAAGACCACCGCGTTCAGGGCGGGGTTGTGCCGCTCGACACGCGAAATGGCCGCCTCGACAAGCTCGGCCGGCGTCACCTGCTTCGTGGCGACCAGTTGGGCCAGTCCCAGGCCGTCGAAGTCGGAATAGTTGTCCATCAGCGGGCTCCAGCAGAAAGAAAGGCCAGTTTCTCGACCGGCGCGAGATCGCGCACCTGGGTCTTCAGGGCGCCGAACGACGCTTCCGCCGCATCAAGCGCGCCGTCGATATCGGCCTCGGTCATCGCCGCACAGAGGAACATGTTGTGCCAGGGGTGCACATAGACGCCCCGCTCCAGCATTTCCGAGGCGAAGCAGAACCCCTTACGCAGGTCGGGGTCATCGTCGAACAGGAACAGGGGCATGGTTCCGGGTCCGGTCTGCCGGAAGCCGAAGCCGGCGGCCCCTGCGCGCTCGGTGAGGCCCGCGCGCAGGCGTTCGCCCAGTGTGGTTATCCGCTCCAGGTAATCCGTCTCGCGGATCAGCCTCAGCGTCTCCAGACCTGCCGCCATCGGCGCGGCCTGATACCAGAACGAGCCGGTCACATAGATGGCGGCGGCGGCCTTGCGGGCCTTGTTCGATCCCAGCAGAACCGAGATCGGATGGCCGTTGGCGATGCACTTTCCCCAGGACGACAGGTCGGGCTGTACGCCCAGCCGGCTCCAGGAACAGTCCCGTACCAGCCGGAAACCGGCCCTTACATCGTCGACAACCAGAAGGGCGCCGGTCTGGTCGCAGAGCTCTCGCGCCCGCTTCGCATAGGCTGGATCGGGGTCGGCCTGGTCGATGAAAGCGTCATGCTTGAATGGCGCGGCGAAGATCGCGGCCAGATCATCGCCCGCTTCGGCCACCGCAGCCTCGAGGCTGGCGACATCGTTGTAGTCGCAGAAGATCTGATTGGCCCGGTCGGTATCGATTGTTCCGGCCGGACGCGGCACGCACCAGGGGGCTGCGCCATGATAGGCGCCCTTGGCCCGGATCACCTTCTTGCGCCGCGTGTGGGCCCGCGCCGCCGACAGCGCCATGGTGGTGGCGTCCGTGCCGTTCTTGCAGAAGATCGCCCAGTCGGCGTGGGTGACCATGGCCGTCAGCGCCTCGGCCAGCTCCACCATCAGCGCCGTAGGCCCCGTCAGCGTATCGCCCTGGCCCAGCTGACGAACGAACGCCGCGTCGATGTCGGGATGGCCATAGCCGAACAGGTTCGGGCCGTAGGCGCACATGAAATCCAGATAGCGGTTGCCGTCCACATCGGTGATGTGGGCGCCGTCACCGTGGGCGAAGAACTGCGGATAGTCGTCCGGCAACAGCCCCACCGACTGATGTCCGAACATCCCGCCCGGGATCACTGCTTCGGCCCGTTCTCGCAGCTGTCGATCCCGACTGTTCGCCCGGCTCATCCCCGTCTCCCTGATCGTTGTTCAGGAGAGCTTACGACGGGCGGAGGGGATGTGGGGAGTCCTGAACGTACGGCATTTCGGAAGGCAAAGGCGGCGCCCCCTCAACCTTTGACCGTGGGCTAAATACAACGGTCTGCGCCAAAGGTTTGCCTAACCCCTCGGGAAAAGACTGGCGCGAGATTTCTTCATCCAACTGTCTCCGAACTGACATTTACAGCCGATAGGGCCCTCTAAGTTTGTAAATGTGAGGACGTGATGACAGTTTATTCAATTCGCAGAATGGCGTTATACACAACATGTGCTTCAGCATTGCTGGCAGGTTCTGCAGCTATTGCTCAAGTCAATACGGCAGGCAGCGCTGATTCCACGGCTATTGAAGAGCTGATCGTTACCGCACAGAAGCGCGAACAACGCACCCTCGACGTTCCGATCTCCCTGACGGCGTACTCCGGGGACTTCCTGGACGAGGTCGGTGTGCAGGAATTCGAGGAACTCTCTCTTTTCGTCCCGGGTTTCGAAGTCCAGAACCAGTCGCCCAACAATCCGGGCTTTGTTATGCGTGGCATCACCTCGGATGACGGTGGCTCCACGGTCGAGCCCCGCGTGTCGGTCTTCCAGGACGGGGTGTCGATCTCCAAGTCGCGTGGGTCGTACATCGAGCTCTTCGACAACGCCCGCATCGAAATCGCCAAGGGGCCGCAATCGACCCTGTTCGGGCGCAGCGCCCTGATCGGCGCGGTGAACATCGTCCAGAACAAGGCTGACCCCAGCGGCTTTGCCGCAGCGGCCAAGTTCGAGGCCGGGAATTTTGCCTACCGCGGCATCGAGGCGATGGTGAACGTGCCGCTGAGCTCCACGTTCGCCGTTCGCTTTGCTGGCCGTATCAAGAAGCGCGATGGCTTCGTCGAAAACCTGCTGGGCGGACGCGACTTCAACTCCACCGATACGGCCGCCTACCGCGCCGTTCTCAATTGGCAGCCGAACGAAAGCCTCGATGCAGACCTGATCTTCAACTACGAGGAAAACAACCCGTCAGGTACGTCATTCAAGTCACTGACCTATCTGCCGACCGAGACCCTGACTGGCCGGGTTCTGGGCGATCTGGGTCGGAATTCCGGCGCGGCTCTGGCGTCCAGCGACGGCTTTGCGGGCGGCCGCGACCTGGGCCTGGAGCGGACCACCTGGGGCGTAACCGGTCTGGTCGGCTACAAGATCAACGAGACGCTTCAACTGTCCTCGATCAGTGCATACCGCCGCTTCAAGTCTCTGGAAATTTTCGACGCAGACGGCTTCTCGCTGCCGCTCTTCGTTTTTGCGGAAGACGCGCGCGGTGAACAGTACAGCCAGGAATTCCGGATCAACTACGACAGCGGCGAGCGCCTGAGCGCCTTTGCCGGCGTCGGCTATTTCCACGAAGATGGATCCCAGGCCGTACCGCTGCAGTACAATGAACGCGTATTCGCCGCGCGCACCACGCCGGCCCTGGCCGGCCTGCTGGGCTTCACGGCGCCGAACGTGGGTTCGCTGGACGCCATCAATTCCACGCCCGCGCTCAGTGCGCTGAAGCTGGTCCACCGCGAGACCTTCCAGAACTACGGGCGCACCACGTCGTACGATGTGTTCGCTGACGCGACCTACAAGATCACCGACCAGTTCGAGGTCTCCGCCGGCATCCGCTACAGCAACGACGACAAGCGCTCCGGGTTCCGCGGCACGCTGGACAATGGCGGGTCCGTTCTGACCAGCGGTTCGGCGGCCAACGCCGCCAATCCGGCCACGGCGCGCGGCATCTTCCTGCAATCAACGCCGGGCGGTCTTCCCCAGTACCAGTCCTTCTCGGACTCCGGCGTTACCTATCGGGTCGTGGGCCGCTACGCCGCATCAAACGACATCAGCCTGTTCGCCGCCTATTCGCGCGGTCGGCGTCCGGAGGTGTTGTCACCGGCAGCGCCTGCGGCACCGCAGGGTAACGTCCGCTTCACAGAGGTCGCCGCGGAGATCGTCGACTCCTACGAAGCCGGCGCGAAGACCCAGTGGCTTGATCGTCGTCTCTCGCTCGAAGGTTCGGTCTATCACTTCTCATATACGAACTTTCAGACGAGCATCCAGACCGCTCCGGGCGTGTTCCAGACGATCAGCGCCGGCGACGCCTCGTCGACGGGCTTCGAGGGCCAGGTCAACTGGAAGCCGACCGGCCAGCTGACGTTCTTCGGCACCTATGGCTACAACAACGGCCGCTTCGACAATGGTCGCTTCGAGGGCAACAGCTTCCGCCTCTCGCCGGATCATACGGCGTCATTCGGCCTAAAGGTTGTCGTACCCGTGTGGGAAGGCGATCTGACCTTCCTGCCGACCTACACCTGGCAATCGAGGGTCTTCTTCGACAACGACAACGATATCCCGGCGCTGCAGAGCACCGGAGACCGGGTTCAGGATGAGGTCCAGGGTGCCTA
>NZ_JBILRO010000200.1:0-6511 GCF_044372605.1 Phenylobacterium sp.
GATAACGATCTGATCCTGAACAAGCAGATCAAAGAACTGAGCGCGGCGGTTTAGGCCGGCGACAGGGGACCCGATCATGGCCGCGCTCAAGGACGCCTACCCGCTCTACCTGGCCAACGAGGCCGTGACCCCCAATCTCGATCTGGAGGTCACGGACAAGTACACCGGCAAGGTGGCCACGCGCGTGGCACTGGCCGACGCCAGGATGATCGATGCCGGTATCGCGGCAACTGTCGAAGCCGCCGAGCCTATGGCCCGAATGGCCTCATATGAGCGCCAGGCCGTACTCCAGCATTGCGTGAATCGCTTCACCGAGCGTTTCGATGAACTGGCCTATGCCCTGTGCATTGAAGCCGGCAAGCCGATCCGCGACAGCCGCGGTGAGGTGGGGCGACTGATCGACACGTTCCGTATTGCAGCTGAGGAATCGGTGCGGATGACGGGTGAAGTTCAGCCTCTGGATATCTCGCCCCGCGCTCGGGGATATCAGGGCATGTGGAAGCGGGTGCCCATTGGCCCCTGCTCCTTCATCTCGCCCTTCAACTTTCCACTGAACCTGGCTGCTCACAAAATCGCGCCCGCCCTCGCTGTTGGCTGCCCGTTTGTGATGAAGCCTGCGTCACGCACGCCGCTGGGCGCCATCATCATCGGCGAAGTGCTCGCTGAAACCGACCTGCCAAAGGGCGCCTTTTCGATCCTGCCGGCCGCCCGCGATGGCGCCGACCTGTTCACCACCGACGAGCGTTTGAAACTCCTGTCCTTCACAGGCTCGCCAGGCGTCGGCTGGGATCTCAAGGCCAAGGCCGGCAAGAAGAAGGTTGTGCTGGAGCTGGGCGGCAACGCCGCAGTGATCGTCGACGCCGATACGGATCTCGACGACGCCGTCGAGCGGATCATCTTTGGCGCCTTCTACCAATCTGGCCAGTCCTGCATCGGCGTGCAGCGGATCATCATCCACGCCGATATCTATGACGAACTTCGCGATCGCCTTGTGGCCAAGACACGGACCCTGATCGCTGGAGATCCCCATAACGAAGACACTTTCGTGGGCCCGATGATCGACGTGAAGGAGGCCAGTCGCCTGGACAGTTGGATCCAGGCCGCCGTGGCTGACGGCGCCAGGTTGCTGGTGGGCGGCAAACGCGAGGGCGCGATGCTGGAGGCCACCCTTCTGGAAGGCGTTGGCCGCAGCGCGGCGCTTTATGCTGAGGAGGCCTTTGGACCGGTCGCCATCCTGTCCAGGTTTACCAACTTCAAGGATGCCCTGAGCGAGGTGAACGATTCGAAGTTCGGCCTGCAGACCGGCGTCTTTACCCGCGACCTGTACAAGATGCTGGACGCCTGGGACCACCTGGACGTTGGCGGCGTTGTCATCGGTGACGTGCCCAGCTATCGAGTAGACAACATGCCTTATGGAGGCGTGAAGGACTCGGGACTTGGCCGTGAAGGGGTGAGGTTCGCGATGGAAGACATGACGGAAATTCGCAATCTCGTCATCCGTCGACGTTGAGCCCGCGTATCTGACGGGGATAGTGCGCGCTGCTCGGGGAGGCGGCTAGTTGTTAACGATAGCTCAGATCACCGATCTGCACATTACGACCGACAAGGATCCGCTCAATCAGAGACGGAACGAAGAGCGGTTGCGACAGGTCATGAAGACCATTCATGGGCTGCGTCCGCGTCCTGTTGCCATCATTGCCAGCGGCGATCTGGTTGATCGCGGCGAGGTCGAGGAATACCTTGAACTGAAGCGGCTGATGGCCGACAGCGAAATCCCGATCTACTACGCCCTGGGAAATCATGATCTTCGGGCGCCATTCCTGCAGGTCTTCAGCGGCCCAGGCGCCCAGACCGATCCCAACGGATATGTGCAGTATGCCGTGGACTTCGGGTCCATGCGGATGGTGGTCTGCGACACCCTTGAGGGCGAAAACCACGGTGACTATGACGAAGCCCGCGCGGCCTGGCTCAGCGCGACACTAGATGAGGCGCCGGAGCGTCCCACAGCGGTGATCCTGCACCACCCTCCGATCCCAAGCGGCATTCGCTGGATGGACCCGGATCCTCAGTCACCCTGGCTTCTGCGCCTGGCCGAGGTTTTGACCGGACGCAATCAGGTGAAGGTGTTGATGTGTGGCCACATCCACCGCGCTTTCTATGGTCTCTTTGCCGGCCACATGGTCGCCGCCGCCCCGGCCACTTCGATCCAACTCACCCTCGACCTCACGGAGGTGGACATGGAGGTCCCGGATGGCCGCGAGATCCTTGTCGAGGAACCACCGGCGTTCGCCCTGCTGATGTCGAATGGGCCCGACCTGACGACACACGTCTGTCTGGCTGGAGAATACACGCCGGCCGTGACCTATAACTTCCCTTTCCGAAAGCTGGCGTGATTTATGGCGACTGCGGTTGCGTCGAAGGGGATCATGGGCCGCCTGATCGGCCTGCTGCAACGTCTCAGGGCCGCCGGCGGCAAGGGCCTGGCTGATGTGATCACCGTCGCCGTGGTTGCGATCCTGGCGACAGCAGCAGCGCTGTTTTTGAACATGACGACGCCGATACGCTACGTAGAAAATCTGTCCTACGACTTGCGCCTGACCGGGGGAGCGCCGGCCGCCCAGCCTGAATTCGTGATCGTCAAGATCGACAGTGAGGCGACCAAGGCCATGAGCGAAGCGTCGGATTGCCACTGTCTGGCGCCGATCGACAAGGCATGGCTGGGCAACCTGATCGCCACGCTTGACTCCAAGGGCGTCAAGGCGATCGCCGTCGACTATCTCCTGGACACCTGGTCCTCGGACGAAGAATTCAAAGATTTTGAAAGCCGCGTGGCCAATGTGAAAGCGCCGATCATCGTCGTCGCTGATCCCAACATGAAGGCCGGCGTCGATTATCCGGTCGCGCCAAAACTCCGGTACTCTGATGCCCGCGCCTTGATGCACGTCGATTATGACGACGTGATCCGGCGGTACGACCCAAATCCCAGCCAGTATCGCGCATTGGCCACGGAAGTCGGAATTGTCGCCGCCGGCATGAAGCCGCCGACCAAGCCCTTCGACATTCGTTATCGCCGGCCGGACCCCAATGTTTCCGCCGAGAACGCCGGGGCCATCAGCCCGTCCTACTCGGCTGCCTTCGTCGAGTTTCTGCCCCCTGCCCTGCTGAAGGACAAGATTGTCTTCATCGGTAACGTGACCCGCTCGGCCACCGCCGATTCCGACACGCCGAAGGAGGATATGCACGCCACGCCCATGCGCTTCCTGTCGGGCCACCAGCAAGGCACCCCGGGGGTCGAAGTCCATGTCCACGCCCTGTCCCAGATGCTGGCGGGCGACCAGGTCAAGCGCCCCGGGGTGTTGTGGTCAGCCATCATCGTGCTGGCGGCTGCTCTGGGTGGATCCTTGCTGGGCCGCTCGACCCAGAAGTGGTGGATGTCCGTTGTCATCGTGCTGGTCGCCTTCGGAGTCGGCGGTTTCGCAGCCTTCGAACTCTACCATCGCGCCGCGATCATGGCGCCAATGACGGCTCCCTCCATCAGCTTTGCGTTCGGGTTCTTCATCCTGAGCCGGCTGGCGGCGGCAGATTTGCAAAATCAGCGGGCGTTCTATTCCTCAACCCTGGAACGCTATCTGGCACCACAGGTCATAGATCGCATGGTGGACGGTCGCGAGGAGGTCAAGATCGGTGCTGAGGAGCGTGAAATCACCGTTATGATCTCCGATCTGGAGAACTTCTCCAACCTGGTGGCAAGCCTCGATCTGGAAACCTTCGAAGGTGTGATCAACGAATACTTCGATGGCATCATCGACCTGCTCTGGAAGCACGAGGCGATGATCGACAAGATGACCGGCGACGGTATCATCGCCATCTTCGGCGCGCCTGTACCGTCGGAAGACCATGCGGATCGCGCCATCGCCTGCGCCCGGGAGATCGACACCTATGCCCAGGCCATTCGACAGAAGATGATCGCCCGCGGCATCAATTTCGGCCACACGCGGATGGGCATCTCCTCAGGCATCGGCCTGGTCGGAAACTTCGGCGGCGAACGGCGCTTCAACTACACGGCCTATGGCGAGGTTGTGGTGATCGCCGCGCGGCTCGAAGCCGCCAACAAGACTTTTTCCACACGCATCCTGTTCAGTGGCGACACCTTGCGACTGGCCAAGCGCGAGATCCCTGTGATCTCGGTGGGCGAGATCGACCTGAAGGGCGTACCGCTCCCCATCCCGGCCTACACGACCCCGACGGACGACGAGAGTTGAGGATACCCCGGGCGTAGCGCCCGCGGGCAGACCGTCTCTAGCGCTTCGCCTGCGCCGTGATCGACGGCCCCATCCAGGCCGTCATATCCACCTGATCCATGACCCGATACGGACGGCCCCAGCGATCCATAAAGAAGCGCTCCATCTCTGGCCGGGTAAACGGCCGTGAGCCCAGACGCCCGAAGATCGCCATCTGACCACCGGTCTCGTCAACCGCGCGATCACGGTCCAGTCCCTTCGACATCGCCAACGCCGCGGTCGGTGTCCGGGCCCAGGCAATCAACTCCGGCTTCGGCTGCGGCGAGAAGCCATAGAAGTTGGGTTGGCTTGAGGGGCTCGTCAGTTGCAGAACCTTCATGCCGTTGCGACCATCGGCGACATAGGCGAAGAGAGAAGCGTTGGTCGAGCCGACCACTACATCCTCTGCATCGTTGAGCTGGCCGTCCGCATCGAACTTCTGATAGATGCGCGGCCGCTCGGGATTGGTCACGTTGACGATGACCAGACCGTCCTTCTTGGCCGCCACATAGGCGTAGGTCCGCGCTACGTAGACCCGCCGGGCATCGACCAGAGGTACTGTCGCGCCCTCCACCAGGACCGGCTTGGCCATATTGGTGACATCCAGCACTTCCAGGCCTCGGGCGGTTGTAACCCAGAGATACCGGAACTGCAGGGCAGAGCCCCGCACATCCGACAGCGCGACCGTGGTCACGTGCCGTGGCTTCAGCGGATCGGTCAGATCGACCACCACCATGCCGGCGTCAGCGGCGATATAGGCGTAGGTCCCGCCCAGCGTGATGTGGCGCGCGCCCTTGAGAACGCCGCCGGCATTCCAGGTGACAGCTCGCTTCAGCATGTTGTTACGCGGGTCGCCATCAGCCAGCGTGTTGACGTTGACGAGGATCAATCCTTCCTCGGAGTCGGTGATCACGGCATAGGAATAGATCGGCAGGAAAGTCTGTTCCTGGTTGGCCTGCAGAAGACTGACATCACCCCCCGTCACAGCGTCCTTCACCTTCAACGTCTGCATATGCTCGTTGCGAAGCGGGGCGATGTTCTGATTGGTGGGTAGCGCCATGCAGGTGGCGTTCTTGCTGGCCACGCGCGTATCATGCCCCAGCGCCGAGAACGGCGCCTTGATGATCCGCTGGGAGACGCCCTTGTTGGCGATACTGGCGACGTCATAGACCCTGAATCCACCGGTCCCCTCGGCGACAAACATGTACTCACCCCGCAATTGAAGGCAGCGGGCCGAGTCCTGGGTCTTGTGAACGACGTTGGCGATCTCCTCCATGGCGTCTTCCTCGCCGCCCTTCAGGCCTTTCACGAAAGGCTTGCCGCGCACCCAGGACTTGAGCTCGCGGCCATTCTGTTCGACGTGGAGCTTGTAGAAATCAGGGTAGGCGTACTTCTGAAGATAGGATCCGAACACCGCTTGCGGCTCGCTCCACTCTGAAACACGCACAGCCTCGATTCCGCCTGCCAGGCCCACCCAGGCGTCCTGCCCGACAAAGTTCACGTAGTTGGTACCCAGCAGCAGCAACTGGGCCATGATCGCGTTGTTGTCATTGGCTGCGGAGACGTGGCAGTCCGAACAGGTCTTGGTCTCGGTGGTGCGCACCGTGTGCGGGAAGTGTGGCGCAAACGCCTGGCTCGAGAAGCCCGAGGCCGAGATCGGCGGCTGCTGCGAATAGATCCGCTCACGGTTGACGTTGGTAGAGCTCAGGATAAGCGCCGAGGAGGAGCGAACCGGTGCGATGGTTGAGCCCTTGGTCGTCTGATGACGCCCCAACTGGAACATGTCGTCGCGGGCGACCTGCGGATTGTAGGTCGCGTAGTTGCGGGTTTCCTCTTCCTCGTACTTGTGGGTCTTGGTTTTCCAGTTGGCCTCGATCGGCAGGTGGCATCCGGCGCACGCCGTCGTCCACGACGTATGGCAGGCGAAACACTCCATCTCTTCGTCGTTGTGGGCTCGATCGCCAGGCGCCACGCCCTCACCCCAAGCAAACGGCTTCCCGTTCTGGCTGATCTTCGACATCAACTTGGCGCGGGCGGCCTTGGGATTGAAGTCAGGGCTTGAGCGGTCCACCGAGTCTTTCACCAGATGGATCCTCCACTCCAGTTTGGGATCCAGCAACGACCGCTGGATCAGCACACGGCGGCCATCCTGCTCCAGCCACTCGAAGCGGCGCTGGCCATCGGGATTACGCAGGAGGCTGAGATCATTTCCCTTGGGATCGGCCGCCGGG
>NZ_JBILRO010000022.1:0-23402 GCF_044372605.1 Phenylobacterium sp.
CTGCGGCGCGCGGCGCGGGCCTAGCGGATGATCATCGACAGCCACGTAAACCTGCACGCGCCCCAGTTTGACGAAGATCGTCAGGCGGTGATCGAGCGGGCCAGGGCCGCCGGTGTCGCGCTGATGGTCAACATCTCCGACCGGGTTTCGAATTTTGCCGCGTGTCGCGCCCTGGCCGATCAGCCGGACATCTGGTGCACCGTCGGCACCCATCCGCACGAGGCGAAGGAAGATCCGGAGCTTTCGGCGCAGACCCTGATCGCGCTGGCCGCCGATCCTCGCGTGGTCGGCATCGGCGAATGCGGACTGGATTTCCACTATGATCTCAGCCCCCGCGACATCCAGGCCCAAGTGTTTCGCGCCCATATCGCCGCCGCACGCGAGACCGGCCTGCCACTGGTGGTCCACACCCGCGAGGCCGATGAGGTCATGGGCGAGATTCTGGAGGCGGAGCACGCCGCCGGGCCGTTCCGGCTGCTGATGCATTGCTACACCTCCGGCGCTGAGCTGGCCCGGCGCTGTGCAGATCTCGGGGCCTGGTTCTCCGTCTCGGGCATCGCCACGTTCAAGGCCGCTGAGGACGTCCGCGCCGTCATCCGCGAGATGCCGGCGGACCGCATCATCGTGGAGACGGACTGCCCCTATCTGGCGCCGATCCCCCATCGCGGCCGCCGCAATGAGCCGGCCTATGTGCCGCACGTGCTGGCCAAGCTGGCCGAGGTGCGCGGCTGGTCTATGGCCGAGGCCGAGGCGCGCACAACGGAGGCTTTTTTCAACCTTTTCACCCGGATAACCCGGCCATGAGCGGACTCCTTGAGTTCACAATCCTGGGGTGCGGATCATCCGGCGGCGTGCCGCGTGCGGATGGTGAGTGGGGTGTCTGTGATCCGGATGAACCCCGGAATTTCCGGATGCGTTGCTCTCTCCTCGCCCGACGGCTGGGGGAGGGGCCCCAAACCACAGTCCTGATCGATGCCTCGCCCGAGATGCGCATTCAGACGGCGCGGGCGGGCGTCAAGCGGATGGACGCAGTGCTGTTGACCCACGACCACGCTGATCAGGTGCACGGCCTGGACGATGTGCGCGCGTTTTTCATCCGCCAGCGCGCGCGCATTCCGTGCTGGATGGATCAGGCCACTCATCAGACGATGATGCGTCGGTTCGGATATATCTTCGAAGGCGAGGGCGGCTATCCGGCGATCTGCAATGCTGAGGATATCCCGGCGCACGGGGTTGCATGGCGCATTGACGGGCCGAGCGGCGCCATCCCCGTGGTGACCTTTGACCAGGACCATGGCGGGGTGCGGTCTGTGGGATACCGCTTTGGCGGCGTGGCCTACTCCAGCGATGTGGTTAATCTGGATGATGCGGCGTTCGAGGCGCTGGCCGGTCTCGACGTCTGGATCGTGGATGCCCTGCGCCGCGCCCCGCATCCCACACACGCCCATCTGGAGCGGACACTGGAATGGATCGCGCGCGCCAAGCCAAAGCGCGCCATCCTCACCAACATGCATATTGATCTCGACTATCGCCAGCTTCTGGCGGAGCTGCCGGACGGCGTAGAGCCGGGCTACGACGGCATGGTTATCCATCATGAGCTTGAGGCCATTAACTCTTGACGGTTCAACCGCTTAGGCTGGGTTTCCTCGCGTCACGGAATGGATCCAGTGCGCGCGCGATCTGTGAAGCGATCCAGCACGGGGATCTGTCGGCGGAGGCGCGGTTGATGGTCAGCAACCGGCGTGACGCCGGTGCGCTGGACTGGGCCCGCGCGCAGGGTCTGCCGTGCCTGTGGGCGCCTACGGTTGGCGATCCGGACGCCGCCGATGCGCGCCTGGCCGAGGCGATGCGGGATCACGGCGTTAACCTGATTATCCTGTCCGGTTATCTGCGGCACCTGGGCCCGAAGACGCTGGAGGGGTTCAAGGGTCGCATCCTGAACATCCATCCCGGACCGCTTCCCGAGTTCGGTGGCGAAGGCATGTATGGCCGGCGGGTGCATGAGGCTGTGATCGACGCCCGCGTGTCGCGCAGCGCAATCGTCATTCACGGCGTCGATGAGGTCTACGACCGCGGGCCAGAACTGACACGCCGCTGGGTCGATGTGGAACCTGGCGACACCGTCGACAGCCTTGAGAGCCGCGTAACCGCGCTGGAGCCGCTGTTTTTTGTCGAAACGCTGAAGCGCCTGTCTGAGGGGTCTTTGGCGTTGGCGTGAGTTTGGGTACGTCTCGGATTTCCGATAATATTACTTAGGCGCATATTGGCGCGAAACATTGTTCGCGTAACGAGCCCCCTCAATCAGGAAACAGCCCTGCATCATAGTCCATGAACCCGCTCAGGACATGCAGCACTGTCACTCTATCCGGCTCGACCCTGAAGAAGATCAGATAGTTGCCATAGACCCGCCGCCTGACTCCAACGGGGCGATATCGAGGAACGAATGGAAACCTCTCTGGCAATGTCGCCAGATCATCGCACTTGGCGCGCAGTTCCTGGATGAATGTCAGCGCGCGGTGTGGACTATCGAGCGCTATGTAGTCCCCGATGGCTTCCAGATCGCGCTCCGCAGCAGCGGTTATCCGGACAATCATTCCGCCGTCTGGATGAGCGACTGGTACTTGTTTCCAAGTCGATCAAAGACTTCGCTAGCCGAAACTGTGCGGTCATCCTCGGCGTCCATCAACCCCCGAGCGATGGCGGCATCGAGCGCGGCCAGGCGGGCTTCGCGCTCCTGCACGAGGCGCACGCCCTCACGCAGGACCTCGCTCTTGGAGTTGTAACGCCCGGTCTCGACGAGTTGCGCGACATAACCTTCAAGCTGACGGCCAAGATCGGCGCTGATCATGTAACGGCTCCCTGGAGACTTTTCCACTTGAGTTCAGAACAGTTATCAAACTTCGATCCAGCCGACCACTGATTCTCACGTGCTGGCGCCCCTTACGCCGTAAACCTCGCGCGCGCAGCCAGGGCAGCCGGACGACCATAGCAGCGTGATAGCCACTCGATCGTCGGCTGATGGTTCGACATATCCAGCGGGCCGGTGCGTGACGGCGAGAGCACGCAGGCCACGTTGAAGTCAGCAACAGTGAAGCGATCCGCCACCAGCCAGTCTCGTTTGGTGAGGATTGAGTCGAGTTGTACAAGGGCGCTATGCGCTTCGGCGAGCGCAAAGTCGGCCATGACGCCTTCGTGCAAAGGACGTCCGCCGTCCCGCCTCACCCAGGGCTCCAGATGTCCCTGCGCAAAGAGCGTCCAACGCCAGACTTCTGCTTCAGCTCTAGGATCGTCGGGATAGAGCCGCGTGGGTCCCGCCCCGCCGAACGTCTTTGCCAGGTAGAGATTAATGGCCAGAGACTCGCTCAAGCCGAAGCCATCGTGGTCAATCGTCGGGATCGCGCCGGCTGGATTGAGATGCAAAAAGCCGGAGGCTTTCAGCGCTGGATCGTCCCAATCGATCTCAACATGGTCGTAGGCAAGACCAAGTTCCTCCGCCATCCAGAGCGTGCGCATCGTGCGTGATCGTGAAGAGCCGTAAATCGTCAGCGCCATAGTCTGGGCCATAGCAGCGTCCGGCCTCGACCGTAAATCGCCTCACGCACTTGTGCCGAGACCGACCCGTCGCCAACTCTTAATGTGACGCCAATCCTGGAGCCTTGCCGATGCGCATCCTTGCCCTATCCGCCGCAGCCCTGCTGGCCAGCGCCACCGCCGCCCTCGCAGCGCCAGTCTCGGTCACCGTCGCCGTCGCGCCGGAGCTTCAGAAGACGTTCGAGAAAACCTACGGCGTCCGGGAGGCAGAGCGTCTGACGGCCGATCTGCAGTCGTCTGTCGAGAAAACACTGGCCCGTAGCGGCGCCCACGATGGCGCGCGGATCGAACTGGTGCTGACGGACGTGAAGCCGAACCGCCCCACCTTCAAGCAGCTCAGCGACACCCCTGGCCTGTCGATGCAGAGCTTTGGCATCGGCGGTGCGGCGATCAAGGGCAGGATTGTCGCCGCCGACGGCAGCGAGAAGCCCCTCTCCTATCGCTGGTACGAGAGCGATATCCGCCAGGCCTCCTACAACTGGATCTGGTCGGATGCCGAGTGGACCTTTGACCGCTTCGCCCGGAAGCTGGTCCGTGACGCCGAGATAGCCCAGCGCTGACGCGGCTTGCATAGGCGTGCGGCGCGCGCTCTGATCGGCACACGCCGCGTCAGCCCCTTGAGTCTCCATGCCCCGCCCTGCTCCGTCTGCCGACCTTCCGCCTATGGCGCGTCTGCTGGCGATCATGGCGCGGTTGCGCGACCGGGATGATGGGTGCCCCTGGGATCTGGAACAGACCTTCGCCACCATCGCGCCCTACACGGTCGAAGAGGCCTATGAGGTAGCCGACGCTGTTGAGCGCAATGACCTGGCCGACCTGAAGGACGAGCTGGGCGATCTGTTGCTGCAGGTGGTGTTTCACGCCCGCATGGCTGAAGAAAAAGGCGCCTTCGACTTCGACGACGTGGCCCGCGCCATCAACGATAAGATGGTGCGTCGGCATCCCCACGTCTTCGCCGACGAGACCTATGCCTCGCTGTCGGATCAGAAGGCAGGCTGGGAAACCCTGAAGGCGGCCGAACGTGCCGGCAAGGCCACCGGCCCGGCCGGGTTGCTCGATGATGTGCCGGTGGGCCTGCCTGGCCTGACCCGCGCCGTGAAGCTCTCGAAACGCGCGGCATCCGTCGGCTTTGTCTGGCCCACGGTTCAGGACGTGGTCGCCAAGCTGCACGAAGAGGTGGGCGAATTGCTTGTCGAGGTGGAGGCCGGTGACATGGTCAAGGCCCGCGATGAACTTGGCGACGTGCTCTTCGTGGCCGCCAATCTCGCCCGCAGCCTGGATATCGACCCCGAGGATGCGGTGCGGTCCACAAACGCCAAGTTCGTTCGGCGGTTTCAGTATGTGGAAGCGCGGCTGGCGGAGCGGGGCCGAACGCCGGATCAGTCGGATCTCGCCGAGATGGACGCGCTCTGGGATCAGGCGAAAGCCGCCGAGCGTGTCTAGCGGCTCCGTCGCTCCCGATGGCGGGGGACAAGGATCAGTGCGCGCGCATCTCCGCGCGCGGATACATCTGCTCGAACTGGCCCATGGCCTGGGGTGACAGGCTGACCGCCAGTCGCACTGACCCGTCCTTGCCGTCCACGCGCTCCAGAACCCGGCCATTGCGGTAAAGCCAGGCGATCGCAGCCCCCTCTCCTACCGGGGCGTAGATGTCGATGGGCGGCGCCTCGTCGACCAACCCCGCCACGATGGACAAGAGCGCGTCACACCCCTGCCCGGTGACGGCGGACACCAGCACCGCGGCTGGATCAGCCCGGCGCGCGTCATGGGCCAGATCCGCCTGTCGGTCGGCGGGAACCAGGTCGGCCTTGTTCCACACCTCGAGGATGGCGCGGGCTTCCATGTCGACGCCGAGACGTCCGAGAACGGTGCGTACGTCCTGCGCCTGGGCGGCGCTCTCCTCGCTGGCGATATCGCGGACGTGCAGAACCACGTCCGCCTCCCTGACCTCTTCCAGAGTGGCGCGGAACGCCTCCACCAGTTCGTGCGGCAGGTCGGAGATGAAGCCCACGGTGTCCGACAGGATGGCGGGGCGGCCATCCGGGAGTTTCAGGGTGCGCAGGGTGGGATCGAGGGTGGCGAAGAGCATATCCTCGGCCACCACGTGGGCATCCGTCAGGCGGTTGAAAAGGGTGGATTTGCCGGCGTTGGTATAGCCCACCAGCGCCACCGTCGGGAACGGCACCCGCTTGCGCGCCGAGCGCTGCAGGGTGCGGGTGCGCCGCACCTCCACCAGTTCCAGCTTCAGCTTGCGGATCTTCTCGGCGATCAGGCGACGGTCGGTTTCGATCTGGGTTTCGCCCGGGCCGCCCATCACCCCGAACCCGCCCCGCTGGCGTTCCAGGTGAGTCCAGGTGCGGACCAGTCGTGATTTCTCGTAGCTCAGCCGCGCCAGTTCCACCTGCAGGCGGCCTTCACGGGTGCGCGCGCGGCGGGCGAAGATCTCGAGGATCAGGCCCGTGCGGTCCATCACCTTGGCCTGCCAGGCCTTTTCCAGATTGCGCTGTTGTACGGGCGACAGGGCGTCGTCGATGATCACGACGTCGCAGTCGAGGTCCTCAACGAGGGCGGCGATCTCCTCGACCTTGCCTTTGCCGAACAGGGTGGCCGGGGTCAGCTTGCGCAGATTGACGGCCAGGGTCTCGCGGACCTCCAGGTCAAGCGCCAGGGCCAGGCCCGCGGCTTCTTCCAGCCGGGCCGCCGGCAGGCGCGCGTCTCCGCGCCCCTCCCGATCAGGATGGATGACGAGGGCGCCCTGGACGGGCGCCTCACGATCTACAGATTTTGAAGTGCTCAATCGACCTCGTCGTCCGCCGGCTCGTACAGCTGCACGGGTTGCGACGGCATGATGGTGGAGATGGCGTGCTTGTAGACCAGTTGCGACTGGCCGTCCCGGCGAAGCAGGACGCAGAAATTGTCGAACCAGCTGACCACGCCCTGAAGCTTGACGCCATTCACCAGGAAAATGGTCAGGGGGGTCTTGGTCTTGCGCACGCTGTTGAGGAACGTGTCCTGCAGGTTCTGCTTTTTCTCGCTCATTGGCTTTCCGCCTCTTATTTTGATCGGGCGGCAAATCCGCCCACACACAAGTTCACGCTATGCCGCAATTTGCGACGGTTGCAATCGCTCGCGGTCGTTCAGACCGCAGTTGCCTTCGCATGCTCGATATAGAGCGCCCGCAGCCTCGCCGCTACCGGTCCGGGCTTTCCCGAGCCGATGGGCTTGCCGTCCATCAACACGACAGGCAGCACCAGGGTTCCCGCGCCGGTGATGAAGGCTTCCTGCGCGTCGAGCGCTTCCTGGGGCGTGAACGGGCGCTCCTCGACCTTCAGTCCGGCCTGGCGCGCCACATCCAGCAATGACAGCCGGGTCACGCCCCGCAGGATGTTGGCGTTGGTGTCCCGCGTGCGCAGGGCGCCGTCGCGATCGACGATCCAGGCGTTGGAGGATGCGCCCTCGGTGACCAGACCCAGGTCATCCACAAACCAGGCCTCGACCGCACCGACCTCGCGGGCCTTCTGTTTGGCCATGGCATTGGGAAGGAGGCCGACGGTCTTGATGTCGCACCGACCCCAGCGGTTCTCCGGCGTGGTGACGACGGCGACTCCCTTGCGGGCCCTCGCCTCGGAGGCCTCGCGATCCACGCGGCTGACCGTGATGACTATGGCCGGCGGCGTATCGGCGGCCGGGAAAGCGTGATCGCGCGGGGCGACGCCGCGGCTGACCTGGAGATAGACCAGGCCTTCGCTCACCCGGTTGCGGCGGACGGTTTCCTTCAGCACGACGGTAAGCGCCTTGCGGCTCATCGGCATGGGGATCCGCAACTCGCCAAGGCTGCGCTCCAGGCGGGCGAAATGTCCCTCCGGATCGCTCAGCTTGCCGCCGAACAGCGCCCAGACCTCATAGCCAGCGTCGGCAAACTGGTAGCCACGATCCTCGATATGCACGACGGCGTCGGTCTTCGCCACGAAGCGGCCATTCACATAGGCGATGCGTGACACGCTCAGTTCTCCTCGACATCCAGGCCGCGGCCGCCCGACAGGCCCAGGGATTTAAGTTTGCGATGCAGGGCCGAGCGCTCCATCCCGATGAAGCCGGCGGTCCGGGAGATATTGCCCGAGAACCGCAGCATCTGGGCGGTGAGATAGTCGCGTTCAAACACCTCCCGGGCTTCCCGCAGTGGTAGGGCGATGATCCTCTCGGCGCCGAGCGAGGAGGAACTGTCCTGCACCGAGGCTTCCGGCGGCAGCATGTCAGCCGTGATCGGATCCAACGGCGAGCCGGACGCCAGGATCAGCATCCGCTCCACATTGTTCCGCAATTGCCGCAGGTTTCCCGGCCAGGCCCGGACCTGCAGCATGGCCAGCGCATCATCCGACAGGCGACGGCGCGGCATTCCAGAGGCTTCGCAAATCCGGTCGATGAAGTTTTCGATCAGTTCCGGGATGTCCTCGCGGCGTTCGCTGAGCCCGGGCACATTGACGGGGACGACGTTCAGCCGATGGAACAGGTCCTCACGGAACCGTCCCGCCGCAATCTCGGCGCGGAGGTCTTTAGAGGTGGACGAAATAACCCGAACATCGACCTGAACGTCGGCATCGCCGCCCACCCTTCGGAACCGCTGCTCGACCAGAACCCGCAGGATCCGGCCCTGTGTCTCGCGCGGCATATCGGCGGCTTCGTCCAGATAGAGTGTACCGCCGTGAGCGCGTTCGAACACCCCGATCTTGGCCGTGCGACTGGTCGTGCCTTCCTCGCCGAAGAGCTCAACATCCATCCGCTCCGGCGTCATGCCGGCCGCGCTGATGGGGACGAACTCATTGCGAGAGCGGGGGCTGGCCCCATGGATGAGCCTGGCGACGGTTTCCTTGCCGGAGCCCGCCGGCCCCGAGATCAGGACCCGGCTGTTGGCGCCGGCCAGCTTTCCGATCATCTGGCGCAGTTGCTGTGAAGCCACCGAGCGGCCGATCAGGCCCTCGGGCGTGATCGCCTGGGTGCGCAGGCGGCGGTTCTCGCGGCGCAGGCTGGTGGTCTCCAGGGCCCGTTCCACCACGAGCAGCAGCCGGTCCGACTTGAACGGCTTTTCCAGAAACTCATAGGCGCCGCGCTTGATGGCGCTGACGGCGGTCTCGATGTTGCCGTGGCCTGAAATCATGATCACCGGGAGGTCGGCGTCCAGCGCCCGGACCAGGTCAAGCAGCTCAAGGCCGTCAATCCCGCCGCCGGCCATCCAGATGTCGAGGATCAGCAACGACGGCTTGCGGGCGCGGATGGCGGCCAGCGCGCTCTCGGAGTCGCTCGCCGTTCGGACATCGTAGCCCTCGTCGGTCAGGATTCCGGCGACGAGATCGCGAATATCAGCCTCGTCGTCGACTACCAGAACGTCAGCCGCCATCAGGTGTTCCTCATCATGCGGATACGGTCCGCGGCGTGTTTTGGATGCGTGCGGGCCGGGTAGACGGCAATCGAAGGATCGCCAACGCACCCTGCCCTGCGCGCGCATCCGTCAGTTCAAGATCGCCGCCGTGGTCCTCGAGGATGCGCTTGACGATCGCCAGACCCAGCCCGGTGCCCTTCTCGCGGGTCGTCACGTAGGGCTCGGTCAAACGATCCCGATCCTTGGCCGGAAGGCCCACGCCATTGTCCTCGACCTCGATGATGACGGTGCCGTCCGCCACGATCAGTCGCGCCGTGATGCGACCCTTGAGGTGCGAGGCCCCCGAGCGGCGCGCCTCGACAGCTTCGGCGGCGTTCTTGAGCACATTGGTCAGAGCCTGACCGATCATTCGCCCGTCTATGAACAGCGCAACTTCAGGTGCGGGCTCCTGCAGTTCGACAATCAGGTCCGGGCTCGCGACGCGCTGGGCGAAGATCGCAGCGCGCAGCATCTCTGTAGCGTCAAGGCGTTCGAACCGCGGCGCAGGCATGCGGGCGAAGGACGAGAATTCGTCCACCATGCGTCCGATATCGCCCACCTGCCGGACGATGGTGTCGGTGCAACGGTCAAAGGTTTCCAGATCCGCCGGGGCGATGTTCTGCCGGAACTTTCGCCGCAGGCGCTCGGCCGATAGCTGGATAGGGGTCAGGGGATTCTTGATCTCGTGGGCGATCCTGCGGGCCACATCACGCCAGGCCGCGTTGCGCTGGGCGGCGACCAGACGGGTCACATCGTCGAAGGTCAAAACCAGGCCCCCTTCGCTCTGGCTGGCGCGCACCCGCAGCCGTCGGGAATCCCGCCCGCGCGCGACGTCGATCTCCTCCTCGGCCTCACCAGATCGGCCAGCGGCGGCGAGTTCGGCGAATTCCGGCACAGTCTCGGCCAGCCGACGGCCACGGCCATGATCACCCGGCAGCGCTAGCAGGACGGCGGCCTGTCGGTTGGCCACCGAGATCCGACCGTCCGGATCCAGACCAATCACGCCCGCGCTGACCTCCGCCAGCACCGTCTCGATGAACTGGCGCCGCTCCTCGGCTTCCTCACTGGCCCGACGTAAGGCCTCCTGTTGAGCCTGAAGATCATGGGTCATGCTATTGAATGCACGTGACAAGACAGCGATCTCGTCGGGATCGGCCTCGGCGTCCACCCGTGCGCTGAGATCACCCTTGGCCACGCGGCCCGCCGCCTGCACTAGACGCGCCACCGGTGCGGAAATTGTTGCTGCGGCGCCCAGCCCCAGCCAGACGGCACCCACCAGCAGAAGCAACGCTGTCTCGATGTAGCTGACGGTGAAGATCATCTGGATCTTCTTCCGGTTCTGAGCGATGTCGCGATACGAGATCAGTGACCCCTCCGCGTCGCGAAGACGTGAGGTGATGCCTGGCTGAAGCGGCCTTGAAACGTAGAGATAGACGTCCGAGAACGCGATCAGGCGATAGAGCCCGCGCATGACGTCCGATCCCGGTGGGTTGACGATGAACAGATCGCCCTTGTCAGCCCCGCTGAACGCCTCGGGCGGAGGCGTCAGGAAGGGCGGCGCGCCGGCGCTATCGGCCCGGGCGACGATCTGGCCCTTGCCATTGATCAGATAGGCCGCCGGAAAGCCGTGATAGGACGCCAGCGCCGAAAGATAGTCGTTGGCGGCTTCAGGCTGGGCCTGCAGTGCGCCAGCCTCGCGATTGAGGTCCGTGGCCATGCCCTCGGTCACATGGTCGAAGATGTAGCTGGTTTGCTCGGCGACGTAGGACCGGAACACCGTAGCCGAGTTCTCGACGACGGTCTGGACGC
Source organism: Phenylobacterium sp. (assembly GCF_044372605.1). Lineage (GTDB taxonomy): Bacteria > Pseudomonadota > Alphaproteobacteria > Caulobacterales > Caulobacteraceae > Phenylobacterium. The sequence continues at coordinate 10,817 of NZ_JBILRO010000022.1, forward strand.
GTTCGCTGAACAGTTTTTCCACGCCCTGATTGACGACCGCCCCGTAAAAGACCGCGATAACCAGGGCCGGAACCAGGGCTGCGGCGGCAAACAACTGCACGAACCGCAGGTGAAGCCGCGCCCCGGCGTCATCGGGACGGACACGAATGAGCGCCACGATCCGCAGGGCCATGACCGTCATCAGGCCCAGGATCAGGACCATGTTCAAAACCAGCACCGCCAGGATCAGCCGGCTGATCGGTCCGATTGGTCCCTCGGTGGGCGGGTAGGCCGCCACGACAATGGCCAGGCTGGTGAGCGCGGCCGCCACGCCGTAACCAATCCCGAGCACCAGCCGGGACTGCAACGCAGTCCAGATCCGGCCCAGGGACGGATGATTCAACGCAAGATGGGCCAGAAACGCCATTGACTCGAGTCTAGGCCACTGTGGTCCGGAATCAACAACTATGTGGCCGGATTACACATCCCGCCGACGGGGCTTCAGCGACGTCCTCGCGCCATCTCGACCCCGAGGTCCTGTATTTTCTTGCGCAGCGTGTTTCGGTTGAGGCCGAGGATTTCCGCAGCCCGGACCTGGTTGCCGCGTGTCGCCGTCAGAGTCAGCTGAATCAGGGGGCGCTCCATCTCCTCCAGCACCCGGTCATACAGCCCAACAGGCGGGATGCCGTCCGGCTGATCGGCGAAATAGGTCGCCAGTTTCTGCTCCACCAGCTGGGAGAGTGTCGCCGGGCCGTCCTGGCCGTGGATCACCGGCTGCTGGTCTGCCAGTTCCTTCTCGATGATCCGCGCGGTGATCAGGTCTTCGCCATAGAGCGCACAGACCCGTCGGACCAGGTTCTCGAGTTCACGCACATTGCCCGGCCAGTTGTGGCGCTTCAGCCGGTCGAGCGCGCCCGAGTCGATTGTCTTGGCCGGCAGGCCCTCGCGATTGGCGCGCAGCAGAAAGGCGCGCGCCAGATCCGGAATATCCTCTGACCGATCCTTGAGCGGCGGAATACGCAGAGGCGCCACGTTCAGGCGGAAGAACAGGTCCTCCCGGAACAGGCCCTGTTGGATCAATGCACGGAGATCCCGGTTCGTGGCCGCGATGATCCGCACGTTCGGTCGGCGACCCGTCTTGGGATTTAACGTGGGCTCTGATCCGTCGATAACCCGCAGCAGGCGCGTCTGGGCGTCGAGCGGCATGTCTCCGATTTCGTCCAGAAACAGGGTGCCGCCGTCTGCATCGACCAGTTTGCCCTGGTCGGTTTCATCCTTGCCGAACAGCTCTGTCTCGACCCGCTCGCGTGGCGTGGCCGCGAGGTTGATCACCACGAATTTGCCGTCGCGGCGGCGACCCATGTCATGTAGCGCGCGCGCCACCAGTTCCTTGCCGGTGCCGGACTCGCCGGTGATCAGAACGGTGAGGTCGGCCCCGACCAGACGGGCCACGGTGCGATAAACCTCCTGCATGGGGGCCGAACGTCCGATCAGCGGCAGGCGGTCATCGCGGACGGCCCGCGCCTGCGCCTTGGCGGCTTCTGCATCGGCGGGTCTAGACAGCGCCCGGCGGGCGGCCGACGTCATGTCATCCAGGTCAAACGGCTTGGGGATGTACTCGAACGCCCCAACCTCGGCCGCATTCACCGCCGTGATCAGGCTGTTCTGGGCGCTCATGACGATGATCGGCAGTTTTGGCCGCTGTTTCTTGATCCGGGGCAGCACATCAAAGACGTTTTCGTCCGGCATCACCACGTCGGTGATCACCAGATCGCCTTCCCCATCGGTCACCCACTTGAGCAATGTGGTGGCGTTGCCGGTGGCGCGGACCTGATAGCCCAGACGGGTGAAGGCCTGACTGAGCACCAGCCGGATCGAGGCATCATCGTCGGCGATGAGGATCTTCTTGGTCGCGGTATTCATGAGATGGCATCCTCAGGAGCCGCGATCGGCAACAACACACGAAAGACCGTGCGGCCCGGTTCGGACTCGAAATCGATCAGACCGCCGTGACCGGCGACCAGTTTGGCGACCAGCGCCAGCCCCAGGCCGGCGCCGTTGGTCTTGGACGTCACAAAGGGCTGGAACAGGCTCTCGCGGATATGCTCCGGCACGCCAGGTCCATTGTCCTGGATCCGCACCTCGAGCGGCGCGCCCCGCAACGCCTGCCCCTTGGCGGCGCGTACCCGCACCCCGTGACGGTAGGCGGTGTGAATCGAAACCTCCCCGCGACCGTCGTTCCGGGAGTTCGCCGCCTCGGCCGCGTTCTTCACAAGGTTCAGGAAGATCTGGATGAGTTGATCCTCATCCCCCGGCACCGGAGGCAAAGAGGGATCATAAATCTCTTTCAAGCCCAGCCCGTCTGCGAAGCCGTTGCTGGCCAGAGCGCGCACGCGATCCAGGATCTGGTGGATATTGATCGGTGTAAGGGTCGGCAGGGCGTCGTCAGAGAACGCCTCCATCCGGTCTACCAGCCGGCGCACCCGGTCGGTTTCCTCGACGATGAGTTGCGCCAGCGGAACATCTTCGGCCTTGGCGCCGCTCTTAAGAAGCTGGGCAGCGCCCCGGATTCCGGCCAGGGGGTTTTTGATCTCATGGGCCAGCATGCGTCCCAGGCCGACAAGCGATCGCAGTCCCGCCGCCTCGTGCGCGTTGCGCTCGTTGCCGAGCCCGTTCCTGACGCTGAGGGTCAGCAGCACCGATCCATCGCCAAGCGGGGCGGCGGCGCCGTCCGCCTCGAACGGCGGCAAACCGAAGAGGCTGATCTGGATGCCCCGCTCGCGGACGCGACCATTTTCCTCAATGGCCCGGTTTAGGAGTGAAACCAACGCCGAGCCGTGCGGGAGCGCCGCGCGGAAGCGGCCACGCGCGAGCAAAGCGAGGCCCTGACCGAACAGTGATTCCGCCGCTTCATTCACTGCGACCAGAGAGCCGGCTGCGTCCACGACCAGCGCCGGATCGGGGCTCAGCTCAAAGGCCGCCGCTTTCAACGCGTCCATATCCACGCCAAAGGATTGGAGTCTTGTCCTGCCACTCATGAGCCCAGCCTGTGTTCCGGAGAGCCCCAGAGGCGGGTTAGCCCCTGCTCGACGAGTTTGGCGTCCTCCAGACGACAGAGGTTCGAGCGCGCTTCTCTTCTGGCCTGCGCATCGGCAGGCCATGGGGCGTTTTCTATGTAGGCGGCGAGGTGTTTGCGGAAAATCCGCAGGCCCAGGCGCTCGCCGTAGAAGCCCAGGCTATCCCGAAGGTGATCGATGGCGATGGTCAAGCGGACCTCAGCGTCAGGTTCTGCAAAGGGTCGCCCGTCCAGGATCGCCTCGATCTGCGTGGCCACCCAGGGGCGACCGTAAACCCCGCGCCCTATCATCACGCCGTCAGCGCCGGACGCCTGGAGTGCGGCGTGGGCGCTGGCGCCATCGACAATGTCACCATTCACGATCAACGGGATCGAGACGGCGTCCTTGACCGGTCGAACCGCCGCCCAATCCGCCGCGCCCTTATAGAACTGGCACCGGGTGCGGCCGTGCACGGTCACGGCGCGGACACCGGCGGCCTCCGCGCGCGCCGCCAACTCCGGGGCATTGCGCGACGTATCGTCCCAGCCCAGACGCATCTTGACCGTCACCGGTACGCTCACGGCTTCCACCGCAGCGGCCATCAGTTCGACCGCAAGGTCAGGTTCCCGCATCAGCGCCGAGCCGGCCATCACCCCAGTGACCTCCTTGGCCGGGCATCCGAAGTTGAGATCGATGATCTGCGCGCCAGCTGCGACCGCGAGGCGCGCGCCTTCGGCTATGTGGTCGGGCCGGCGGCCCACGAGCTGGACCACCATCAACGGCAGTCCCTCGCCCACGGCCGCACGGCGCACCACGTCCGGTCGACCCTTCGAAAATTCGGCGCAAGCGACCATCTCGGTCGCCACATAGGTGGCGCCGAGCCGGCTGGCCGCGCGGCGGAACGGGAGGTCAGAAACCCCGGTCATGGGCGCGATCCACACCCGTCCCCCGACCTCGACACTTCCCAGTTTGAGCGTACTGCCCATTTACTAGTCACCCCCACCGCCGACTTTTTAGGCAAATACGTGGGCCGCGTAAAGCTGGAACAATCGATCAGGCTTGCCTAAGACCCTAGCATGACCTTCTCCGCTGTCATTGTCGCCGCTGGCGACGGCCTTCGCGCTGGCCCCGGCGATCCCAAAGCCTGGCGTATTCTGTCAGGCCGGCCGATCCTGCGCTGGTCGGTAGAAGCGCTTCTGGCCGCCGGCGCCCGGGAGATCGTGGTGGTCGTCGCGGCGGATCGGGTCGCCACGGCGGACGGTGCATTGAACGCACTTTCGGGTTGGCGCGCCGTTGCGGGCGGGCCAACCCGCGCCGCCTCGGTTCGTGCGGGCCTGGCTGCTCTGCCCCCCCATCCGGGCGATGTGGTTCTGATTCATGATGCGGCGCGTCCGTTCGTGACACGGGCTCACGTCGAACGCCTGATCGCCGCTTTGGCGGACCGCGACGGCGCCATCCCGAGCCTGCCGGTCCCCGACACTCTAAAGCGCGGCGATGGGGAAGTGGCCCAGACCGTGTCTCGCGATGGCCTCTGGCGAGCCCAGACCCCCCAGGCCTTCCGGCGCGCGGCGCTGGAAGCCGCCTATCGCACCTGGCCGGCGGACCTGGAGCCTACTGACGATGCATCGGTCCTTGAGCGGGCCGGTGGACGGATCGCCATGGTCGCGGGTGATCCCATGCTGATGAAACTGACCTATCCGGAGGACTTCCTGATGGCCGAACACCTCGCAGGAGCGCACCGTATCACCCGCATCGGCCAGGGCGTTGACGCCCATCGCTTCGGCCCCGGCGACGCCGTCTGGCTCTGCGGGGTGCGTATTCCCCACGATCAGGGGCTGATTGGCCACTCCGACGCCGACTGCGCGCTGCATGCGCTCACCGACGCCATCCTCGGCGCCATAGCGCAGGGCGACATCGGCCAGCATTTCCCGCCGTCCGATCCGCAATGGAAAGGCGCCTCATCGGATCGCTTTCTGGCCCACGCCATGCAGTTGGTGGCCGACCAGGGCGGGCGGGTCGTGAACATTGACCTCACCCTCGTCTGTGAGCGCCCGAAGATCGGCCCGCATCGCGACGCCATGCGGGCCCGCATCGCCGACATCACCGGCCTTCAGATCGGCCAGATCAGCGTCAAGGCCACCACGACCGAGGGCATGGGATTCACCGGACGGCAAGAGGGCCTGATGGCGCAGGCGGTTGTGATGGTGGAAACGCTGGCCTGATCCGCTCAGGGCAGCCAGACCCACCGCGCTTTCAGGTTCGCGTACATGGCCCCCGCCAGATTGGTGTAGTCGTCCGTCCAGGGGCGCACGAGGAACGGATTGGCCGGCCGCCAGCGGTTGTCGGCGGCGAACCGGGCCAGCGCCTGACGGCTGTTTGCCGCAATGACTGCGTCTTCCGGCGACTCCCATGTGCCCATCGGGTCCTTGTCCGGCCGATATTCCTGAACCAGGGCCCAACCGCCGGCCTTGCGGGTTACCGACTGCGCCGGCCCCAGCAGGTCGAGGTTCCGGTTCGAAAGGTGAAGGATCAGGATGCCGTCAGGCTTCAGCTTGGTCAGGTACCCCCTCACCGCCTCCACCGTCAGCAAATGCGCCGGCACCGCATCGGATGAAAACGCGTCGATCAGCAGGATATCAAACGACCCCGCCGGCTGTTTTGCGACCGTCAGTCGCGCGTCACCGATGACGTAGTCCACCGGGGCTTTCGCGCATTCGCTCGTGTAGCTGAAATTTGCGGGGTCGCTGGCGACCTTGACCACCAGCGGATCGATTTCGAAGAACGTCAGCCGGTCGCCGGGCCGCACGTAGGCCGCCACTGATCCGGTTCCCAGGCCCACAGCGCCGATCCGCAGATTGGGCCGCGCCGCCGCCATGGCGGTGAACACCTGCCCGATAGGCGTACGCGGGGTGTAGTAGGCCAGCGGCCGACAGCGATACTCTGGTCTTTGCGCCTGGGCGCCGTGCAGGGTCGTGCCATGGGCCAGCATCTTGACCGTCCCGCCCAGGCTGGGAACCTGGGTCTGGGACAACTTCAGCACCCCGAAGAAGCTTCTCCAACTTTGGCGCGTGTCAGTTCGGTCGGCAGCTGTCTCAGCGGCGTAGGACAGTACTGCAATGATCGCGAAGAAGAACAGCGCCTGTCGCCGGACCAGGAAGGCCGAGATGACCGCCAGGGCCAGCAGGCCCTTCATCGCCATGTCGAACAGTTCCGACTGGTCGAAAGCGCCGACGATCGTTTCGGTGGTCAGCTGAGACGATGCAAATGTCACCGCGATCGGTGTGGCCACCGCCGCCCCAACGCCAAGGATCAGCAGGGACCAGTTCCAGATGGGAATCCGATTGAGGTTGCCCCAGGGCCTGGCCAGGCAGGCGAGCACCAGGATGATCGGATACTCCCAGACATCCGGGAACATCACCGGCGCCAAGAAGGCGTTGAACCCGCCACCCACAACGCCACCGATGGAGAGGCAGAGGTAGAACTCGGTCAATCGCCCGGGTTCCGGCCTGCGCGCCACCAGCCGCTGGTGGCACATCAGCGCCGTCAGGAAGAACGCGGCCAGATGGATGAACAACTGTAGCCCGAAGAAGGTGCTCCGGAACGGCAGCAGAGCTGCACAGACGGCAAGCGCTGCGCCTTGCAGCGTCAGCGTCAGAGCCGGCGAGATCGCGGGCTTGGCCTGGAAAGCGACGATGAAGGTGATCAGATAGAGCGCCAGTGGCAGCACCCAGAGGAACGGCGCGGAAGCCACATCGGTGGTGATGTAGGTCGTTACACCCAGCATCAGGCTGGACGGGATGGCCGCCAGGGCGATCCATATCAGCCGGTCGCGCCAGGAGGTCTTGCCGACAGCCCCCGGCGACTGGTCCGTCGAGGCAGAGCGAGCCCGCGAGACCGCGAACCCGAGGCTGGCGATCAGGACGACAAACAAACCATAGCCCGCACTCCAGCCGAACCTCTGCCCGACCAGCGTAAGGGCCGGCTCCACGGCGATTGGATAGGCCAGCAACGCGATCAGACTGCCGAGATTGCTCGCCGCATAGAGCGCGTAGGGTTCCTTGCCCTCCACAGCGCCAGTTGTCCGGGCGTACCAGGCCTGCACCAACGGTGCGGTAGCCGACAGGATGGCGAAGGGCGCGCCGATCGAAAGGGTCAGGACGGTGAGAAGCCAGAGGTTGGGATTGTCGGACGACGGCGGCCCGGCCAGTTCGCTCACCCGCAACGGCAGCACAAGGGCGGCCACGACCAGAGCGGCGCAGTGAATGATCGCCTGCCGCTGAATTGAGGCCACGCGCTGCAGCAGGTGCGCATAGGCATATCCCGCCAGCAGGGCGATCTGGAAGAACGCCATGCTGGTGTTCCAGACCGACGAACTCCCACCCAGCAACGGCAGGACCAGCTTGGCCACCATCGGCTGCACCAGGAATACGAGCGCAGCACTGGTGAAAATGGTCACCGCGAACAGCGCGGGTGGGGCCGGTCTGGCCGATGCGGTGGCCGCAAGCGTGGTCATGGGTCTCGAATCGCCTTGATCGGAAGGGAGGAGCGATGCTCTGTGGTGTAATCCAACCGGTAAAGAGACCTAGCGCCTATGTTCAATCTGGAGATTGTCACCCTCGCCCGCCTTCTGATCGACGAGGCGCGGGAGCGTTCGCTCCGGATTGTCACGGCGGAAAGCTGCACGGGCGGGCTGGTGGCGGCGGCGATCTGCTCGATCCCGGGCGCGTCTGACGTTTTCGAACGCGGGTTCGTCACCTACACCAACCGCGCCAAGCAGGAGATGCTGGGCGTGCCCGGCGACCTTATTGCAGATCTGGGAGCGGTTTCCGAACCCGTCGCCCGAATGATGGCGGAGGGCGCGCTGGAAGCCTCAAACGCCCATATCGCGGTCGCGATCACCGGCGTGGCCGGTCCGGGCGGCGGTACCCGGATGAAGCCGGTCGGTCTGGTGCACATCGCCACAGCCCGTTCCAACCAGCGGATCATTCACCAGGAGGAACTCTTCGAGGTGGAAACACGCGAGGAGATCCAGCTGGCTGCGGTTCAGGCCGCCTTGCAGGCGATGCGGGACCGCATGGTCTAGATAGAGAGGATGACCGCCTCCACGGAAACGCTCCATCTCATTCGGGCTCTGCGCCGTCGCGATCTTGTCGGACTGTTGCTCAACGCCATGATGGGCGCGGGCATGCTGGCAGCGCCGTCGAAGGTTTTCGGGCTGGCGGGAGACTGGAGCTTTGTGATCCTGGGCATCAGCGCTCTCATCCTGATGCCGCTGATCCTCTGCTTTGCTGATCTGGGCAGTCGATTCACGGCCACTGGTGGCCCCTATGTCTATGCCGGGCAGGTCTTGCCGCCGACGGTGGCTTTCTCGGTCGGATGGCTCCTGTGGATCAGCCAGGCCCTGTCGGTCGCGACGTTGTCCAACCTGCTTGTCAGCTATCTCGCCGGTTTCGTCCCGGAGATCAGTGAAGGGTGGCCGCGATTGGTCCTGATCGCGGGACTTGGTGTCACCCTCTCCACCATCGTGCTGACCGGTATCCGACGCTCCGCCGGGGCCAGCAACACTCTGGTGCTCCTGAAGGTCGGATTCGTGCTGGCCTTTCTGGTGGCCTGCGTCGCTTTTGTTCAACCAGACCGACTGATCGTGACCGACGCGCCACCGCCGCCGGCCACCCTGACCCAGGCGATCCTGATCTACCTGTTCGCCTACTCCGGTTTCGAGCGCGGTTCCGTGGTGGCTGGCGAATCCCGGGATCCGAAGCGCGATGTGCCTCTCGCCCTGATCGGCAGCGTGGCGGCCGTCACGTTCGCCTATGCGGCTGTGCTGTTGATCTGCGTGGGCGTTCTGGCGGAGCCGGCCGCGACAGACCGTCCACTGGCCGAAGCCGGCCGTCAGCTCTTTGGCTCGTTCGGCGCGCTTGCCGTGTCGCTGGGCGCCGGCGCCGTGATCCTGGGGACGATCCTGGGGATCCTGATCTCCATGCCGCGGATGTTGCTGGCCATTTCCGAGCAGGGGCAGCTCCCGGCGGTCCTGGCGCGCGTTCATGAACGCTGGCGTACGCCCTGGATCGCGATCCTGGTGTCCAGCGGACTGTCCTTCGGCTTCGCGATTTTCAGCGATCTGATCGGCGCCCTGACGTTCGCGACGGCTACGAGGCTGGTCGCCTACATCCTTTGCTGTGTGGCCCTGTTCCGGATGACCCGCCGCGCCGATGCGCCGCAGCCCCAGTTCCGCCTTCCGGCCGCAGGGCCCATCGCCCTGGCCACAGCGATCCTGTTCTCGGGTGTGCTGGCGTTAGGCGCGACGAAGGAATTGCCGCCCCTGCTGGCTGTTCTGGCCATCGGTCTTGGTCTCTTCGGCCTTACCCGCTGGATGGCGGGCCGTAGAGCGTCCTAGCGCGATCCTCGAAACAGGCCATCAGGCGGTCCACCGCATGGTGGAAATTGGCCGTCAGCATCCCGTCGAGCAAACGCGACTTGAATTCGAAATCGATGTCGAACTCGACCCGGGTTCCACCTTCGGCCTCGAAGAATTCCCATCGGTTGGCAAGCTTGCGGAAGGGCCCGGACAGCAGGCTGACATCTATGCTCTGGACGGCTCTGTTCCGCCGCACCCGGGTCGCGAACCGTTCCTTCAGGAACGAGAAACCCACGCCGGCCTCCGCGTCCAGCGTATCGACGCCCTCGCCCAGATCCCGCGCGTTCCAGGTCCGCATGCCATTGATCCAGGGCACAAATTCCGGATACCGATCAACGTCGCCGACCAGTTCCAGCAGTTGCTCGGGCGTGTAGGGCAAGACCTTGGAGACGTGGTGGCGCACCTAACGTCCTGAGTCCCGGGCCTGGCGCGCGGCCTGGAGCCTTGCGAAGTCCTCGCCAGCATGGTGCGAGGAGCGGGTCAGCGGGCTGGCCGAGACCATGAGGAACCCCTTGGCCCGGGCGATTTCCTCATAGGCGTGGAATTCGTCCGGATGCACGAACCTGTCGATAGCGGCGTGCTTGCGCGTAGGCTGTAGGTACTGGCCGATGGTGATGAAGTCGACGCCGGCGGAACGCATGTCGTCCATCACCTGCATCACCTCCTCCTTGGCCTCGCCAAGGCCCACCATGATCCCGGACTTCGTGAACTGGGTGGAGTCGCGTTCCTTCACCCGTTCCAGAAGGCGCAGCGAGTTGTAGTACCGGGCGCCCGGACGGATGCTGAGGTACAGGCGCGGCACGGTCTCCAGATTGTGGTTGAACACGTCCGGCCGGGCGTCGATCAGGCCGAACACGCCCTCAACGGGCTTTCGCAGAAAGTCCGGCGTCAGGATCTCAATGGTCGTTCCGGGCGCTGCGGCGCGGATCGCCAGCACCACGGCGGCGAAATGCGCCGCGCCGCCGTCGGCCAGGTCATCGCGGTCCACCGAGGTGATGACCACATGCTTCAGGCCCATCTTCGCCACCGCATCGGCCACGCGCGCGGGCTCGGTGGGATCCAGCGGCTCGGGCTTTCCGGTTGCGACGTTGCAGAAAGCACAGGCGCGGGTGCAGGTCTCGCCCATGATCATCATGGTGGCATGGCTCTTGGACCAGCACTCGCCGATGTTGGGGCAAGCGGCCTCCTCGCAGACCGTCACCAGCCCGTGGCTTTTCACGATCTCGCGGGTGGCGTTGTAGCCGGCAGAGCCCGGCGCGCGGACGCGCAACCATTCCGGTTTACGAAGCAGTGGCGTGTCCGGCCGCGCCTGCTTCTCGGGGTGACGCGGACGGGGCACCTTCAGTGTGTCGATCACTACGGCCATGGTCTCTAGATCGTCCTTCGCGACGTCCGGATCAAGCACAGGCTTCGTCTGGACAAATGCGACGACACCGATCTTTCCACAACGCGCGCCAGCCGATAGGCTCTCGGCCAACGACAACAATACGGGAGACGCGCCCTTGCGTGCGTTCGACAGCGCCCTGGCGCAGTCCACAGTTTTTGACGCGCTGATCGCGGCCTCGAAGACCTATGGAGCCAAAAAACTGATCCTCGAGGATCAGGAGCGTAATCCGCTGAGCTACACGGATCTGATCCGGGCGGCGTTTGCGCTCGGCCGCAAGATTTCCGGTTTTACTGCGCGCGGGGAGCGGGTTGGCGTGATGCTGCCGTCCAGCTCGGGCGGCGTGGTGACGTTCTTTGCACTGCATGCGTTTGGCCGCGTGCCGACAATGCTGAATTTTACGGCGGGAATCCGCAACCTGAAGGCCGCCTGCGAACTGGCCGGCGTCAAGACGGTGCTGACGTCCCACCGGTTCGTGGAACAGGGCAAGCTGCACGACCTTATCGATGCGCTCGAGACCCTGACCAAAGTGGTCTATCTCGAAGACGTGCGCGCCACCGTCGGCCTGGCCGACAAGCTGTTCGCCGCTACGGCCGGTGCGTTCCCCAGCCGGTTCCGGGCTGCAACCACGCCGTCGGATCCCGGGGTCATCCTCTTCACGTCCGGCAGCTTTGGCGCACCCCGAGGCGTGGTGCTTACCCAATCCAATCTGGTGACCAATGCGCGCCAGATCGAAGGGCTGTTCCCGATGAACCGCGACTGGGTGTGGTTCAATCCGTTGCCGATCTTCCACTGTTTCGGCCTTACCGCCGGAGCCCTGCTGCCGATCCTGGGCGGCATGAAGTCAATCCAGTACCCCTCGCCGCTGCACATCAAGCAGATTCCGCCGCTGGTGAAGGACACCAAGGCCAACGTCCTCTTCGCCACCGACACCTTCCTGAACCAGTATGCGAGGTCCGCCGAGCCAGACGAACTGTCGGGCCTGGCCTTCGCTGTCTGCGGCGCCGAGCGGGTGCGGGAAGAAACGCACAACATGTTCCACGAGAAGTTCGGGCCGATCCCGCTGCTGGAGGGCTACGGCGCAACCGAAGCCTCCCCCGTCATCGCCTGCAACATTCCCACCGATAACCGGCGCGGCACCGTCGGGTGGCTGCTTGCCGGCGTGGAAACTAGGCTTGAGCCCGTGGAAGGCATTCCCGGCGGCGGCAAGCTGCTCGTGCGAGGGCCGAACATCATGGCTGGATACCTAAACGCCAACGGCGGAATCGATCCACCGAGCGAGGGCTGGCACGATACCGGCGACGTCGTTTCTATCACCGACGACGACTGGATCACGATCATGGGGCGCGTCAAACGCTTCGCCAAGATCGGCGGCGAGATGGTGTCGCTGACGGCCGCCGAGGATCTGGCGTCCGCCGTCTGGCCTGACAGCCGCCATGCCGTGGTCTCCCTGCCTGACCCGAAAAAGGGCGAGCGGCTGATCCTGGTCACAGACCGGCGCGACGCCGACCCCTCAAGCGTGATCGCCCACGCCAAGTCCATCGGCGCACCCGAATTGGCCGTTCCGCGCAAGATCATTCATGTGCAGGAAATCCCGGTGCTCGGCACGGGCAAGACCGACTATGTGGCCCTGCAGCGGATTGTGGATACCGAGATGCAGCGGGGTGGATAGGGCCCTGTTCGGCACCCGCCCGCAACGATGGTGGGCCCAACCCTTCGCCCCTTGTGGGACCATTGCGTAATTCAGGC
>NZ_JBILRO010000201.1:0-6478 GCF_044372605.1 Phenylobacterium sp.
TGCGCGGCCCACCTTCTCCCACAAGGGGCGAAGGCCTGATGGCGCCGCCTTTGCCTTCAACCTCGTATCGAGCGGGGCCTCCAGGCGCGGGGGAGGTAGGGTCGGTCAGTCCGCCAGTTCGGGTTCAGCGGGGCTTTCGATGACCGGGGCGCCTTTTTCACGCTCGTCGCCCTCGACGTCGAAGGCGAGTTTGCCGTCGCGGAGCACCACCTTGACGTGGCCGCCCTTGACCAGGCGTCCGAAGAGGATCTCGTCGGCCAGGGGCTTCTTGATGTGCTCCTGGATGACGCGGGCGAGCGGGCGGGCGCCGTAGAGTTCGTCGAAGCCGTTCTTGGCCAGCCAGTCGGCGGCGTCTTCCGAGGTCTCGATGGTGACGTGGCGGTCGGCCAGCTGGGCTTCCAGCTGCATGACGAACTTGTGGACCACCTGGCGGATGATTTCCGGTGTCAGCGGCTTGAAGGGCACCACGGCATCGAGGCGGTTGCGGAATTCCGGCGTGAAGACGCGCTTGAGGGCTTCCTCGACCTCGCCTTCCTGCTTGCCGCGGCCGAAGCCGATGGCGTTGCGCTGGGCATCGGAGGCGCCGGCGTTGGTGGTCATGATCAGGACCACGTTGCGGAAGTCGATCTTCTTGCCGTTCGAGTCGGTCAGCTGGCCGTGATCCATGACCTGAAGGAGGATGTTGTAGACATCCGGGTGGGCCTTCTCGATTTCGTCCAGCAGCACCACCGAGTGCGGGTGCTGGTCGACGGCGTCTGTAAGCAGGCCGCCCTGGTCGAAGCCCACATAGCCGGGAGGCGCCCCGATCAGGCGGCTGACGGTGTGGCGCTCCATATATTCGCTCATGTCGAAGCGCAGGAGCTCGATGCCCAGGGTGGAGGCCAGCTGGCGGGCGGTTTCGGTCTTGCCGGTGCCGGTGGGGCCGGAGAACAGGTAGCTGCCGATGGGCTTGTTGGCGTCGCGCAGGCCGGCGCGGGCCATCTTCATGGCCGACGACAGCTGGTCGATGGCGTCTTCCTGGCCGTAGACGGCGCGCTTCAGATCGGCTTCCAGCTGCTTGAGGGACTCGGTGTCGGACTTGGACACCGACTTTGGCGGGATCCGGGCGATCTTGGCGACGACGGCCTCGACCTCCTTCAGGCCGATGATCTTCTTGCGCTTGCCTTCCGGCACCAGCATCTGCGAGGCGCCGGCCTCATCGATTATGTCGATGGCCTTGTCGGGCAGCTTGCGATCGTTGATGTACTTGGCCGACAGCTCGACGGCCGCCTTGATGGCGTCGTTGGTGTAGCGGAGCTTGTGGAACTCCTCGTAGTAGATCTTCAGGCCCTTGAGGATCTTGATGGTGTCCTCGATGGTCGGCTCGTTCACGTCGATCTTCTGGAACCGGCGCACCAGGGCGCGGTCCTTTTCGAAGTGCTGGCGGAACTCCTTGTAGGTGGTCGAGCCCATGCAGCGCAGCGACCCGGAGGCCAGCGCCGGCTTCAGCAGGTTTGACGCATCCATGGCCCCGCCCGAGGTGGCGCCGGCGCCGATGACGGTGTGGATCTCGTCGATGAACAGCACCGCGTCGGGGTGGTTCTCGAGTTCCTTGACGACCTGCTTGATGCGCTCCTCGAAGTCGCCGCGGTAGCGGGTGCCGGCCAGCAGCGCGCCCATGTCGAGCGAGAAGATGGTGGCGCCGGCCAGGACTTCCGGCACCTGCTTGTTGATGATCTTGCGAGCCAGGCCTTCGGCGATGGCGGTCTTGCCGACGCCGGGGTCGCCCACCAGCAGCGGGTTGTTCTTGGTGCGGCGGCACAGGATCTGGATGCAGCGCTCGACCTCGGACATGCGCCCGATCAGCGGGTCGACCTTGCCCTGCTTGGCCTTCTCGTTGAGGTTGACGCAGTAGGCTTCCAGCGCCTCGCCAGCGGTCTTGGCGGCGGGCTTGGTGTCCTCTTCCTCGGCACCCTTGACGGGCTTGGCCTCGCTGGCGCCGGCCTTCTTGGCGATGCCGTGGGCGATGTAGTTGACCGCATCGTAGCGGGTCATGTCCTGCTCCTGCAGGAAGTAGGCGGCGTGGCTCTCGCGCTCGGAGAAGATGGCGACCAGCACATTGGCGCCGGTGACTTCCTCACGGCCGGAAGACTGCACGTGGATGACCGCGCGCTGGATCACGCGCTGGAAGCCGGCGGTGGGCTTGGCGTCCTCGCCGTCGTCGACGATCAGGGACTTCAGCTCATTGTCCACATAGTTGGTGAGCGTGGTGCGGAGCGCCGGAAGCTCGACCTCACAGGCGCGCATCACCCCGGTGGCGTCCTCGTCATCGATCAGACTGAGGAGCAGGTGCTCCAGCGTCGCGTACTCGTGCTTTCGCTGGTTCGCGTAAGCCACCGCGCGGTGGAGGGATTCTTCGAGTTGGCGGGAAAATGAAGGCAAATGCCCCTAGTCCTTTTCCATTGTGCACTGAAGGGGGTGTTGATGACGGCGAGCCGCATCGACCACCTGCGCGACTTTCGTTTCGGCGACTTCGTAGGTGAATATTCCGCAGACCCCCACGCCGTGTTGATGGACATGGAGCATTATCCGAGTCGCATCTTCGCGCGACTTGTTGAAGAACTGCTCGAGCACGTACACGACGAACTCCATCGGCGTGTAATCGTCGTTCAGGATAAGAACCCGGTACATGGCCGGTTTCTGGACCTTGGGCTTGGTCTGGGTGATCACCGTCGAGCGAACGCCGGTGTCCGTATCACCTTCCTTCCGCTCGCTCATGTGAACTGTCTCCTGCCCCGAGAGGTACGCCCCGGAGTTCGATTAGATATGGAAGATCGCGACTTTTGGAAGGGTTGAATCGTCTTTGTGACGTTTCTGGCGCCATTCGCCTGAATTTGAGCATGGGGTATGGTCAGCCCTTGTCGCGCGAAGCCCTGGTCCGGAGGTTCCGGGCGGAGGTGACGACGTCCGCGCCGAACCGCGCCCGCAGGACGTCGAGCGAGCGTTCGCTGGCGAGCGCCTTGCGCTCATCGCCAGCGAAGAAGTCGTCGGGCGCGGCCTCCTCATCCACCAGATCGGCGATCCCGATCCCGATCAGGCGCCAGGGCTTGCCGACAGCCTCGGCGGCCAGCAGCTCGCGGCCGACCTGGAACAGGGTGTGGGCCGTCTGGGTGGGGATGGCGAGCGTGCGGCGGCGGGTGACGATCCTGAAGTCCGTGCCGCGCAGCTTGAGGGTGACCACCCGCCCGGCCACAGACGCCGCCCGCGCCTGACGGGCCACCCGTTCGCAGAGGGGGGACAGCTGGTCCTCCAGGTCCTCGATGCGGCTGAGATCGGCATTGAAGGTGGTCTCGCAGCTGATCGCCTTGCGCGCCTCGTTCGGATTGACGGCGCGCGCATCGCGCCCATGGGCCAGATCAAAGAGCCGCAGACCCTGCGCGCCCCAGCGGTCGGCCAGCGCCTTGCGATCCGCCCGCGCCAGATCGCCGACGGTGCGGAAGCCGGCCTTCTCCAGGCTGGCCACCGTCGCCGGGCCCACGCCGGGCAGGATCCGCACCGGCTTGCCGGCCAGAAAGGCTTTAGCCTCGGCGCCGAGCACGGAGAAGCCGCGTGGCTTGTCCAGTTCCGAGGCGATCTTGGCCAGAAACTTGTTGGGGGCGAGACCGATGGAGACGGTGATCCCCACCTCGGCCTCGACCCGAGCCTGCAGCCGGGCCAGCGTGATCGCCGGCGGTGCGCCATGCAGGCGATCAGTGCCCGAGAGATCCATCCAGGCCTCGTCCAGCGACAGGTTCTGGATCAGGGGCGTGAGTTCCGAGGCCATGCCGAGGATGCGTTTGCTTTCGGCGCGGTATTTCGTGAAGTCCGGCTTGATCACCACAGCTTCGGGGCAGGCCGCCAGCGCCTTGAACATCGGCATGGCCGAGCGCACGCCCTTGATGCGGGCGATGTAGCAGCAGGTGGTCACCACCCCGCGCTGGCCGCCGCCCACGATGACCGGCACGTCCCGAAGTTCGGGCCGGTCGCGCTTTTCCACCGAAGCGTAGAAGGCGTCGCAGTCCATGTGGGCGATGGTCAGGTCGCCCAGCTCCGGGTGGGCGACAATCCTGGGCGAGGCGCAGGTCGGGCAGCGCCGGACGGCGTCCTCGCCGGTCCAGAAGCAGTCGCGGCAGAAGGCCTTCATCCCCCGGGCTCCAGCGGCCAGAGCCAGGCCGCGCCGCGCACGCCGGATGAGTCGCCATGCAGGGCCTTCACCACCGGCGTTGTGAACACATCGGAGAAGACATGCGGGGCGATGGCGGCGGGCAGGTCGGCGTAGAGCTGCTCGATATTGGACATCCCGCCGCCCAGCACGATGATGTCAGGGTCGAGGATATCCACGACGACCGCGAGGCTGCGGCTCAGACGGTCAATGTAGCGGTCAATGGCGTCGTTGTTTCCGGCGGCGACGGCGGCCTCGGCGGATTGTCCCGCCTCGCGGGCGAAACCTGTGCCGCTGAGCCAGAGTTCCAGGCAGTTGCGCCGGCCGCACCAGCAGGACGGTCCTGGCAGCTCATCGGGCCGTGGCCAGGGCAGGGGAGTGTGACCCCACTCGCCGGCGATCAGATTGCGACCTGGAACCGGCTGAGCGCCAACGGCGATCCCGGCGCCGCAGCCTGTGCCGATGATGACACCGAAGACCACGCCCGCGCCCGCCGCTGCGCCGTCTGTCGCCTCGGACAGCGCCAGGCAGTTGGCATCATTGGCGTAGCGGATCGGTCGCCCCAGGACCCTTTCGAGGTCTGCCGGAAACGGCTTGTCGTTCAGCACCGTCGAGTTGGAGTTGCGCATGAGGCCGGTGACGGGAGAGGGAGATCCCGGCCCGCCGACGCCGATGCGCGCAGTAAGCACACCCGCCTGACGCTCGGCTTCCAGCACCGCGGTTCGGGTAGCGTCAAGACGGTCCTCGTAGGCGGGCGGCGTGGGGACTCGCACACGCGCGTTAAAGCGACCCAGCGCGTCCAGCGCCGCGGCCTCGATCTTGGTCCCGCCGATGTCCACGCCGATACGGATCATAGGACAGGTGTAGCGGAATTTGGTTGGATTGACGCGGGGGCTCGTCGCCATAAACCGGCGCGAGCGTAGCGGTGCTAAGGCAGAGTGGAGACTCGCTTCCAGGTCAGTTCGTTGTGGGTCGGGCCATTGGTGATGGTTGTCAGTGTCACCGTATCACCCTCGAGCCGGACGCGCCGTCGGAGCACGGCGCCTATCTCGCTTGGATCCAGAGATGAGACGACTTCGTGCGTAACCACCGACTCGGCTGAATCGAAGACGTAACGTCCATAGTACCCGTAGTAGGACTGCAGATAGACCACCTGCTCATCCGCCGGCAGCTTGGCAAAATCCACATCGCGGGGTTTCTTGGCGCGCGCCGAGGCCATCTGGACCGACATAAGCCCGGTGGGGCCGTACATTATCAGGCCGCTATAGGGAGGCGTTCGGCTCATCCAGAGCCCCGGCTTACCATCTGCGCCGACAGTCACGGCCTTTGCCAGCGCCCAGGCGCCTACGAGCGGGGAGGCTTGGGCCGCAGCCGCAGGCGTGGCTTGCGCCATCCCGGCGGCCGAAAACGCGAAGGCTCCGGACGTGATGAGGTCTCGCCGCTTGATCATGCCGGTGTCCTTATTCCGCACAAACCGTTGAGACAATTAGTGGGCGCCTCGAACGCTGGTAAGTGCACATTTTTGGCGGCAGGTCGGTGCTTTTCACCTATCGCCGCACCGCATGCTCTATGGCCGCGCCCAGCTCTTCCCAGTCGTCGATCCGCTGATGGCGGTCCGAGGTTGGCGCAAACCCGCGCAGTCGCAGGTCGGCGACGTGCTGGAAAGTCGCTGTCTCCGGCGCGTGGTCGGCCACCGAATCGAGGTTGCCCAAGAGGTCGTCCACAAAGGCCGTAGGGTGCAGGGTCTGGGCGATGAGGCCAGCCGCGATCGGCCCCTTGGGTCCGGAGTTGAGGATTAGCGGATGCTTCAGGCCATGTTTGCGAAGCCAGTTCGTGCGCAGGCGTTCGGCAGGGGCCGGCGCATTGGAGAGGATCAGCAATTCGGCATGGGCTGACAGCCGGTTCAGCGCATCGATGGCGCCTGGCGCGGGTTCCATCTGGTCGCAATGGCCCGCGAAGAATGTGTCGAACAGCGCCTTGCCCTCGACCGCGTCGATGTGCTGGCGCTCGCCGGGGCGGTAGATGTTCTGGAACAGCGCGAATTTATCGACCCGCATCTCCAGCCCCCGGGTCGCCACGAAGTCGCCGAAACCCTGCATGAACAGGCCCAGCACCTCGTCCACATCGATCAGCACGAGGGGCCGATCCGGCGACAGGCCCAGGGCGTCGAGGCGGGGGGTGGTGGTGGGTGATGGATTGGTCAAGGGCCCTCCAGTGGCGGATTCACTATCTTTAAGGACATCCATGGGATGAACAGAGAACACGCGGGGACGGTCGAACATCGGCCGGTCCTTACGC
>NZ_JBILRO010000202.1:0-6466 GCF_044372605.1 Phenylobacterium sp.
CCGATGAAGACCGTGGCCGCCAGGCACTTCCCTGGAGTGCCGCTGTTGCCGGCCATGTCTTCGGGTGCGACGGATGCGCTCTACTTCGGCCCGGTCAAACTGCCGATCTATGGTGTGCCCGGGCTGTTTGGCGACCCGGACGGCAATGGCGTTCACGGCCTCAACGAGCGAGTGCGTGCATCGTTATTGTATGCAGGGCGCGACTATCTGTTCGATCTGTTGAAAATCTACGTCGGGGTGAAGTAAGTCGCCCTGGATCCACGGTCGGCCCACCGGGAGGCCGCGAACGACGGGTTGGCCTGTGATGGCGAACCGGTGCTAGATCAACGATGATTCAGTCATTGGGAAGGACACGAGAGCATGACGGAGCCCGCTGCGCAGGCTGCAGAGTCGGATGACAAGCCCACATCCCTGCGCACCGTCATCACGGCGTCCTCCGCCGGAACGACCTTTGAGTGGTACGATTTCTTCGTCTTTGGAAGCCTGACGGGCGTCATCTCCAAGACCTTCTTCACCGGGCTGCCGGAAACTGCAGGATTTGCCGCCGCGCTGGCGCTGTTCGGCGCCGGCTTCCTGTTCCGGCCGCTGGGCGCCCTCGTGTTCGGGCGGATCGGTGACCGCAAGGGCCGCAAGGGCGCCTTCCTGGCCACGGTGCTTTTGATGGGCGGCGCCACGGTCGCGATCGGCCTTTTGCCCAGTTACAACCAGGCCGGACTGATCGGGCCGATCCTGTTGATCCTGATGCGGATCATCCAGGGCTTCGCGCTGGGCGGAGAGTATGGCGGCGCGGCGATCTATGTGGCCGAGCATGCGCCCGCCAACGGGCGCGGTCAGGCCACCAGCTGGATCCAGAGTTCTGCAGCGTTCGGCCTGTTCGGCGCGCTTATCGTTATCCTTCTGACCCGTCTGGCTGTGGGCAACGAGGCTTTCGACGCCTGGGGCTGGCGGATACCCTTCCTGTTTTCAGGGGTCCTTCTCGCTATTTCCATCTGGATGCGGGTGAAGCTGAAAGAAAGCCCCGAGTTCGCCAGGCTCAAGGCCGAGGGCAACGAGAGCAAGGCGCCCTTCACCGAGGCGTTCGGACGCTGGCCCAACCTTAAACTGGTGCTGATCGCCCTCGTGGGCGTGATGTTTGCCCAGGGCGCGGTCTGGTACACCTCATTCTTCTATGCCCAGACCTTCATGGAGCGGTTCCTGAAGGTGCCGCCCGAGACCATCAGCCTGATACTGCTGACCATGACGGCCATTAGCGCCGTGCTCTACGTGGTGTTCGGCTGGCTTTCGGACAGGCTTGGCCGCAAGACCGTGATGATGTTTGGCATGGTGCTAATGTTGGTGGCCTATTTCCCGGGCTTCCACCTGCTGACCCAGACCCTCAATCCAGCACTGGCGGAGGCCGAGGCCCGGACGCCGGTGGTGGTGATCGCCGATCCGGCGGATTGCTCCCTCCAGTTCGATCCGGTCGGCAAGGCCAGCTTCCTGTCGGCCTGCGACATCGCCAAGTCGACCCTGGCCAACGCCGGCGTATCCTACCGCAATGAAGCCGGTGTCCCGGGGCAGACGGCGATGGTGCGGGTCGGCGCATGGACGGTGCCGTCCACCTCAGCCGTGGGCCTTAGTCCTGACGTCGCAAAGGCCGTCAAGGCCAGCGTGGAGACGCGCATAAAGGCCGCCCTGGCCCAGGCGGGATATCCCACCAAGGCTGATCCAAAGCGCATGAACATCTGGGGCGCGCTGGGGGTGATGTTTGTCTTTGTGGTCGCTGCATGCGCGCTTTACGGCCCCATCGCCGCCAGTCTGGTGGAACTGTTCCCCACCCGCGTTCGCTATACGGCGATGTCGCTGCCTTACCATGTGGGCACCGGCTGGGTCGGAGGCTTCGTGCCCTTCACGGCCTTCGCCATCGTGACGGCAACGGGGGATATCTACTCCGGCCTCTGGTACCCGTTCGCCTTCACGGCGTTGTCGGTGGTGGTGTGCTTCTTCCTGCTGCCGGAGACGAAGGGACGACCGCTGGATCGTTAGGCGGGGCGCAGGGAAGGTCTAACGGGCGACGGGCAGTACCTCGGTGCGTACCGCAGCGGCGTCCAGCCTGGCTTGCTCTGCGCGCCAGTCGCCGGCGCCCACCAGCCGGATCACCAACTGTCCAGACAGCGTCCATTGCCGCATCTGCGCGACGCTCGCCGGGTCCAGGCGCTCGGCGTCACGGCGCGCCAGCGCCAGAACGTCCGGGTTGATGTCCGGGTCACAGACCAGCACGTCGGCGCTTGCCAGGGCGCGGACGGCCTTGAGGGTCAGGCGTTCGGCTGGACCGGCAGCCTCAACATAGTTGACGCTTCCGACAGGCGCGTCGCCAGCGGTCAACATCGCGCGCAGCAAAGCCGTCGCCTGGTTCATTGCGCCCGCCGAAGCGGCCGCGGCCGCCGGACTGGATAACGCCGCGCGCAGGAACCTGCGGCGAGCGCCCGCCTCCGGGAAGGCCGCACGCACCTCATCCTGCGTCGTCCGTAACAGCTCTGCGACCCGCCCGATCCCCTCAGGCGTCCGGGCCTCGATGTCCTGGCGCAGCATGGTCGCCAGCATGGGCGACGCGCCGCCGGTGCCGATCGCCGCGACGACGACGCCGCGGTCAATGATGGACGGGGTGGTGAAGTCACAGAGCGTCGGGCGGTCGACGACGTTCACGGGCACGTGCGCCGCGCGAGCCGCGTCTGCGGCCTGGCGCGCCCAGGTTTCGTCATCACCGGCAATGAAGGCCAGCGCCACGCCGACGTAGTTCCCGGAATCGAGCGCCTGAGTAGGGCCAAGTCTCACCACCCGCGCCGGTGAGCCTGCGAACAGCCGCGCCTTGGCCTCGGCCCCTTCGCCCTCGCCTGCGATCGCCACCGAACGGCCGGCCAGCGGGAAGAAGGCGGGAAAGGCGTCCATGAGGCTATTTGAGGGTCTTCAGATAGGCGATGATTGCGGCCCGGTTCTCGTCGTTCGGCACATTGATCAGCATCTTGGTGCCGGGCGCGAAGGTTGCAGGCTGCTTCAGGTAGGTGTCGAGATTGGCGTCCGTCCACGTCCCGCCCTTGGCCTTGAGGGCCGGTGAATAGGCAAAGGCGCCCGCACCGATCTTGCCGCCGGCGACGCCCGCAAGGCTTGGACCCATCACGGATCCGCCGTGGCACATCTTGCACTGCATATTGAACAGCTGCGCGCCATCGGCGGCCAGCACCGGGGCGGCGGCCAGGGTCAGCACGATGGCGAGGGGGACGACACGGAACATGGACTCTCCTGCGGGTTTCGTAGGCTCGGTACGGATTAGCGTAATGGGCGACAATCGACCAAGGCCGGATTTACGCGATAGTCTGAACGGCGTTAGGATTGACCTCAAATCAGGCAACTGGAGACGCCCCATGGCGACCACGGTGGATGTGAACGGACGGCCCTTGAACGTCAACTCGGCCCCCGATACGCCGTTGCTATGGGTGCTCCGGGATGAACTAGGGCTGACTGGCACCAAGTACGGGTGCGGCGTGTCCCAATGTGGCGCTTGCATGGTGCTTGTCGACGGCCAGGCGATGCGGTCTTGCCAGATGCCGGTATCGGCGGTTGGCGCCGCCAAGATCACGACCATCGAGGGCCTGGGCGGGACGCACCCTCTGCAGGAAGCCTGGGTGAAACTGGACGTGCCCCAGTGCGGCTACTGCCAATCAGGCCAGATCATGAGCGCGGTGGCGCTGCTGGCCCAGACCCCGAAGCCTGATGACGCCGCGATCAGCGCGGCCATGGATGGCAACATCTGCCGCTGCGGCGCCTATCAGCGCATCCGCGCGGCGATCAAAGAGGTGGCCGCCGGGCCAGCCCTTCAGCCTGTAGCGGCCAAGGCCTAGGAGCGAGCGCTATGAACAAGCCTCTCACGGATATCGTTCGCGCACCTACCCGCCGCCAGGCGCTGGTGGTCGGCGCCACCCTGGTCGGAGGATCCCTGCTGGTCGGATGCTCGATCGGCGACATCCTTTCGGCCGGGTCCAAGGTCGAGGTCGGCGCCTTTGGCCCCTTCCTCAAGTTCGCGGCCGACGGGTCGGTCACGGTGATCTCGAAGCACATCGAGTTTGGACAGGGCAACCATGCCGGTCTGGCCGCCATCGCGGCGGAGGAACTGGACGCGGACTGGTCCCGGGTCTCTGTGGAGCAAGCCGCCGCCAACGCCAAGCTCTACGGCAATTCCATGACGGGCGGCGCCCAGGGCACCGGTGGATCGTCGGCGATCTTCAATTCCTGGACCCAACTCCGCACGGCGGGCGCCGCGGCGCGGGCCATGTTCGTGCAGGCCGCTGCGGCGAAATGGAGTGTTCCAGCCGCCGAGATCAGGGTCGCAAACGGGGTCCTGAGCCACGCTTCGGGCAAGCAGGCCGGGTTCGGAGATCTCCTCGACGAAGCGGCCAGGATCACGCCACCCGAAGCGCCGTTGCTGAAGGACCCCAAGACCTTCACCCTGATCGGCACGGATCGCGTCCGCCGGAAGGACTCGCGCATCAAGAGCACGGGCGCTGCGACCTATACCCTGGACGTCAAGCGTCCTGATCTTCTGGTGGCCATGGTCGCCCATGCTCCGAAATTCGGTGCCAAGGTGAAGTCGTTCGACGCCGCCGCAGCCAGCAAGATCGCAGGCGTCGTGGCCGTGCATCAGATCCCCACCGGCGTCGCCGTCGTGGCGGAAAACACATGGGCGGCGCGCCAGGGCCGAGAGGCGCTGAAGGTCGAATGGGATGAAGCCAAGGCGGAGACCCGTGGCTCGGCCCAGATTCTGGACAGCTTCAGGGATCTGGCTTCCGGCAAGACCGCTGCCCCGGAAAAAGGCGGTTGGAAGCCCTTTGACTCCAAGGGCGACGCCGCCAAAGCTGCCGCCGGCAGCAATGCGCTGGAGATCGCTTACGACTTCCCCTATCTGGCGCACGCCACTATGGAGCCGATGAACTGCGTGGCCATGGTGGGCAAGGGCCCGACCCGGTTGGTGTTCGGATCGCAATCGCCCACCATGGACCAGATAAACACCGCCGGTATCGTCAAGGCGCTGCCGGGATCGATCCAGATCGAAACCCTGTTCGCCGGCGGCTCGTTCGGACGCCGCGCCAACCTGAAGTCAGACTATGTCACCGAGTGTGTCCATATTGCCAGGAAGGTGGGCGGCGGACGGCCCGTGAAACTGGTCTGGATCCGCGAGGATGACATGCGGGCAGGATACTACCGGCCCATCGTCCATCACACGGTTCGCGTGACCACGGACGCGCAAGGCTTCCCGGCGACATGGCGTCATCGGGTGGTCACCCAGTCGATCATGAAGGGGGCGCCTCCTGGCATGTCCGGCGGGGATATAGATCCCACCGCGGTCGAAGGCGCGCTGGGATCGCCCTATTTGAAGGCGACGCCCATCGTCGACGCCCAGTTGATCATGCCGGACGTCGGCGTGCCCGTGCTCTGGTGGCGCTCTGTGGGCGCGACCCACACGGCCTATGTGATGGAACACACCATCGACCAGTTGGCCAGGCGGGCGGGCAAGGACCCGATCGCCTACCGCCGCGCCCTTTACGAAAAGGCTGGCGCCAGGCGCCACATCGCTGTGCTTGATCTTGTGGCGGAGAAGGCGGGCTGGAGTTCGCCTGCGCCGGCCGGCTGGACCCGCGGCGTCGCGGTTCACGAGAGCTTCGGCTCGGTGGTGGCCCAGGTGGCCGAGGTGAAGCTGGAAAACGGCCAGCCCAGAGTGGGCCGCGTGGTCACGGCCATCGATTGCGGCACGGCCATCTCTCCCGATCAGATCGCCGCCCAGATGGAAGGCGGAACCTGCTACGGTCTGTCGGCGACCCTCTACGGCGAGATCACCCTGACCGATGGCGTGGTCGACCAGGGGAATTTTGATACCTACAGGGTGATGCGCAATTCCGAGGCTCCGACGGTGGAAACCCACATCCTGCCATCGACGAACCCGCCCACCGGGGTCGGTGAGCCCGGAACGCCGGTGATCGGACCCGCCGTCGCCAACGCGTTGCTGACGCTCACTGGAAAGCCGACGTTGAGCCAACCGTTCGTCAAGGCCTGATCGGGATTTTGCGCAGCCGGATGGGGTGGAAACCCTGATTCCCGTGCTACCGCTGCGTCGATGAACTTCGACCTGATGCGGTTGATCGCGGCGCTGCTTGTGGTGGTGAGCCATACCTACCCGCTGGCCGGGCAGGCGCCCGTGCGGATATGGGGCGTGGAGGATCTGGGCGCGCTCGGCGTCTCGATCTTCTTCGTGATCAGCGGCTATCTGGTCACGGGCAGCTACCAGCGAGACCCGAAGTCTTACCTCCTCAAGCGGCTGCTGCGGATCGAGCCGGGCCTGATCGCGTCGCTGGTGGTCACTGTCGTTGCGCTCGGGTTTTTCACCACGGCGCCGGCGACCGAATACTGGCCCAAGGCCGCGCTCTACGTCCTTCGT
>NZ_JBILRO010000093.1:0-11425 GCF_044372605.1 Phenylobacterium sp.
AAGGGCAGCCTCTGGGCTGGGCCACAGGCGGGCGACAGTCCGGCGCGGGGCTCTATCTGGAGGTCAGGGAGCAGGGGTCGCCAGTGGACCCCTCCCGCTGGCTCGGCCAGAACCGGCAGGGGGAACGAAATCCGGGCAGTAACATCACGGGCTGATTGCGGCCTCAATGCCGTTGTTACAGTCTGTGTGACAGGCGGCGAAATCCGCCTAAAGGGAGTGTTAGGCAGGCCATGAAGACGTACCTCATGATCGGCGCTTCGGCGTTCGTGCTCGGCGCAGGATCCATGGCCTATGTAAGCCAGGCGGCCATGGCGGCAGCGCAGCCGCAGGCCAAGACCTATCGGATGCTCGGCCTCTTCGGCGACGTCGTGAAGATCATCGAGAGCCAGTACGTCAGCGAGGTGGACGACACCAAGCTGATACAGTCCGGCATCGACGGCATGTTGACCTCACTCGACCCCCACTCAGGCTATCTCGACCCGGAGTCCTTCGACGACATGCGCGATCAGACGCGCGGCGAGTACGGCGGCCTTGGCATCGAGGTGACCAGCGAGGATGGCGTGGTCAAGGTGATCTCGCCGATGGACGGCACGCCTGCCTTCCGCGCCGGGATCAAGGCCGGCGACTACATCACGGCTGTGAACGGCGAGAGCGTTCTGGGTCTGACCGTCACCGAGGCCGTCAAGCAGATGCGCGGCAAGCCGGGTGAGACCGTAGCCCTGACGATCGCCAGGGAGAAAACCGATCCCTTTGACGTCAAGCTAATCCGCGAAGTGATCAAACCCAAGTCCGCGTCCGCCCGGATGGAGGGTGACTATGGCGTTCTGCGCGTCGGCGCCTTCAACGAGAAAACCACCGACGAGGCCGAAGCCGCCTTCGTCGAGCTGAAGGCGAAGAACCCCAACATCAAAGGCCTGATCCTCGATCTGCGCAACAATCCGGGCGGGCTGCTCGATCAGGCGGTGGGCATTTCGGACCTGTTCCTGGAGGGTGGCGAGATCGTCTCCCAGCGAGGCCGCGATCCACGCGATGTGGAACGCTATAACGCGCGTCCGGGCGATATGACCGGTGGCTTGCCCCTGGTGGTGCTGATCAACTCCGGCTCGGCCTCGGCGTCCGAGATCGTCGCTGGGGCATTGCAGGACCGCAAGCGCGCCGAACTGGTGGGGACCACCAGCTTCGGCAAGGGCTCCGTGCAGACTGTGATTCCACTCAGGGGCGGCGTCGATGGCGCGCTCAAGCTGACCACTGCGAAATACTACACGCCCTCCGGCCGCTCGATCCAGAAGACCGGCATCGAGCCCAATCTCGAGGTCGCGCTCACCCGGGACGAAGCCCAGATTATCGCCAATAGAGCATTCCAGTTTTCGGAGGCCTCGTTCAAGAATGCGCTGAACGCCGACGAGGGCAAGGTGCGTCGGGGCGCCCACCAGCCCGCCGAGGCGCCGCCGGAAACCTTCGACGCCAAGAAGGACTTCCAGATCACTCGAGCGACCGATGTGCTTCGCTATGGATCGGTGGCCCTGACGCCAAAGCTACCCAAACCAACCGCACGAATGGCCGAAGTGATGAGCAAGGCCCGGATCGCCGAGGCGAAGCCCGTCGCGGCTACACCCGCACAGAAGTAGTCTCTGGCAGGCTGCGCTTGGGCGCGGGCAAGGCCGCGTTAACCATGTCCGGCTAAATCGTCCGCTTAGGAGAGCCGACCCTTGGCCGCTATCGCCCTGCCCAAAATCAAGCTGCCCGGGATCAAGCTTCCGTCGGTGGAAGTCGGCAAGCTGGTGCGCAATCCGCTGGTCGGGTTGATCGGCGCGGCGCTGATGTTTCTGGGCGCCGTTGTCGCCGTGTTCGCCTTGCTGGGCCCGATGGGTGCCGCAGACCATTTCCGGGCGCCTCTTGAGCCAGTGTTTCGTGAGGCGCCCGATGGTTGGCGCGACGCCCTGAGACCCGCGAAGGGTGCTCCTCGCATCTATGAAGACGTGGTCCGTCTGTCCGAACGTCCGCTGTCGCCCAACCGCGCGGCGCCCAGGCCTGCGACGCCAGGCGCAATGCCTGTGTTTGCGGGCGGCGCACTGCCGCCAGCCCCAATTCTGGGGTTTTCCTCGCCTAGCCCGGGCGGCCTTCTGCCGATCATCGCCGCCGATGGTCGCACGCCGGCCCAGGTCTATGCGCGCCCGTTTACAGCCAATGGACGCCCAAAGGTCGCCCTGGTGATCGGCGGTCTTGGGCTCAATCCGCGTACGACCCAACAGGCGATCGATACATTGCCGCCACAGGTGACGCTCTCGTTCGTGGTCTATGCTGAGGGTTTGCAACGCTGGATCGACATGGCTCGCGCGCGGGGCCATGAGGTTCTGCTCGAAACGCCGATGGAGCCGGAGAATTATCCCGACAACGACCCTGGCCCCTACACCCTGCTTGCCGATGGCCAACCGTTGGAGACGGTCAAGAAACTGGAGTGGATCCTGTCGCAGGCCAGTGGTTACTTCGGCCTGACCAACTATCTGGGGGCGCGGTTCCTTGGCAGCCCCGCCGCCTACGACGCCTTCGCCAGTTCCGTTCGCGGACGCGGCCTGGCTTTCGTCGACGACGGGACGGCGGCGGGCAAGGCGGGCGGTATCCCTCGGGCATCGGCGGAGCGAGTGATCGACAGCAAGCGCTCGGGCGCCGATATCGACCAGCAATTGGCAGCTCTTGAAGCAGGCGCCCTGCAACGGGGACAGGCGCTTGGGTCTGGTTTCGCTTATCCGATCACGCTGGAGAAGGTCGCGGCATGGGCGGCTTCGGTGGAGGAGCGGGGATATCAGCTGACGCCGGCATCTGCGTTGACCGTCAAGCGATGAACGATCTCGACCTCTATCGACCCAACGTCGGTGTCGTGCTGTTCCACATCGACGGGCGGGTCTGGATCGGTCGGCGGGTCCAGACGCCTGCGCCCCACAATTGGCAGTTCCCGCAGGGCGGTATCGACGAGGGGGAGGATCTGGAGGCCGCAGCGCGACGCGAACTCGCAGAGGAAACCGGCGCCGTCAGCGCCACCGTCCTGGGCCGTACCGAGGGCTGGATCGTCTATGAGTATCCGGATGGCTTCGCCGGCTCGAAACGGGCGAGGGGCTTCAAGGGTCAGAAGCAGGTCTGGTTCGCGTTCCGTTTCGAGGGCGATGAGGCAGAGTTCGACCTGGGCGCCCACCATGAACCTGAGTTCGAGGCCTGGCGTTGGGCCGATCTGGCGGAGACTCCCGACCTGATCGTACCGTTCAAGCGCGCGACCTATGAAGCGGTGGTGGCGGCGTTCAGGCCATTTGCTTCGCCGGGTGTTGCGACATGTTGATTCCTTCCCCCTATCCGGAGCAATCCGGCTAGAGTTGAGGTTTGAGGTTCACTTGGGGGGAGCACCTTGCCGACCGTTGTCATGGTTCACGGCGCCTTCTGCGGCGGCTGGGCTTTCGAGCACTTCCGTGGACCCTATGAGGCGGCGGGCTGGACCGTGCTGACCCCGGACCTGCCTGGGCGAGGGGTCGGCCGATCAGCGGCCGGGCTTTCTGTGAGCGACTATGCGGCGAGCATCGTAAAGCTGTGCGAATCCCTCAGTGAAGCGCCCGTGTTGCTGGGCCACTCCTTGGGTGGCCTGATCTGCCAGCTGGCGGCGCGACGGGTAAAGGCGCGGGCGCTGGTTCTGCTTGCGCCGTCCGCGCCCTGGGGGATCCACGGCTCGACGATGGAGGAGGCTGTGACCGCTTTCGGCGTGCAGCTGGCCGATCCGTTCTGGATGGGATCGGTGGCGCCGGATCGTAGCCTGATGCGCTCGCATGGGCTCGACCGGGTGCCGAGGGCCGAACAGGCGGCCATACTTGACCGACTTTGCCCGGAGAGCGGGCGCGCGATCCGCGAGGTCCTCAACTGGTGGCTGGATCCGTTCATGAGCACCAGCGTTGGCGCTGGCGTACTGCCGATGCCCTCGCTGGTGATCGCCGGTGAGCGCGATGTTGTTCATCCGGTCTATACGGTCCGACAGACGGCAGAACGGATTGGCGCGACCTATGCCGTCATGCCGGGCATGAGCCACTGGCTGATCGGTGAGGACGGCTGGGAAACCGTGGCAGGGGCCACACTCGACTGGCTGGCCACGCAGCCGCTCCCGGTAAGCGCCTGACGGTCACGCCGGAGGCTTTCGGCGTCCTATCGCCCAACGAATCAGGCCGATCCCGGATACCAGCACCCACGCCCCTTCCATCGCCACCGCCGACAGGTTGAACGCCTCGGTGAACAGCGAATAGAGGATCGCGCTGGCGCCCAGCAGGTTGGCCAGCAGGGAGACGGGTTTTCTGGGATCCAGTCTGCCCATGGCGGCGCCAGCATAGGCAATCAGGATCGCAAGGACGCCGACCAGGCCGGCTGCGTCCGCCGGGGTGATCAGAATGTGCGTTCCTGGTACTGCATCGTGGCCGTGTCATACTTGGGGCTGAGCGGCGTATCGTCCGGCTTGCGCACTGTTGAGAAGTTCAGGCCGATGCTGCCGGTCGCCGTCAGGTGCTCCCACGACCGGCGTACGCGCTTCAAGCCATCAGGATCCTGAGCCTGCGTATAGTTGGCGGTGGGATCGAGCGGCGGCTGATGGACAAAAGCCCAAACGTTCAGAGCCTTGGACACTTCGACGTCCTGGCCCATCGGATAGCGGAACTCGGTCAGGCAAACGCCCTTGTTTGAACCCGGGGGGAACAGGATGATCGAGTAGCCTTTTTCAGCGCCGAGCTGCCGGGTCCAGGTGCCTTCCCGGCGGTTCAGCTTGTAACCGTTTGCCTTGGCCAGCACGTCCAGTTTTTCGCCGCGCACCGAGGGCTTGCAGATCTTTTCAAGGACCGCAATCGCCTCCGCCCCGTTTCCGGTCGTCGGCAGGCTCGGGGCGGGAGGCGCGGCCTCAGGCGCCGGTGCTTCGACCGGGGCCGGGGGCGGAGCGGCGGCGGCGGCGTTTTGCTCCTGGGCATTGGAGGCCGTCGCGAGGCCGGCAGCGAGGATAAGACTGGAGACGGCGAGACGCATGGAGAGGTTCCCTAACTTCAGCGCGGCATCAAACTTGAGCTAGACGTCCGAGGCAAGGCCTCTACGCGTCAAAATTACGGCAATAATATCGAACGCTTACTTCGTGGTCGCTTCGGCGTGCTCCGCCAGGATCGTCAGGCCGTCCGGGGTCACATCGGCGAACCCGCCCCGAACCTCATAGACCGTCACCGCGCCATCACTGTAAACGCTGACGGGACCTTCCTTCAGCGCTGTCATGAACGGTGCATGTCCGGCCAGAACGCCAAAGCCCCCTTCGGAACCGGGCGCATCCACCTGGTCCACGAGACCGGAGAATAACTCTCGTTCCGGCGAGACCAGGGAGAAGTGAAGCTTCTCGGCCATACCCTATGCTTCCTGCGCCAGCTTCTCGGCCTTGGCGACCGCGTCTTCGATCGTACCGACGTTGAAGAAGGCCGGTTCCGGCAGGTGGTCATACTCACCGTCCACCAGCGCCTTGAACGAACGGATGGTGTCTTCCAGGCTCACCAACACACCGGGCGTGTTCGTGAACTGCTCAGCCACGTGGAACGGCTGCGACAGGAAGCGACTGATCTTGCGGGCGCGGGCGACCGTCAGTTTGTCCTCTTCCGACAGTTCGTCCATGCCCAGGATGGCGATGATGTCCTTCAGGGCCTTGTAGGCCTGCAGGGTTTCCTGAACGCGACGGGCGACATTGTAGTGCTCTTCGCCGATCACCAACGGGTCCATGATCCGCGACGTGGAGTCCAGCGGGTCCACGGCGGGGAAGATGCCCTGGGAGGCGATATCGCGGCTGAGCACGGTGGTCGCATCAAGGTGGGCGAACGAAGCGGCAGGCGCCGGGTCAGTCAGGTCGTCGGCGGGCACGTAGATGGCCTGAACCGAGGTGATCGAACCCTTGGAGGTCGAGGTGATCCGCTCCTGGAGGTTGCCCATCTCGGTGGCCAGCGTCGGCTGATAGCCCACAGCCGAGGGGATGCGTCCGAGAAGCGCCGACACTTCCGAACCGGCCTGGGTGAAGCGGAAGATGTTGTCGATGAAGAGCAGCACGTCCTTGCCCTCTTCGTCGCGGAAGTACTCGGCCTGGGCAAGGCCCGTCAGGGCGACCCGGGCGCGGGCGCCGGGAGGCTCGTTCATCTGGCCGTAGACCAGGGCGCACTTGGAGCCCTCGGTCGAACCGTTGTTCTCGCGGGGGTCCATGTTCACGTGGGATTCGATCATCTCGTAGTAGAGATCGTTGCCTTCGCGGGTGCGTTCACCCACGCCAGCCAGCACCGAGTAGCCGCCGTAGGCCTTGGCGATGTTGTTGATCAACTCCTGCATGGTCACGGTCTTGCCGACGCCTGCGCCGCCGAACAGACCGATCTTACCGCCCTTGGTGTAGGGGCAGAGCAAGTCGATAACCTTGATCCCCGTCACCAGCACTTCGGCCGACGTGGTTTGCTCGGCGAAAGATGGCGCCTCGCGGTGGATCGAGGCCGAGAACGGCGAGTTGATCGGGCCGGCTTCGTCGATCGGGTCGCCAATGACGTTCATGATGCGGCCCAGGCAAGCGGGCCCCACGGGCACGGTGATCGAACGACCGGTGTCATACACGGGCTGGCCGCGGGTAAGACCCTCGGTGGTGTCCATGGCGATGGCGCGAACGGTGTTTTCACCCAGGTGCTGGGCCACTTCCAGCACGAGGCGGAAGGGCTCGCCCGTGCGCTGGTCGGTGTTCGTGGTTTCCAGCGCGCTGAGGATCGCCGGCAGATGGCCGGTGAACTCGACGTCAACGACGGCGCCGATGATTTGCACCAGCTTACCGGTGGCGACGGCCTGGGTGGCGGTCGCTTCCGGAGCAGAGGCCGCCTTGGCAGGCGCCTTTTTCGCAGGGGCCTTGGCGGCGGCGGGCTTCTTGGCAGCGGTGGTGGTGGCCATGTCTGGTTCTCTCGGTTCGGCTTAGATCGCTTCGGCGCCGGAGATGATCTCGATCAACTCCTTGGTAATCTGCGCCTGGCGGGCTCGGTTCATCTGCAGGGTAAGGCTGGCGATCATGTCGCCGGCGTTGCGGGTGGCGTTGTCCATCGCCGTCATCTGGGCGGCGAAGAAGCCAGCCTGGTTCTCGAGCATGGCCGAGAACAGCTGGGTGGTAATGTTTCGTGGCAGCAGATCGGCGAGGATGGCTTCCTCGTCCGGCTCGTACTCATAGGACGCGCCTTTCAGATCGATCGTCGGCGCGCCGGTCTGGATTTCAGCCGGGATCAACTGGCGGACGGTCGGGATCTGCGTAACCACCGACTTGAACTGGCTGAAGACCAGGTGGACGACGTCGACCTCGCCGGCCTCGAACATCTCGCGGATCTTGCTCGAGACCTCTTCGGCCACGCCGAGAGACGGATTTCCGCCAACCTCGAAATCGCCAACGATGCGGGTGGGGTGGATCCGGCGCAGCTGGTCACGGGCCTTGCGGCCCACGGTCAGGACCTTCACGTCCTTGCCGGCCGCCAGCAGGGCGTCGATCTTCTGACGCGCGGCGCGGACGATGATGGTGTTGAAGCCGCCTGCCAGACCGCGGTCGGAGGTGGCGATCACCACCAGATGCCGCTGGTCCGACCCGGTGCCAACCAGGAGCTTCGGCGCGCCATCGCCCGATACGCCCGCCGCCAGATTGGCGATCACAGCGGCCATGCGTTGGGCATAGGGCCGGGAGTTCTGGGCGGCGTTCTGCGCGCGGCGCAGCTTCGCCGCCGCCACCATCTGCATAGCCTTCGTGATCTTCTGCGTGGCTTTCACGCTTCCGATCCGATTGCGCATTTCCTTGACGCTGGCCATCGCCGGCTACTCGCTCCCTGCGACGGTCGTTATGCGAAGGTGTTGGCGAAAGCGGCCAGCACGGACTTCAGATCGTCCTCGACGTTCTTCAGGTCCTTCTCGATGCGGATCTTGTCCAGCAGGCCCTGGTGCTTGCCATGGAGATGGCTGATCAGTTCGCGCTCGAAACGGCCGACCTGGCTGGTGGGGATCTTGTCCAGATAGCCGCGGGTGCCGGCGTAGATCACCGCGACCTGCTCTTCGACCGAAAGCGGCGAATACTGGGGCTGTTTCAGAAGCTCGGTCAGACGCTCGCCGCGGGCCAGCATGCGCTGGGTGGCGGCGTCCAGGTCAGAGCCGAACTTGGCGAAGGCGGCCATTTCCCGATACTGCGCCAGCTCGCCCTTGATGGGGCCGGACGCGGCCTTCATCGCCTTGATCTGGGCAGACGAACCCACGCGGCTGACCGAGATGCCGACGTTCACGGCCGGGCGGATGCCCTGGAAGAACAGGTCGGTTTCCAGGAAGATCTGACCGTCGGTGATCGAGATCACGTTGGTCGGGATATAGGCCGAAACGTCATTGGCCTGGGTCTCGATCAGAGGGAGCGCCGTCAGCGATCCGGAGCCATTGGCTTCGTTCAACTTGGCGGCCCGCTCCAACAGGCGGCTATGCAGATAGAACACATCGCCCGGATAGGCTTCGCGGCCCGGCGGGCGGCGCAGCAGCAGCGACATCTGGCGGTATGCAACGGCCTGCTTGGAAAGGTCGTCGTAAATGATGACGGCGTGCATGCCGTTGTCGCGGAACCACTCGCCCATGGCGCAACCCGCGAAGGGCGCCAGGAACTGCAGAGGGGCAGGCTCTGAAGCCGTGGCCGAAACCACGATCGTGTAGTCCAGAGCGCCGCGCTCCTCGAGCGTCTTGACGATCTGGGCGACGGTGGAGCGCTTCTGACCGATGGCGACATAGATGCAGTAGAGCTTGGCGCTCTCATCCGTGCCGGCGTTGATTTCCTTCTGGTTCAGGATCGTATCGATCGCTACGGCGGTCTTGCCGGTCTGGCGGTCACCGATGATCAGCTCGCGCTGGCCACGGCCGATCGGGATCAGGGTGTCGATGGCTTTCAGGCCGGTCTGCACGGGCTCGTGCACCGACTTGCGCGGGATGATACCAGGCGCCTTCACGTCCACGCGGCGACGTTCGGCCACATTCTTCAGCGGGCCCTTGCCATCAATCGGCTCGCCCAGCGGGTTGACGACGCGGCCCAACAGGCCACGGCCGACCGGCACGTCCACGATTTCCGACAGACGACGGACTTCGTCGCCTTCCGAGATCGCCTGGTCCTGGCCGAAGATCACGACGCCGACGTTGTCGCGTTCCAGGTTCAGCGCCATGCCCTTCACGCCGGCCTTGGGGAACTCGACCATTTCGCCGGCCTGGACGTTGTCCAGACCATAGACGCGGGCGATGCCGTCACCGACCGACAGCACCGAGCCAACGTCGGATACGTCGGCCTCTTCGCCGAAATTGGCGATTTGCGACTTGAGAATGGCCGAAATTTCGGCGGCGCGGATGTCCATGTGTCTTACGCTCTCTTGAGGGCGAACTTGAGGGAGTCGAGCTTCGAACGAAGCGAAGCATCGAACAGACGGGAACCGACCTTCACCTTGATTCCACCGAGGATGGCGGGATCGACGCGGGTCGTGATTTCGGGGTCCTTGCCCAGCGACTGGCGGAGCGCGGCCGCTACGCCCTTCTCCTGGGCGGCGCTGAGCGCGACGGCGGTGGTGACCTCGGCGAACACGGCGCCACGGGCATCGGCCGACAGCTTGGCGAAGGCGGTGATCACGGCCGGCAGGGCGGCGGCGCGACCATTCGCGGCCAGGAGGCCAAGGAATTTCTTCGTGGTAGCGCTGAACTTCGCCTTGGCGGCGATGCCGGCAAGCCCCTTGGCCTTGTCGTCGGAACCAAAGGTCGGCGAGCCCAGCAGGGTGCGCAGGTCTTTCGAATCGGCAATCGCCGCCTTCAGCGAATTGAGGTCAGCCTCGACAGCTGCCACTTCCTTCTGATCATTCGCCAGATCGAATAGAGCCTGGGCGTAACGGGCGCCCACATTCGACAGATTGGAATCTTCGGCCACTGATATCCGCCCGGGTCGCGTTTCACGTGCCGCAAACGGGTCAGTCCCTTGCGGCTAAAGGCTTGAAAATGCTTAAAAAAAGCACATTGGTTCTGGAGCGGTAGAGAGCCCCTGTCCCAAAGCCGCGCGCCTACTAGCATGCGTTCTTGTGCGCCGCAACTGAGGGGGTGAGGTTATGTGGCGACGCCGGCGAGGCTGGGAGGGAAGTTGGCCGGTGATGAATAGACAAGGGGTGATCGACCGTTTGACGTCGCTGCTGCAAAAGAGCCACGATAGGCGCCCCAAAATGGCCATCTGGTGTCGACCACCCTTGGGGTTGGTCGAAATGGAAAACTGAAATGATCCGGGTCTCGAGGCGCAGAAGCCTAGCCTTCGTTGTGACGTGTCTTGCTGCACCGAGCATTGCCACCGTCGCCCTGGCGGACGTCGGCGTCGCCACCGGTACAAAGCTTTACGAACATACGCTCCTTAAGGCGAAGCCTGGGCTACGCGATGACCTCGGCAAGTACATTCGCGCAAACTGGTTCCCAATGGACCAGAAGGGTGTGGAGAACGGGATTTTCACATCTTACTGGCTGCTGGAAGACACTGGCGAGAACGCAGCCTGGGATTATGTCATGGTCGTTGGGTACCCGACCGAACTGGGCTTCGGTGAGCCTCGCGCGATTGAAGTTTTTCAAGCGATCCGCAAAGCGCACGCCGAGGTAAAGATCGGCGGCAAGGGCCTGCGAGAACTGGGTGAGATCGTCGGCAATCACCGGCTAAAGTTGACGCAATCCCAGTGATTTTGCCGCTGCCAAAACTGCTCGCAGCGACCAAGCTGACGATGGACCTGAAAAAAAGCCCGCCGGTTTCCCGGCGGGCCAGTGCGACAGAAGCTCAAGGTAGAGCTGCTGGGAGCTTGGGTTACTGCTTGGCGAGCGTGGTCGTGCCGCCGGCCTTGGCCATGACCTTGGCGTTGCAGTTGGAAAGTTTGTCGTCGTCGAACGATTTGGCGCCGGCGAAGGAGGTCACAATGCCGACCTTGTCAGCGATCATCTTGCAAGTGGCGACCGAATAGGTCTGGGACCTGGCGATGGCGACGCAGGCGTCGGCTTCGCAGTTGAACACGGCGCCGCCGGCGATGACCTTGGTCTTTGCGGCGACAGGGGCCGAGAGCTTCACGGTGACAGTGTCAGCAGCGAAGGCGGTTCCGGCGGTGAAGGTGGCAAGCGCGGCGCAGGCCGCAATCAGTTGGAGCTTCATTGAGCCCTCCAGCGTTTCGGGGAGTATCGGCGTCAAGGATTTGAGTACCGGCCCGGTTCGCCGCGTTTGTGGCCGCTTCGGGTATCCCCACCCTAGGCGCACGCCGAACTGAACAACGCTAAGATAACAGTGTTAAGATCGATCCGGCAACAACGTTTTCCGCAGCGTCGCTATGCGCTTTTGCAGGGGTGACGGGCGCTTTCG
>NZ_JBILRO010000088.1:0-11898 GCF_044372605.1 Phenylobacterium sp.
AAAAGAGGCGCTACGGCGCGTTCATGTCTCGTCAACCCTGTTGAGCGTTCCGTGGCGTTCAGGATATGGCAGGGCCGGGTGGGCGGCCCTTTGATCGACGGGACCAGGCATCCATGGCCACTGGAAAGCCGCCGCGCCTGCGGCGAACGCTGCTGCAGAAGCTGATATACGCTCTGTTGGTGCTAGGCGTCTGGGGGCTGATTTTCGTCGTCGCCTTTTTCGCGGTGTTCGCGGTTGATCTGCCCGACACATCTCAGCTCTATGATACACGGCGCCAGCCCTCGATCTCCTACCTGGACCGGTCCGGCGGATTGCTGGCCGTGCGGGGCAGTCAGGCAGCCGCCACGGTAAAGCTGGAAAGCCTGCCGGACTATGTGCCCAAGGCGTTCATCGCCATCGAGGACCGTTGGTACTACTGGCATTTCGGGTTCAACCCGTGGGGCATCGCGCGCAGCCAGTACTACAATATGACCCGGAAGGGGGAAGGGGGCCCCTTGCGTGGCGGCTCCACCATCACCCAGCAACTTGCGCGCAACCTGTTCCTCACTCCCAACCAGAACTATCGACGCAAGGCGCAGGAACTGATTCTGGCGGTCTGGCTGGAAGCGAAGTTTTCCAAGAAACAGATCCTCGAACTCTATCTCAACCGGGTCTACTTTGGCGCTGGAGCCTATGGCATCGAGGCGGCATCCCAGCGCTATTTTGGTAAGCCTGCCGCCAGGCTAAGCCTGGGCGAGAGCGCCCTTCTGGCGGGGCTGATGAAGGGGCCTTCGCGATACTCGCCGGTGGCCTCCACCGACCGCGCCGCGCGCCGCGCCACCATCGTGCTGGATGAAATGGTGCAGTCGGGCTTCATAACCCCGGCAGAACGGGCCGAGGCGATCCGGGTCCGCGTCCGGGTCAATCCAGTGCTGGCCAACCAGCGCGCGCAGTACTTCACCGACTGGGTAGACAACCAGGTCCGGACTCTGGTGGGAGAGCCTGCCGAGGACCTCGTCGTCGAGACCACACTTGACCTTCCACTGCAGGCCAGCGCGGAGCAGGCCGTGTTGCGTGGGGTGTCCGCAGCTGTGGGCCAGGGCGTGGAGCAGGGCGCGCTGGTATCTCTCGACGGTGAGGGCCGCATCCGCGCCTATGTGGGCGGGACCAACTATGTCCAGACCCAGTTTGATCGTGCGACCATGGCGCGCCGCCAGGCGGGTTCGGCATTCAAGCCCTTTGTCTATCTGACGGCGATGGAGGCCGGTCGCACGCCGGACACACCGGTGGTCGACGAGCCGCTGAAGATCGGAAACTGGGAGCCGCGCAACTATACCGGCGCATTCCTGGGTCCCATCACCATCCGGGTCGCGCTGGCCCAGTCGGTCAATACGGTGGCGGCGCGTCTGACCGAGGAACTGGGCGCCTCCAACGTGGCGTCTACCGCCCGCCGGCTCGGCATCACCTCAGACATACAACAGGACCCCTCAATGGCGCTGGGCGCCGTCGAAGTCAGCCCGCTGGAAATGGCCCAGGCCTATGCGCCCTTCGCCAATGGCGGCGTCTACGCAAAGGGTTACGGGATCGAGCGCATCCGCACGGCGACGGGCCGGGTGCTCTATGATCGCGGTGTCGATCGCGGCCCCCGCCTGGGCGTGATCAGCCAACCGGCGTTATCCTACATGGTCTCCATGATGCGCGGCGTGGTTACGAGCGGCACCGGAACACGGGCCAATGTCGCGGGCTACGATCTGGCCGGCAAGACCGGCACCACCAGTGACTACAAGGACGCCTGGTTTGTAGGTTACACGGGCGGATTCGTCACCGCCGTCTGGGTAGGCAAGGACGACAACAAGCCCATGAGACGGGTCACCGGCGGCGGCGCGCCCGCCGGCATCTGGCGCGACTACATGACGGCGGCCTTGCCCCGCCTGAAGGTCCAGCCCATTCCTGGCGGCGAACTGCCGGCGGCGGAGGGTGAGAGCCCTATCGATCAGATTCTGGCTGGTGAGGACCCGGGCGCGCCGATCGAGACGCCGCCGTCGGAATTCGATGAACCCCAACCGCCCCCGCCTCCGACCGCCAGACAGCGCGAAAGGCCCCGCGGCGACCCGGTGTTCTGAGGTCCAGCGTCTGATGGGGAAAGAGACTACCCCCCGAAGGCGTGCAGCCTGGCACCTTCGGCCCGGAGCCAGGCGCGATGGGGGCGTTCGTCGCCCACCAGATCGCGAACGTGGGCCCAGAAGCGGGGGCCGTGGTTTAGCTCGCGCAGGTGGGCGCACTCGTGAGCGACTACATAGTCAGCCACTGCGAACGGTGCCAACGCCAGCCGCCAGGAGTAACGGATCACGCCGGCTGTTCCGCCCGGGCCGGGTTTGCATGAGCCCCAGCGGGATTTGGCGTCGGTCAGCGCCACCTTCGGCATCGGTGCGTCAAGTTGTGCGGCATAGTGGGCGGTGCGCCGGGTCAGGACCTCGGCGGCTCGTTTACGGATCACCAGCATCACGGCGCGGGCATAGCCTTCGCCATCACCCATGGCGCAAATCCGGGGCGTGGAGCCATCTTCCGGCTCGATCCAGCGGGCGCGGCCTGCGGCAGTATCGAGGCGGACCGGTTGTCCGAAGACCTCGATTAACTCGCCTGGACCGATATGGGTCGCGACGGGCAGTTCGGCCAGCCGGGCCCTGATCCAGCCCGCTCGATCACGCGCGAAGGCGGCGGCCTCGGCCAGGCGTCGGGCCGATGGAGCTGTCGCGACAATCTCGCGGCGGGCGCGATCCAGACGAAGCGAGACCCGTCGGGCGCGACCGTTGACCCTCAAACGTACCACCGCGCCGGCTACCTCCAGCCGGTCGCCGTCATGCAGGGAGGGGCGCAGGAGACTCACCAAACGGAATCTAGGGCGTTAATCCGGTTTCGCGAAACGAAGACGTGAGGCGGTTTTCAGCCCTCTGAAGCCTTAGACCGGATTGGCACAACCTCGGCGGAAACGGTTCGGCTTTCCGCCCTGCGCGGCAGGCCCTGCTCCATCCTGCGGATGAAGGCCCGCACACGTGGATAGATCTCCTCGCGGAAACGCTTGCCGTTGAAGACGCCGTAGTGGCCCACGTGGGGCTGGACGTAATCTTCCTTCATCTCGGGAGGCAGGCTCAGGCACAGATAGTGCGCCGCCTGGGTCTGGCCGATCCCGGAGATGTCGTCATTTTCGCCCTCAACCGTCATCAGGCCGATGTCGGTGATCCGCTCCGGACGGACGCGACGATCCTCATGATAGAGCTCACCCTTGGGCAGTAGATGCCGCTGGAACACCACGTCGACGGTCTGCAGGTAGAACTCCTCGGTAAGGTCCAAAACCGAGAGATACTCGTCGTAGAATTCCAGATGCTTTTCGGCGCTGTCGCCGTCATCGCCCATCAGATGCTTGAGATAATTCAGGTGGGCTTCCTTGTGCTTCTCGATGTTCATCGACATGAAGCTGGCCAGCTGAACGAAGCCTGGATAGACGCGCCGGCCCGTGCCCAGGAAGGGTGGCGGCACATTGTAGATCATGTTGGATTCGAACCAGGCGAACGGGCGGTCCTCAGCCAGTTTGTTGGTCACTGTCGGCGACAGCCGCGCATCTATGGGCGAGCCCATGAACGTCATGGATGCGGGGCGGCTCTCTTCATGGTCGTCGGCCATCAGGGCCGCAGCGGCCAGAACCGGCGGGCCGGGCTGGCAGACCGCCACCACGTGCGGCCTTGGTCCCATCTGCCGCAGCATGTCGCGGATGTGGTCGATGTAGTCATGAAAGCCGAATTTGCCTTCCACGAATGGAACGTCGCGCGCGTTCGACCACTCCGTGATGAACACGTCGTGGTCCTGAAGGAACGCTTCGACGGTACCGCGCAACAAGGTCGCGTAGTGGCCCGAGAGGGGCGCGGCGATCAGCACCGCCGGCTCGAGGTCGGTCTTGCCGGCCCGGCGCAGATCGCTCAGGTCGCGGGCGAAATGGGTCAGCTTGCACCAGGGGCTGGACCACACTGTCGTTGGCCGCACCCGCACCGCAGCGCCGTTGATGACGACTGCATTGATATTCCAGTCCGGCTTGCCGTAGCGCCGGGTCAGGTTCGCGAACAGATCGGCATTCGCATAGATCCGCCGCCCGAAATCGGTATTGGCGGCGGGATTGAGGGGCGAATTCCAGAAATTACGCGTCGCCAGGGCCGCCATACGCAGAGGCGTGGTGGCGTAGTACCCGGCTTCGTACATCGAATAGAGCATGTGGACCCAGCCTTTGTGCGCTGCAACATACCCTGACGAACCTTAACAGGCTCCGCAAGTCTTAAGGGTCAATCCGCGACTTGCGCTCGATGTCCGCCGTGCAGGATGTCGCCGAGTCGCCCAGCTTCATGGCCGCCTGGATCTTCGCGGCGGTCTGTTCCGGCGTCAGCTCATAGGCCAGCACGCAGGTGAACTGGCCTTTGGGGTTCATCAGAACGCTGTAGGCGCCATGATTCACCTGATAGTCGGGGCCTTCACCCACCTTCTGGTAGAACACGCGGTAGGCTTTTGCGGCCGCGTCCACCTGGGCTGCAGATCCGGTCAGGCCGATGAGTCGCTTCGGAAAGGCGTCGTTGGACACATAGGCCTTGACCTGCGCCACTGTGTCGCGGCCCGGGTCGACGGAGATGAACACGGTCTGCACCCTGTCGGCCCTGGTGCCCAGCAAGGGCTCGACCTGAGCCATCTCAAACAAGGTCGTGGGACAGATGTCCGGACAGTATGTGAAGCCGAAAAACACCACGCTCCACTTGCCCTTCAACAGATCCTGGTCGACCGTGCGTCCCGAGGTGTCGACCAGCTGAAACGGGCCTCCGATCGAGACTCCTGTCGCCTCAGGACCTGACGCACTCTTGCGAACCGCCAGGCCGACCAGCAAAGCGAGCGCGAGCGCCAGTACGGCGGAGAGGGCCATTATGCGTCTGGACACGTTCGTGCTTCCCTATGGTGGCCCGCAATGACCGCTAATCGTCCACGGGCCGGGTTGGATAGTGTCCTGTCCAGAGCCGCGCAAGACGTCTGGGCCGACGCGGATCTTCGCAAAGGCCACCTGCGGGTGCGAACCCTGCTCACGGTCCGCTGGATGGTCATCGCCGGGGAGGTGATGCTTCTGGCGGCCATTACCTTCGGCATGGGCAACAAGGCACCCTTCGCCATTGCTGCGGCCGTGATCGCCTCTGCCATAGTCGCCAACCTGTGGACTGCGCGTGTTCGACAACTTCAACACATCCTCAGCGACCGTGCGGCGGCGCTGCAGCTTGCCTTCGACGTGGCTCACCTGTCGGCGCTCATGATCCTGATCGGCGGCGCCGCAAACCCCTTCACCATCGTGCTTCTGGCCCCGGTGACCCTGGCCGCGGCCACGCTACCCTTGCGACCACTGATCCTGGTGGCGGGCCTCGCCTCTATCGCCGCCGTTTCGATGTCCTTCTTCTCGATGCCCTATCCCAATATTCACGTGAACAGCCTGCACTGGCTTGAACCTGAGGATCACCGCGATCCGATGCTGACGCTTGAATACCGGCTCACTGTCGCTGCGGCCATGGTTGTGGGGATCGTCCTGATCGCCGGAATTGTCCGGCAGTCCGTGGTCCAGGCCGCGCGCATGGCCCTGGCCCTGGATGTCACCCGTTCGGTTCTGGCCCGCGAACAGAAACTTTCGTCTCTCGGCGTACTGGCCGCAGCCGCGGCTCATGAACTCGGAACGCCGCTCAGCACCATTTCCGTCATCGCCCGAGAGCTGGCGCGATCCCCTCCGACCGCGGCCGTTGCGGAAGACGCCGAACTGTTGATCGCGGAGGCCGCCCGCTGCCGTGAGATTCTCCGCCGGCTGGGCGAAATGCCGGAGCGGACTGCGGACGCTGATCCTGGCCGGGCTCCGCTTCTGCAGCTGTTGCAGGAACTGGTAGCACCTTACCAGAACGTCCTGCCGAACGTCCGGATCGACTTTGAGTTCGAGGGCGGCCCGGAGGTCGGCATGAGCTCTCTGCGCCGCTGGCCAGAAATAAGGCAGGGCATGTCAACCCTGATTGAAAATGCGGTTGATTTTGCCCGATCCAGAGTCTGGATCGTAGCCCGCGTGGACGACGAGGTCGTCGAGTTCGATATCCACGATGACGGCCCAGGCTTTGCTCCGGACATTCTCTCGAGGCTTGGGGAGCCCTATGTCACCTCGCGCTCGGCAGGTGAGCATTCGCCGACGGGGCACGTCGGCCTGGGACTGGGCTTCTTCATCGCCAAGACGCTTCTGGAACGGACAGGCGCGATTATGACTTACCGCAATGATCGCGCCGGTGGTGCGGTTGTAGAGTTGAGATGGAAACGCAAGGTGATCGAGCAAACCTGATCGTCGCTCGCACCGGACCGGCGTGCATTATCAGCCTGCGACATTTTGTTACAGTGGGATTTGGGGGAGCCCCGCTAGGGGCTGCGCAATGGCCAACGCTTCCGTCGACATCGTAACCCTGTCCGACACAAGTCTGCTGATCCTTGATGACGACGCGGTCTTCCGCACGCGCCTTGGCAAGGCGCTTGAACAGCGGGGCTTCCGGCCTGCACTCGCAGCCACTCTATCCGAAGCCATTGCGATTGCCGAAGCCACCCCGCCCGCCTTCGCCGTTCTGGACCTTCGGCTTGACGACGGCTCGGGCCTGACACTGGTTCAGGCCTTACGCGAGGCTCGCCCGGAATGCAGGATCATCATGTTGACGGGTTACGGCAATATCGCCTCGGCGGTCCAGGCCGTGAAGGCGGGGGCCGTAGACTATCTGGCCAAGCCCGCCGATGCTGACGATATCGTCGCCGCCCTTCTTACCCTGGGCGCCGCCGCCCAGCCGCC
The DNA here is from genome assembly GCF_044372605.1 of Phenylobacterium sp. Taxonomy (GTDB): domain Bacteria; phylum Pseudomonadota; class Alphaproteobacteria; order Caulobacterales; family Caulobacteraceae; genus Phenylobacterium. The sequence goes on from NZ_JBILRO010000088.1 coordinate 6,860, forward strand.
AGACAGCCCCATGAGCGCCGGCCGGGTCCGCTGGGAGCATATTCAGCGCGTCTATGAGCTCTGCGGACAGAATATCTCCGAGACCGCCCGCCGTCTCAATATGCACCGCCGCACGCTCCAGCGGATTCTAGCCAAGCGCGCGCCGAAATGAAGCACAGTCGGGTCATACTCTGGTTGCCTGTTTCTCAGAGTTCCGTCGCCACCCCACCCGCAGCCCGTAGCGCCGCCAGCCTCGCAAAGGCCAAGGTCAACGCCCTTCGCCGCGCCCCGGCCAGCCCCTCCAGCGGCGCCTCGCGCAATATCGCCCCGCCAAAGCCGTCGGCGACGATCAGGCCCGGCTCCTCCGGCAGGATTGCGCGGGGAAACTCCGGCGCCACCGCAAAGGCGAAGATGTCGCAATAGGGCCGATACTCCGGCCACTTCAGATCCACCCGAAAGTCCTCGATCCCGGATTTGACCTCCACGATGAAAATCTGCCCCTTGGGGCCCAGGGCCATCAGATCGGCGCGTCGGCCGTTCGGCAGGGTCACCTCGGTCAGTGGCGCGTAGCCGAGAGCGACCAGCAACCGTGCCGCGCCACGCGTCACCGTGGTTGTGGTTTCCGGACGGGAGGCGGTGACAATGGGGACGTCCATTGCTCTACCATGTTCGGCCTTCGTTCCGGTTTCAAGCCTGAAAAAGCCCGCCGGGTCTCCCCGGCGGGCGGATTTCACGAAACGACCAGCCGGTTATTCGGCGGCGATCAGGATCGGGCGTGACTTGTCGGAGAAGTTGATTTCCTGAAGGTACTTGATGCCCTCTTCGGCGATGTCGTCGCCGACCATCCGGTCGCCCTCGCCGCGCAGTTCCTCGATATCGACATAGGTGCCGTAGAACGCCTTGGTGCGGTCGGTGATGATGCCGGCGTTCAGCAGGGTCTTCACCAGCACGCGGAAGATATTGGACTGCTCCTTCATGTTCTCACGACGGATCTCGTCGGTCATGTTGGCCGCCATCTCGGCGATCACGCGGTCCGGATCGAGGCCGAATTCCTCATAGAGGTCGCGCTGCTGGGTGGGGGCCACCAGGTTGAACAACAGGGTCTGGAAGCAGTGGGCGGCCCACAGTTCGATCGTCTCGTGTTCCTGTTCGGTCAGGTGCGGGATCGTGCGGTCCGCCCAGATCTTCCCGAACTTGTGGTGGAAGGCCTCGTCGGTCATGACCAGCTGCATCAGCTTCTTGGCCAGCGGATCATTGGTCTTGGCGAACACGGTGGCGAAGGCGCCCATGGCCAGGCCCTCGACCAGCATCTGCATGCCGATGATCTTCTTGTAGACCTCGGGGCTGCCGATGATGTCGACGAGCAGGGTCTTCAGCGTCGGGCCGCATTCCACCGGACGGCCCCAGCGCGCCTTGATGTACTTGGCGAAGGCGGTGACGTGACGGGCTTCCTCGCGGGTCTGATTGGCGGCGTATTCCTGCGCGCCCTGGTCCTTCAGCACATGGCAGAGGCTGGCCGACAGGTTCAGTGCGCCTTGTTCGCCATGCAGGATCGACGAGAAGGTGCGCAGCGTCGACTGGTTCACGAACCGCACTCGGGTCTTCCAGTCGCTCAGGTGGTTGGAGACATAGTCGGTGGAGAGCGAAATGATCATCTCCTCCGGCAGGAGCATCTCGTTCTCCATGTCGAAGGGCTCGTCGAAGTCGATGTACTTCTTGTCCAGCGGATCCCAGAAGTGGTCGTGGGTCGCCGAAATGATCTTGTCGAAGGCGGTCGAGCGGTTGCCGTAACGATCAAGCTCCAGCATGGACTCAAAATCGTCGGGCGCGACGGCGTCGTAGATAATGTCCTTGGTGATGTTGCCGTCGGCGGCCATGGCTCTGCTCCTGACTGGTTCCTGGACGCATCATGCAAACTGAACAGTGATCAGTCAATTAAGATGACGGGTGTGTCACTTTCGATAGATACCTGATCGGGGCGCCATAACTTCGGCTCGCGCGCAACGAACGCGTCGCGGCGGCGTCTAGGGCTTGAGGCGTCGGAACACCCAGCCGCCCACCGTGGCGCCGAACGCTGTGATGAACGTCCCCCAGACGATGTCGATGACGGTGATGTGGGTGGACCACACCTTCAGCGTCGCCTGATTGGTCAGGTCATAGGTGGCGTAGCACATGGCCCCCAGCATCGCCCCGGTAATGGCGGTCTTGCGCAGGGGTTCAGTGCGGGTAGGCCAGATGGCCAGAGCCATCACGCCAGCGATATAGGCGAAGTAGAACACCGCCGCTGGACCAAGGCGGGGCGCGCGCATGGCGACCGGATCCAGGGTCGGGAAATAGACGTTCGGGCCGAACTGGGTCAGCCAGATGTAGTCGACCGCGGCGAAGGCCAGCCCTGTCGCCAGGTAGGTGAGGATCAGCCTGCGCACGTTTCTTTCCTTCCAAACCTGCGGTCTGCCGCAACGGCGGGGACCTCGAAACCCTGTTGTAGCGAAGTCCGGTTCTGGTGTCCGCCTGTGACCTGACTGGAGAGGTTCCTAATAAAGAGCCGTTACGCGTCCAGCAAGGCCACGCCCTGGCTCATCGCGGCGGCGCACAGTGATGTCGTCACCCAGCATAACCATGCCGGAGAAGCGGCCCGCGGGTCGTTTCAGCGCGCCCAAGTGGCGGCGGCTGCGGAATTCATCAGGCGCGTGGACCCGGACTTTCAACCCGGCGCTTGACCGACCCTGCGTCAGGAGGTCCGACTGGGGTCAATCAATTACAAAGGGAGCGTGGCCATGGCCGAATTCAATATGGACGATCTGATGTTCAAGCCCGGCCTGATGAAGGGTCAGCGCATCCTCATCACCGGTGGCGGCACGGGTCTGGGCAAGGTGATGGCCGAGGCCTGCGTGATGCTGGGCGCCGACGTCTACATCTGGGGCCGGCGCGGCAGCGTCATCGAGGCCGCGGCCAAAGAGTTGATGGACGCCCACCCCACCGGCGGCAAGTGCATCGGGATGGCGTGCGACATCCGGGTGCCCGAAGCGATTCACGACGCCATGGACACGATCTGGGCCGATGGCGCCCTGACCGGCCTGGTCAACAATGCGGCGGGCAACTTCATCAGCCGGACGGAAGACCTGTCGCCCCGGGCGTTCGACGCCATCGCCAACATCGTGTTCCGCGGTTCGTTCTTCGTCACCCTGGACGCCGGAAAGCGCTGGCTGGCTGAAGGCAAGCACGCCTCGGTCATTTCCATCCTCACCACCTGGGTCTGGCACGGCGGTCCCTTCACGGTGCCCTCGGCGATGTCCAAGGCCGGTCTGAACGTCATGACCCAGTCGCTGGCGGTCGAGTGGGGCGGACGCGGCATCCGCTTCAACGCCATCGCGCCGGGGCCGTTCCCGACCGAGGGCGCCTGGGCGCGTCTCAATCCCGGCAGCACGGAGGCCACCAGCGGCGGTCCGCCCGAGAAGCCGGACCCCACCATTCCGCTGAATCGCAACGGCGAGATGCGCGAACTGGCCAATATGGCGGTCTACCTGCTGGATCCGGGCTCGGCCTATATCAACGGCCAGACGATCGCCATCGATGGCGGCGGCCACCTGAAGGGCGGCGGCGGCTTCGGCCGTCTCTCCGAGTGGGGCGATGCCGAGTGGGAAGCCGCGCGTAACGCCATCAAGGGCGCCAACGAGAAGGATCGGGCGCAGCGGACGGTGTGACAGCAGCGTTACATTGCCCTTGCCCTGAACTCCGACACCCGCAAGAATGACGTCCGTCACTTTTGTAAGTCGAGTATGATGGCAGACGACGCCTTTCTTCCAGCGGGCAAGCGCGAACTCACCAAGGTCCAGAACCGGCTGGCGATCCTGGATGCCGCACGCGAGGTGTTCGGTGAGTTGGGGTACGAGACGGCGACCGTGCGTGACATCATCCGGCGCACGGGCCTGGCCGCCGGCACCTTCTACAACTACTTCCGATCCAAGGAAGAAGTGTTCGCCGCTCTGTCGGACGACGGCGCACGCCGCTTCGCACCGATCCTGAAGGCCCTGCGCAGCAAGGGAAACTTTGACACCTTCGTGCGCGAGGCCCTCGTGGCCTATTTCGAGTTCATGGCCGATGAGCACACCAGCTGGGCCGCCCGTCGTCCTGCGGGAGAGCCGGTGATCCTGGTTAAGGGCGAGACCCCGGAGATGGCGGCTGTGTTCGCCGAGGTGAAGGACGCTATCGAGGACGCCATCCAGCGCGGCCACGGTCCTATTGCCGACAGTGAGTATCTTGCTGCAGCCTGTATTGGCGTGGCCCGCGAAGTAGGTGACAAGATGCTGATGCGGCGGCCTATCGACACCGCAGGCGCGGCAGACTTCGCCGTCAGCCTGATCCTGAACGGTCTGCGCGGACTGCCCGGAGTTCGGTCCTGATGGCGTCAGCTGCTATCCAGCGCCTCATCGCCCAGGCCCTGCTTTCGCTCCCCACGCCTATTCTGAGAGCGATGTCGGGCGGAGGGGTGGTCTATGTGGGCGGTCGCACGCTGGACCCGCGCCTGCAGTTTCTCGCGTCACAGGCTCGTAACGCGGCGCCGATTTCGAGCCTCTCGCCGGAGGATGTGCGACGCGGAGAAATCACGGGGCTCGCGGTGGTGTCAGGCGCGCTGGAACCGGGCGTGCGCGTGGACGGCCTCAGTGTGCCGGGCGCCGCTGGGCCAGTTCCAGCGCGCCTCTACAGGCCCGAGCGGCAGGACGCCTCGGCTCCGTTGATGGTCTGGGCGCACATGGGCGGGGGCGTGATCGGGACCCTCGACACCAGCCACCGGTTTTGCAGCATGCTGGCCCGGATCACCCGTGGTCCGGTGCTGTCGGTAGACTATCGCCTGGCGCCAGAGCACCGGTTTCCGGCGGGTCTGGAGGATGTTCTGGCCGCCTACCGCTGGGCGCGGGACCAGGCCTCGACCTACGGCGCCCGGGGCGTCGCCATCGGTGGCGATTCCATGGGTGGCAGTTTCGCCGCCATAGTCTGCCAGGACCTGAAGCGCGTTGGCGAGGAACAGCCGGTGCTGCAGCTGATGCTCTATCCCTGCA
>NZ_JBILRO010000023.1:0-23303 GCF_044372605.1 Phenylobacterium sp.
GCCGTGCGACGATGGTCGTCACAACGGTTCGCCTTTTCGCGGCGACTTGCCGTCCTTGTGATGCCGCGCCAACCTGACAGCAAATGAAATCATGATCAGATAGACGACTTGCAGCTCTCAATCGTCACATCTCATGATTGTGACATTAATTCTGGTCTCGATTTGCGCGAGTTGCGCAACCGCTGTCCAGCAAATCAAGGAACGGAAACACCAGTGCGATACCTTCATACCATGGTCCGCGTGACCGACCTCGACGCCTCGCTGGCCTTTTATTGTGACAAGCTGGGCCTCAAGGAAGTTTCCAGAAACGAGAACCCCATGGGCCGGTTCACGCTGGTGTTTCTATGCGCGCCTGCCGACGAGGATGCGGCTCGCAAGGGTCAGGCGCCCATGGTCGAACTGACCTGGAACTGGGATCCGGAAGTCTATGAGGGCGGCCGCAACTTCGGCCACCTGGCCTATGCGGTGGACGATATCTATGCCGCTTGCCAACGATTGAGGGATGGCGGTGTTGTGATCAATCGACCGCCCCGTGATGGCCGCATGGCGTTCATCCGCTCGCCGGACAATGTGTCGGTGGAGTTGCTTCAGGCGGGCCCGGCGCTGGCGCCGGCCGAGCCTTGGGCCTCGATGCCCAATGTGGGGGTCTGGTAGGCGCGCCCGACGGCCGCAGATCAGGTCGGGTCAAGCGGACGCCGCCGCCTGGCTCGCCATCGCCATACCGCAAGGACGCCGATCGCCAGAACGCCGGCCACGACAAAGATGATCGGGCTTTTGTCGGGCGCGAACCGCTCCAGGAATGTCATCGCCAGCGCGCCGAACAGATAGCCCAGCGCGACGAAGATCGCGGACCAGATGCATGAGCCGAGGGCATTGAGGACCCCGAATCGCCATGACGAAACGCTGGAGATCCCGAGCGCTACCGGCCCGGCCGCCCGCAGCCCATAGAAGAACCGGAAGCCCAGGATAAAGCTGTTCGGATAGCGCTCGATCATCCCCAGCGCCCTGGCGAAGGTAGGGCGGGCGATCGTCTTCTGAACAAATCCGGTCTGGCGAAAGCTCCGCCCCAGCACGAACAGCAGGTGATCCAGCACCCCCGATCCCAAGGCGCCAGTGGTGAATACCACCCATAGGGGGATGATATTCTCGCGCGACAGAGCGCCGCCGATGACCACGGCGGTCTGGCCCTCAAAGGCTGCGCCGATGAGAATCGCTAGCGGACCGTAGGTCGCGATGAGGTCTTCTGTGGTCATGGGCGCCAAAGGAAGGGCAGAGCGAATCTCCCTGCAATATGTGGCGCGAAGGTTAGCAATCTGACGACGGCCGGCCGCAACCTGGCGGGGCCCGGCCAGGACGGTGCATTCCAAATGATCGGAATGGTCTCGATGGCTCCCGGAGCAGGACTCGAACCTGCGACAAGTCGGTTAACAGCCGACTGCTCTACCAGCTGAGCTATCCGGGATCAGGCCGTCGAGGGGCGGGGCTATACGCTGCCGCGCCGGAGCGCGCAAGCCGTCGCATGGCCTGTCTGCACTCCCAAAAAAGAGCCCGACGCGAACGCCGGGCCAAAATCAAGTTGGTGATGATGGGGTGTCTTCAAGGAAGACAATGGCAGACTCGGCTTTCATGATTAAGGGCGGGTTAACACCGGTCGCCGGCTCTGGACGTGCGGGGCGGATCGGTCGATCAACAGCCCTGAGATCGCGAAGGAACTGGCGGCATGCGCATCCATTTCACCGGCATAGCGGGCGCGGGCATGGCGGCTGCCGCGCTGATGATGCGCGAAGCCGGCCACACCGTCAGCGGTTCTGACGCCGACGTTTTCCCGCCCATGTCGACCTATGTGGAGGGGCTAGGCTTCCGAATCAGCTGGGCTTTCGATCCGGCGAATCTGGACGACGACCTGGATCTGCTGGTGCTGGGCGCCAGCGCCAAGCTGGGTGGCGAGGCCAATGTCGAGGTCCAGGCAGCCCGGCGGCGTGGTATCCGCATCACGACCTTTCCGGAACTGGTGGGCGAGGTGACGGAAGCTCGCCAAAACACCGTGGTGGCCGGCTCGTTCGGAAAATCCACATGCACAGCCCTGATGGCCCACGTCCTGCGCGAAGGGGGCGTCGACACTGGCTGGATGATCGGCGCTATCTCGCCCTCGCTGCCCTATACCGGCCACTGGGGCGCCGCCGCGCAGGTGGTGCTGGAGGGCGATGAATACATCGTCGGGCCCACCGACCGTCGATCCAAGTTCGTGCTCTACCATCCCCGCGACGTGCTGCTGACCAGCCTGGTCCACGACCACGTGAACGTGTTTCCCACCTTCGCCGAATACGAGGCGCCGTTCCGCGATCTGCTGCGTCTGATCCCGGCGGACGGCCTGCTGATGGCCCGTGCCAGCGACCCGATCCGCGCCATCGCCGACGAGGCGGCCTGCCGGATCGTCTGGTACGATACCAATCCCTGCGACGGGTGGTATGCCGAGGGCGTCGAGTTCGGCGATGTCTCGCGTTTCACCCTGGTGGGGCCCGGCGGACGGCGCGTGGCCCTGGCTACCAGCCTGCTGGGTGCCCACAACATCGAGAACATCGTCGGCGTCTGCGGCTATGTGCTGGAGCGCGGGCTGGTGAGGGAGGCGGAGTTGGCCAGCGCCGTGGCCAGCTTTACCGGCATCCGCCGCCGCCTCGACCGGCTGACCACCCGCTCGGCCCTGCCGGTGATCGAGGGCTTCGGCTCATCCTACGAAAAGGCCCGCTCCGCCATCGAGGCCATGCTGCTACACTATCCCGAGCGGCCGCTGACGGTAGTGTTCGAGCCCCACACCTTTTCCTGGCGCTCGCGCGATGCGCTGCACTGGTACGACACCGTCTTCGGCGGCGCCGCCCGCGTCCTGATCGTCCCGCCGCCTCACCACGGCGAGACCAGCCATAGCCAGTCGAGTTTCGCCGAGATCCTGGCGCGTGTGGCCGCGACGGGCATCCCCGTCGAAGGCGTCGAAACCGCCGAGGCGGCGACGGTGGCGCTCAGTCGGATGAAGGGCGACGAGGTGGTGCTCCTGCTGTCTTCCGGCCCGCTGCTGGGCCTGCCCGACAGCCTGCCGCCGGTGTTCGACGCGAGGTACGGCAAACAGGAAGCGGCGGCTTGAGGCTCCCTACCTCCCGCCGCTTCGCGGGGAAGGTGAGCGGACCGCACCATTCCTTTTTTGACGCAACCTGCACGCGCGCCGTAAGGTCACGGTCAAGTTCTGAGCCGGACAAGGTCCCGCGACGGGCCTTCGAACCGCCGGACAATGGTTAGATGGCTTTAGCATCCTCGCCTATCATCGCCGGAGCCGGACTTCACCAGGCACGCGATCAACTCTGCGCAGATGGCTGGACGCTCGTCGGTACGGGGAATTGGTCCTGGGCCTATGCAAGTCCTGACGGGCTGACCGTCGCACGCGTCACGCCGTGGGACCCGGCCTACAGGCTTCATGCGGTGGCCTGTCTGTCCGGGCCACCAAACCGATACCTGCCTCGCGTCGACTCGATCACAGCGTTGGAAGGTGAGGGGTATGCAGTATTGATGGAAAGGCTATGGCCTGCCGACGAGGTGGAAGCTGCTGCTCTGTGCGGCCGGATTGGACTGGGCAACGACAGTGGCTACCAGATTCCGATTCTTGCGGATGATCCGTTCGATCAGGACCTGGCGACCCTGCGATCAAGGTTGAAGGCGCTGATGGCGCAAGGGGCCGAGAGGTTTACACTTTGGGGTGGCTCCGACATCCGGCCCGGCAACATCATGGTCGATACTGTCGGCCAGTTGAAGGTTGTCGATCCGGTGTTTCTGCGTGGCCCTGCTCTGGTCGAAGCTTTGATGGCGGACAGGGGTGACCTGCTGGCCGACTTTACGCATGGGCAGCTTCAAGCTTTTCTGACAATCCCGGTGTTCCAGCCAGGTCCCGAAACGGAAGAGCTTCGTCGCCGAGTTGATCTCATGTGCCCGCAGCGATGACGTCAGGCTCATTGTCGTTCGGCTGAGTCGATATCGTGCTTGCGTGGACCATGTGTCGCGGAGCGATACGATGCCTTGCATTTCGTGTCGCATTGAGATACAACTTCGTCTCGATATCGACGGGCAACCATGGCGATTCAGAGCTTTCAGGATGAGCGGGCGCGCGCGATCTTCGAGGGGCGATCACCCGGAAAGAGGTTCCCCGCCGACATGATCCGGCCTGCCAAGCGAAAGCTGGAAATGCTCAACGCCGCCGTCGAGTTGAACGAACTGCGCTTCCAACCCGGCAATCGGCTTGAACCGCTGTCGGGCGACCGGCGAGGCCAGCATTCAATTCGCGTGAACGATCAATTCCGGCTGGTGTTCGTCTGGACGCCCGCTGGCCCGATCGACGTGGCGTTCGTGGACTATCACTGATGGCGATGGAGCAGATCATGTCGCAAGACCCGTTGGCCCCGGTGCATCCCGGCGAGATCCTGCTGGAGGAGTTCATCCGGCCTTACGGCCTCACCGCGGGCCGCGTCGCCGCTCGCCTCAAGATCTCGCGGCCGCGCATCGAGAAGCTGGTGCGCGGCGCCACGCCGGTTACGGTCGATACGGCCCTGCGCCTGGAGCGCCTGTTCGGTCCATCCGCCCAGTTCTGGCTGAACCTCCAGACCCGGTATGATCTGGAAATCGCCAAGGCTGCGCCCGCCGCCGGGATCGAGGCGATTGAGCCGTTGGTTGCTCCCGCCTAAGGCCTGGGCGGGATCGGCTGGACATATTCCTGTTTCGCCGCCTTTTCCGCGTCGTTCAGCGCCTTGAACTCTTCCCGCTTGGGCCCGAGGTAGCCGAACAGATAGGCGGCCACCTTGCGGATCTGGATCTCTTCCGAACCCTCGGTGATCCGGTAGCGGCGGTGGTGGCGATAGATGTGCTCGAAGGGTGTGTGGCGGGAATATCCCATGCCGCCATGCACCTGCATCGCCCGGTCCGACGCCTCGCAGACCAGCCGGTTGCCCCAGTAGTTGCACATCGAGACCTTGTCGGAGATCGTGCGCTCAATCTCCTTGTGATCCATCTTGTCCATCTGCCAGGCGGTCTTGCGGATCAGCAGGCGCAGCATCTCGCACTGGGTCTGGAGTTCCACCAGCGGCCACTGGATGGCCTGGTTGTCGCTGAGCGGCTTGCCGAACGGCTTGCGCTTGCGCGCGTACTTGACCGCCTCATTGATGCAGAACTGCGCCGCGCCCAGCGACGAGGCGGCCTGGCGGATACGGTTCTGGTGGACGAAGCTCTGGCCCAGTCCCAGGCCCCGGTCGATCTGGCCCCAGTAGCTGTCCTCCGGGATCCAGACATTGGTGAAGCTGACCCGCGGATGATCCGTGGGCATGTTGAAGGTCCACATATATTCTTCGATCTTCACCCCGGGGGTGTCGGCAGGCACGATGAAGCAGGTGATGCCCGTGGCGTCGCCGTCCTTGCCGGACGTGCGGGCGAAGACCATCACGTGGGTGGCGACGTGCATGCCCGTCGTCCACATTTTTTCACCGTTGATCAGCCAGCCGGGCTTGCCGTCCTTTTCGTGCGGGACGCCGGTGGTTTCCATAAAGGTGGCGTCCGAGCCATGGTTGGGCTCGGTCAGACCAAAGCCCGTGCGCATCTTGCCGCCCAGCAGCTTGTCGGCGTCGCGCTCGTACTGGGCGTTGGTGGCGAACTCCTTGAACATCAGGATGAAAGGGTTGTTGCCGACGATCGAGTGTTCGGTCTGCAGGTCGTTGAACAGGCCCAGCCCCTTTGCGGCCAGATGCTCGCGGATGACCGCCATGGCCAGCTGACTGCCGCCCTTGCCGCCCATCTCCGGGGGCCAGGCGTAGCGCAGGTGTCCAGCCTCGTCGGCCAGCTTGCGCGCCTTGGCCAGTAGTTCTTCCCAATCCTTGCGGGGCAGGCCCTGGTTGTCCCAGTCGGTGCGGGCGTGCTCGCGTCGGTGGTCGAAGAACCGCTCGTTGTCGTCCTGCGCCTGCAGCGGCTTGATCTTGTCCTCGATGAACTGGTCCAGCACGGCCAGATAATCCACGAGGTCCTTGGGCAGGTCGAAGTCCATGGCGTATTCCTCTTGCAAGGGCGGACTTGACGTTGGGGAGGCGTTTACAAGCCGACCATTCGCCCGCCAGATCGTTTCAAGAATAGACCTAGCCAGAGGTTCCGTCGGGTCATGGAATTGGATGTTCGCGCACAGTTGGAGCGCCTGACCCGGCGATTGGGCGGGGCGGGCGCCACGCTGACCGAGGCCCAGCGACTTTCGGGCGGCGCCAGCATGGAAACCTGGGCCTTTGGTTTCGAGGGACTGGACGGGCCGGAACGCCTGATCCTGCGGCGTCGGAGTGCGCCGTTCGACGAGGAGACTGCCCGCTCTATCAGCCTTGCGACCGAGGCCGCCCTGATTCGGGCAACCGGCGCCAACGGCGCCGTCGTTCCCCAGGTCCGCCATCTTTGTGATGAGACCGACGGGCTGGGCGAGGCCTATGTGATGGTTCGGGTCGACGGCGAAACGCTCGGCAAGCGGATCACCAGTGATGCGCGCTTCGACGCGATCCGCCCGGCGCTGGCGCGCCAGTGCGGCGCCGCGCTGGCGCCGATCCACGCCACGCCCCCGCCGCCTGGCCTGAAGCTCAAGACCGTTGACGCCGCCCTCGAACTGGATCGCTACGAGGAGGTCTATCGCGCGACCGGCGCCGAGCGGCCGATCCTGGAACTGGCTTTCCAGTACCTGCGAAAGCATCAGCCGGAGCCGGTGGAGCCGGTGTTGCTGCATGGCGACTTCCGCAATGGCAACATCATGTTCGACCCCGAACGTGGCGTAGCGGCTATCCTCGATTGGGAGCTGGCCCACATAGGTGATCCGGCCGAGGACATGGGCTGGATCTGCACCAACTCCTGGCGCTTCGGGCGGCCCGACCGCCCGGTGGGCGGCTTCGGCGACTATGCGGACCTGCTGGCTGGCTACGCGGCGGCGGGCGGTCGTCCCATAGACCTCAGTCGCGTCCGATTCTGGCAGATGCTGGGCTCGCTGCGCTGGGGCGTCATGTGCCTGACCATGTATCTGAGCTGGCGCGACGGCGCCGAGAAGTCGGTCGAGCGGCCAATGATAGGCCGTCGCGTCTCCGAAACCGAGGCCGATCTGGTCGTTCTGCTGGAGCAAGGCCTGTGATCACCCATCCCAAAACCGAGGAACTGGCCCGGTCCGTCGCGCTCTGGATCGAGCAGATCCGGCCCACTCTGGACCCCCGCAACGCCTTTCTAGCCCGCGTCGCCGCCAACGCCATGGCCACCATCGGCCGGGAGATCACCCAGGGCCCCGCCGCCGAGGCCGAGGCTGTCCGGCTGATGGGTGAGGTGCTGGGCCGGACGGGCGACCACGCCGACCTGAATACAGAGCTCTGCGCGCAGATCCGGTCCGGCAAATTGACCGTCGAAACGCCGGGCTTGCTGGCCGCCTTGACCGTGATGGCCCGTAACCAGATCGCCATCGACCAGCCCGGCTACAAGGCGGAGGGGTCTCTTTAGGCCCGGTGATCGAGGCGGACGCTGGGCAGCACCGGCTCAGGGCGCAGCCGGCGTGGCGGGCTTGATGTCCATGAAGTCCGGCATCACCGTGTTGTACTCAGCGGTGTAGCCAAGATCGTCGACCACCTGCTGATGTCCCTGCCACATCATGTGCAGCGCCACGTATAGCACGATGATCAGGCCGACAATGCCGATCCAGCGATAGCGATGCAGCAGGTTGGCTATCCAGCTCGCCGCAACGCCCATCAAGGCGATCGACATCAGCAGGCCGAACACCAGAATGCCCGGGTGTTCGCGCGCGGCACCGGCCACCGCCAGCACATTGTCCAGCGACATGGAAATGTCGGCGATGAGGATTTGGGTGAAGGCGGCGCGGAACGACTTGGCGGGTTTGACCTGCGGAACCGTAGTGGGGTCATCGTCCATCGCAGCGGCGGCGGCGACTTCATCGGCGACACCCTGCTCGTGCAGCTCGCGCCACATCTTCCAGCAGACCCAGAGCAGCAACACCCCGCCGGCGAACAGCAGGCCGATGACCCCCAGCAGCTGGGTTGTTATCAGGGCGAAGCCGATCCTGATAATGACCGCCGCGGCCAGACCCCAGAGGATCGCCTTCTTGCGCTGGGCTTCGGGAAGGCCGCCGGCCGCCAGGCCTACGGCGACAGCGTTGTCGCCGGCCAGAACGAGGTCGATCATCAGCACCTGGACCAGGGCGGACAGGGCGGCGGGGTTTAGAAGATCTGCAAACATCAGCTCTTCAATGCGTCACGGCGCGAAAGGCTGCAACCGTCGAGGCGATCGCGTGGCGAAACAGGAGCGGCGCGCCGGGGTTGGCCTGTGTCAGGCCGCTAGCGCCGTAGTCGCGACGCCTCATAGAGCGAGATTGCCGCGGCCGCCGAGACGTTCAGGCTCTCGAAGCCGCCAGGCATGCTGATCCTGGCCAGTTCGTCGCAGTGCTCGGCGACGAGCCGACGAATGCCATCGCCCTCTGAGCCAAGCACAAGCACGGTGGCTGTCCCGTCCAGCACGTCGTGCAAACCCCGCTCCGCGTCGCCATCAAGACCCACCGCGCGCCAGCCGCCCTGGGCCAGTTCCTCCAGCGCCCGCGAAAGATTGACCACGCGAGCGACCCGCACCCGATCCACCGCGCCGGCGGCCGCCTTGGCCAGCGCGCCGGAGAGTTTGGGCGCGTTGCGATCCTGCAGCACCACGCCGGTCGCCCCGAATGCAGCGGCAGAGCGCAAGATGGCGCCGACGTTCTGGGGGTCGGTAACCTGATCCAGCATCAGGACCACAGCGCCGGGACGGGCCTCGAACTCGGCAAGATCGACGTCCTCAAGCGGGGCAGGGCGCAGGGCCACACCCTGATGAACCGCGCCCTGCGGCAGCTTCTGGCCGACCGCGTGATTGTCCACGGTTTCCAGCGCCGCGATCTGGCCGAAGGCCGCCCGGATCTGTTTGGTGCGTTCGGGTGTGGCCAGCAGATGCAGCGGTTCGCCGCGATGCGGGTTTGCGAGAGCCGCCTCCACAGCGTGCCAGCCCCAGATCCAGTCATCTGAGGCGGCTGGCGCCCGCCCACCCGGGCGGGCCTGGGGCCGAAATTTCCGGCCCTTTCGGGCGTCGTTGCGTTCGGAGTTCGAGGCCACTATAAGACGCGCTCCGATTTGGGACCCCCCGCAAGGGCGACCGCTTCTGGACTGTGAGACGGGCCGCTTTAAGCCCCTCGGGTCCTTTGGCGGAAGCCTTTTCTGAAAGGTCCCGGAACGGCTCGCGCGCGCTGGGGGAATGTCCCGAGTGGCAAAGGGGGGGGACTGTAAATCCCCTGCTGTAATGGCTTCGTAGGTTCGAGTCCTACTTCCCCCACCACGCGTACGAGCCTGAACTTGAGGAGATTTGGGCGGCGACGCCCAGCCTATCCGGCGGGTATAGCACAATGGTAGTGCAGCAGCCTTCCAAGCTGAATATGCGGGTTCGATTCCCGCTACCCGCTCCAACATCTTTCACCGCTTGACCGCACAACGCCCGCAGGATCCCGATGGCCAAAGAGAAATTCGAACGTACCAAGCCGCATTGTAACATTGGAACGATTGGTCACGTTGACCATGGGAAGACGACGTTGACGGCGGCGATTACGATGACGCTGGCGAAGGCGGGTGGCGCGAAGGCGATGGCCTACGCGGACATTGATGCGGCGCCGGAGGAGAAGGCGCGGGGGATTACGATCAACACGGCGCACGTGGAATATGAGACGGCGAACCGTCACTACGCGCACGTGGATTGCCCGGGACACGCGGACTACGTGAAGAACATGATCACGGGTGCGGCGCACATGGATGGTGCGATCCTGGTTGTGAGCGCGGCTGATGGTCCGATGCCGCAGACGCGGGAGCATATTCTGCTGGCGCGTCAGGTGGGTGTGCCGGCGCTGGTGGTTTACATGAACAAGGTGGACCTTGTTGATGATGAGGAGCTGCTGGAGCTGGTGGAGATGGAGGTGCGCGAGCTCCTCAGCTCCTATGAGTTCCCGGGAGACGACATTCCGATCACCAAGGGTTCGGCGAAGGTTGCGCTGGATGGTGGCGATCCGAAGATCGGTGAGGAGTCGATCCTGGCGCTGATGGCGTCGGTGGATGAGTACATTCCGCAGCCGGCGCGCCCGCTGGATCTGCCGTTCCTGATGCCGGTGGAAGATGTGTTCTCGATCTCGGGCCGCGGCACGGTGGTGACGGGTCGTATCGAGAAGGGCATTGTGAAGGTCGGTGAGGAAGTTGAGATCGTCGGTATCCGCGACGTTCAGAAGACGACCTGCACGGGCGTTGAGATGTTCCGCAAGCTGCTGGACCAGGGTCAGGCGGGTGACAACGTGGGTGTGCTGCTGCGCGGCACGAAGCGTGAGGACGTGGAGCGGGGCCAGGTGCTCTGCAAGCCGGGTTCGATCACGCCGCACACGGAGTTCATGGCGGAGGCCTATATCCTGACGAAGGAGGAGGGTGGTCGTCACACGCCGTTCTTCACCAACTATCGTCCGCAGTTCTATTTCCGCACGACGGACGTGACGGGGATCATCAAGCTGAAGGAAGGCGTGGAGATGGTCATGCCGGGGGACAATACGGAGCTCCTGGTGGAACTGATCACGCCGATCGCGATGGATCCGGGTCTGCGCTTCGCCATTCGTGAGGGCGGCCGCACGGTTGGCTCCGGCGTGGTCTCCAAGATCATCAAGTGATCGGGAGCGCCGCGAGGCGCTCCGGGTCACCCCCGCGCAGGCGGGGATCCAGATAAGGGCCGCCAGGGGAAACCCCGGCGGCCTTTTCTATCTCAGGTCCGGGGATGGGTCTGGCCCGGGATCCGGCAAAGAAGCTTGAAAACCGGCGCCGCCTGCGTCATACGCCTGCGTCTTATCCGACATCCTTGGAGTCTGTTTTTCTAGCCGCTGTCCGCGGACGACGGGTTTCACCCCCGGGCCTGGAATGAGCGGATGAAACGGGTTCGGCATAAGGGTGCGAAATAGGAGTGTAGCTCAGCTGGTAGAGCATCGGTCTCCAAAACCGAGGGCCGGGGGTTCGAGTCCCTCCACTCCTGCCACCCTATATATGTGATCTGGAATAACCGGGGCGCGGGCTATCCGTCGCTCCAGAAGAGAGTTTGAAGCGCCGCATGGCCAGGAAATCGGGAAAAACCCCGCAGGCGATCCGAGATCGGGCCGCCAAGACCGCCGCCGTCATGGCCTCGCCGTCCGGCGCGGCCGCTGGGGATGCGCGAAAGGGTCCTGGCCTGATCCAGAACCTAAGGAACGCTCCGAAATTCTTCCGCGAGGTTCGCGCCGAAGCCCGCAAAATCACCTGGACCAGCCGCAACGAGACCTGGATCACCTCCGTTATGGTGGCGATCATGGTGGTGTTGGCTGCGCTGTTCTTCTGGGTCGTAAACACCATCCTGCAGTTCGCCATCACCTGGCTCCTTCGAGTCACGACGGGCGGGTAAGAAGAAAAATGTCCCAAGCCGCAGAAACCGTCGCCCCGCCCAAGGGCAATCCGCACCACAAGTGGTACATCGTCCACGCCTACTCGAACTTCGAGAAGAAGGTGGCCGACAGCATTCGAGAGCAGGCGAAAAATCAGGGCCTGGAGGACAATTTCTCCGAGATCCTGGTGCCGACTGAGGACGTCGTGGAAATCCGTCGGGGCCGGAAGGTCAATTCCGAGCGCAAGTTCTTCCCTGGCTATGTACTGGTGAAGATGGAGCTCTCTGATGAGGCTTATCACCTGATCAAGAATACCCCCAAGGTGACGGGCTTTCTCGGCAGCGGATCCAAGCCGATCCCGGTTTCTGACAAGGAAGTCTCACGCATCATCGGTGCGATCGAAGAGGGCGTTGAGCGGCCGAAGCCAACGATTTCCTTCGAGATCGGCGAGACCGTCCGCGTCACCGACGGACCCTTCGCCAGCTTCAACGGCTCTGTGGAACAGGTCGACGAGGAGCGTACGCGCCTGCGGGTCACGGTATCCATCTTCGGCCGCGCGACGCCGGTTGAACTGGAATACAGTCAAGTCGAGAAGGTCGGCTAGCAAAGGGCCCGGACCGCCGTGGCCGAGGATTTCACCGCCACCCGCGCGACCCTGCTGAGCGCGTTCAGAAGCGGGCAGGGCGCGACCGAATTTCTGGTGGCCGACGCCGTCCGGGTGCTGGGCGCCACCTGGCCGACGCCGACCCGGGTCATCGATGTGGCGACCGATGAGTTGCTGGCCGAAGTGCTGCAGAGCTCGCCGGTTTTTCCGGTGTGGCTCGAGCAAATGATGACGGCGGCGCGCCGGAGCCTGCTGTTTTCGGCGCCGAATGAAGCCTTCGCACCGCTCAGGTCGTGGATCGCGATCCAGTGCCACCTCAATGAGCATGCCTGGGCAGAGGATGCGACCGAAACCCGACTCGTCGAGATATTGGCCGCCAGCCTCCAGGATCTGACGCCGGAACAGGTGATGTCGCTGGCCTCCTACAGGCCCCTGGCCCGATTGCCCGGCGCCGACAGTCTGCTCGACAAGGGATGGACGGGCCCTGTCGAAAAAGTGCTGCGCGAGCACATCATCGCGGTTCGGGAAGAGCAGGCCATCGCCGATGCTCTCCCGACGCTGACACCGATAACGGGTGCTGTCTCGGAAGCCGTTCGGTCACAGTATGAAGCTCATCCGTATCCCCGATGGCGGCGCGCGGGTCCGGGGGCGGTTCAGACCCAGGTCAACGGCCGCCGGTTGCCTAAAGATCCAACGGTCTTCATTGCCGGCTGCGGTACGGGTCGCCAGGCGATCCTGGCGACGATGATGCTGGAGGCCCGGCACACCCTGGCGGTGGATCTCAGCCGCACCAGCCTGGCCTATGCTGTGCGCAAGAGCCGCGAACTGGGCATCGCCGATCGCATCACCTATGCCCAGGCCGATCTTCTCGAGCTTGGCGACAGCGTAGGGCCCTTCGACATCGTCCAGTCAGCCGGCGTTTTGCACCATCTGCACGATCCGTTCGAAGGGGCGCGGAAGGTCTGCCGGCTGGCGAAGCCCGGCGGGTTTGTCGCCCTCGGCCTTTATAGCGCCCGGGCGCGGGAACACCTCAAGCCCGGCAAGGCGCTCGGGAAAATCTATACGCCGGATACGGTCCGCGAATTCCGCCAGGACATCATCGCGCGGCCTCAGAATGACCCGGTGCGGATTCCGGCCGTCGCCTCCCGGGATTTCTACGCCACCAGCGGCTGTCGCGATCTGCTGATGCATGTGCAGGAGCACGAGCTCAACTTCGATGATCTTCGCCGGATGCTGCGCGAGAATGACCTGACCTTCCTGGGGTTCCTTCAGTTTTCATTCCAGGAAATTCGCGACGCCTATCTCGCGCGGTTTCCGCACGACCCGCAGGGTCTGGATCTCGACGCGTGGGAAGCGTTTGAGGCGGACAATCCGGCCACCTTCCGGCGCATGTACCAGTTCTGGGCGCAAAAGGCCGAATAGCACCCGGTTGCTCCCGGGCGCCAATGCTGGTAGGAGCGCGCGCTTCGTCGGGCATGGCCGGGCGATTTCAAATCCGTGGGAGGGGGCGGCCACCGTAACCCCGCACCACGGCTCAACCGACCCCAAGGGTCATGAGGAGTAACGATGGCCAAGAAAATCTTGGGCTATATCAAGTTGCAGGTGCCTGCGGGCTCCGCCACCCCTTCGCCGCCCATCGGGCCGGCGCTGGGTCAGCGCGGCGTCAACATCATGGGCTTCTGCAAGGAGTTCAACGCCCGTACTGAAAAGGAAGCCAAGGGAACACCCCTGCCGACCGTGATCACGGTTTATCAGGACAAGTCGTTCACCTTCGTAACCAAGACTCCGCCCGCCAGCTTCTTCATCAAGCAGGCGATGGGTCTGAAATCCGGTTCGAAGCTGCCGGGCCGTGACGTGGTCGGCAAGATCACCCGCGCCCAGCTGATCGAGATCGCCGAAAAGAAAATGAAGGATCTCAACGCCAACGACGTTGAGTCCGCGGCCAAGATCATCGAGGGCTCCGCGCGCTCGATGGGCCTGCAGATCGTGGAGGCCTGAGCACATGAGCAAGCAAGCCAAACGCACCAAGACCTGGACCGGTGACACCACCGTCGCCCACGCCCTCGACGCCGCCGTCAAGCTGGTGAAGGCCAACGCCAACGCCAAGTTCGACGAGAGCATCGAGATCGCCGTCAATCTGGGCGTTGATCCCCGTCACGCCGACCAGCAGGTCCGTGGCGTGGTCGCGCTGCCGTCCGGCACCGGCCGCGACGTTCGTGTCGCCGTCATCGCCAAGGACGCCAAGGCTGCTGAAGCCACCGCTGCAGGCGCCGACATTGTCGGCGGCGAAGAGCTGGTTGAGCGCATCCAGGGCGGATTCATGGACTTTGACCGCGTGATCGCCACGCCGGACATGATGGCCCTGGTGGGTCGTCTGGGTAAGGTTCTGGGCCCTCGTGGCCTGATGCCGAACCCGCGCGTCGGTACCGTGACGCCCAACGTGGCCCAGGCTGTGAAGGACGCCAAGGGCGGCTCGATCGAGTTCCGCACCGAGAAGACCGGCATCATCCACGCCGGTATCGGCAAGGCCAGCTTCTCCGACGAAGCGCTGCTCATCAACGTCAAGGCGATGATCGATGCGCTGAACAAGGCCAAGCCGTCGGGCGCCAAGGGCACCTACATCAAGAAGGTTAGCCTGTCCTCGACCATGGGACCGGGCTTCAAGGTGGATCAGGCTTCGATCAGCGCTTAAGCGCTGGCGAGATCCTGCGACCTGAAGGGGCGACGGCGACGTTGCCCCTTTTTCGTTTGCCGTTGGCTAGACAGCTATCTTCGCGCGGCTAGATATAGTATGTCGTGCGCATGCCATTTCATGTGAGAGATGCTGAAGCAGACAGCCTTGTTCGGGAGCTCGCCCGGAAGCGGGGCGTAGGTCTTACCGAAGCTGTGAAGCTGGCGGTGCGCGCTGAGCTCACCCGCGATGACGGAGCTGATTTTCTTGCGAAGGTACGTGAGATCCAGCAAGCCATCGCAGCACGCGGGCGCAGTGGTCTCAAGGCAGACAAAGCATTCTTTGATGATCTGTCTGGCCAGGGCGACGACTGATGTTCGTAGACGCCTCTGCACTTTGCGCCGTCCTCTTGGGTGAATCGGACGCGGCAGACTATGCGTTGGCCATCCGCCGGGCGGAGAAACCTGTGACCTCGGCCGTCGCCATCTTCGAAACAGTTCTTGCGGCGGCGCGGGTTGCCGACGGAGACGTGGGCGCAGCGCGGCGCCAGGTCGACAGGTTTCTCAGGTTGGCGGGCGTGAGGATTGTTGAAATTGGTGACGATGAACTCGCCCGGGCGCTCGACGCATTTGATCGGTACGGCAAGGGCCGGCATCCTGCGCGGCTGAACATGGGCGACTGCTTCGCTTATGCGTGCGCCAAGACCCAAGGTGTGCCCCTGCTCTTCAAAGGCGATGACTTCGGCCAAACCGACATCGCTATCGCGTAAGGCTCAGAGCCCCAACACCGCCTTGGCTATGATGTTGCGCTGAATCTCGTTGGTTCCGGCATATATGCTGCCCGCACGGTCGTTGAAGTACTTTGCGGCCACGGTGATGCTGTGGTCGGGGCCGACATGGCCCTGATCGTGCGGAATCGGGTAGCCGGGCACCGCGCCGCCGGGTCGGGCAGCATGGGCCTGGTAGAGGGCGCCATAGGCCCCTGAGGCCTCCAGGGCCATTTCGGTCAGCCGCTGGCTGAGTTCGGTGCCCACCGTCTTCATCATCGACGACCGCGCGCCCGGCGCTTCGCCCTGGCTCATGTTGGCCAGGATCTGAAGTTCCACAGCCTCCAGCGCCTCGATCTCGATGGCGAGGGCGTTGAGGCGCGACATGAACCCGGCCAGCTTGTCGATGTGGCCGCCACCGCCGTCCGCTTCCCGCGCCGCCATGCCGCGGATGCGATCCAGACGCGTCTTCAGGCCGGGCGTCGAGACACCGCCGCCCCGTTCAAATTCCATGAGGTACTTGGCGACCGTCCAGCCTTCGCCGACCTTGCCCACCACATTTGCTCTGGGCACGCGCACGTCGGTGAAGAAGACATCGTTCTGGATGTGCTCGCCCGACAACATCAGGATCGGTCGCACCTCGACGCCCGGTGTCGTCATGTCGATCAGCAGAAAGGTGATGCCCTGCTGGCGGATCGCTTCCTGGGAGGTCCGTACGAGACAGAAGATCCAGTTCGCCTCGTTGGCGTGGGTCGTCCACAACTTGTGCCCGTTGCAGACAAAGTGGTCGCCATCTTCCACCGCGCTCATCTGCAGCGACGCGAGGTCTGAACCGGAGCCGGGCTCGGAGTAGCCCTGGCACCACAGATGTTCGCCGGTGAGCATGCGCGGCAGATAGTGGGCCTTCTGTTCCGGTGAGCCGTGGCCGATCAGAACCGGGCCGCACATGCCGATCCCCATGGGCGACAGGGGCGGGGCCCCGACCGCGGCCAGTTCACTGGCGAAGATGTAGCGCTGGGCGGCGGTCCAGCCGCAGCCGCCGTACTCTACCGGCCAGGCCGGCGCAGCCCAGCCGCGGGCGTGCAATTTGGCCTGCCAGGCCATGCAGAGGTCGTGCGGGGCATAGACGCTGGTCATCAGCTGCGACTCCCGCCGCATGTCCGCGGTCAGTTCGGCGTCGAGGAAGGCTCGCACCTCGTCGCGAAACGCCAGATCCGCTGAACTCCATTGCATCTGCATGGGGAATCTCTCCTGCTCCGTCACAAAGCTAGGCGCCTTGACGCTTCGGCAGTCACGGTTGAGATGGCGCGATGTCCTGGGTCGAAATAGAAGCCATTTCTGCCGCTCGCCGGCCGGCGTTCGACGCCATGTTTCAGCTCTATATCCATGACTTCTCGGCATTCTGGGCGGGGCAGGATCGCGGCGAACTGCCCGAGTCCGGCCGGTTCGACACCTATCCCGAGCTCGATCTCTATTGGACGGAGCCAGATCGCTCGGCCTGGTTCATCCGCGCCGATGGGCATCTCGCCGGGTTCGCGTTGCTGAATCGCCATAGCCAGTCAGGCTTACCGGCCGACCATGATGTGGCCGAATTCTTTGTTGTGCGGAAACACCGGCGTTCAGGCGTGGGCATCGAAGCTGCGCGTCAGTTAATCTGCCCGCGACCGGGTCAGTGGGAAATTGCGGTGGTTCGGGCCAACGCGGGGGCTTTGGGTTTCTGGCGGCGCGTGACAGCTTCGGTGTCGCCGGAGGTGGACGAGTTGAACCAGAACGACGCGCGCTGGAACGGCGTGATCCTGCGCTTCAAGGTGGCATAGCGGTCGTCGCACTTGACCGACCGGGCTTGCGGCTTCACTGACCGGGAAAGACCTTCCGGGAGAACGCCACCATGAAACGCGCCGCCATCGTCTCGCCGATCCGCACCGCCGTCGGAAAATTCCAGGGCGCCCTGTCCGGCATGACGGCGGGGGAACTGGGCGCGGTTGTGCTGAAGGATCTGGTTGCGCGGACGAAGATCGACCCCGAGCGGATCGACGACGTGATTTTCGCCCAGGGGTACGGCTCAGGCGAGGCGCCCTGCATTGCCCGCTGGTCGGCGCTGGCGGCGGGCCTACCGATCAGCGTGCCGGGCTATCAGCTGGACCGTCGCTGCGGGTCGGGCCTGCAGGCGGTGATCGATGCGGCGATGATGGTGCAGACCGGCGTGGCGGACGTGGTGATCGCCGGCGGCGTCGAGAGCATGAGCAACGTGGAATACTACACCACCGACATGCGCGGCGGCGCCCGGATGGGCTCGGTGACCATGCATGATCGTCTGACGCGGGGGAGGGTGATGAGCCAGCCCATCGAGCGTTTCGGTGTGATCTCCGGCATGATCGAGACCGCCGACAATCTGGCCCGCGACTATCAGATCAGCCGCGAGGAGTGCGACGAGTATGCCGCGATGAGCCACCAGCGCGCGACGGCCGCCTGGGCGGCGGGCAAGTTCGACGACGAACTGGTGCCGGTGTCGGTCAAGCAGAAGAAGGGCGACCCGATCATCTTCGACCGGGACGAGGGCTTCCGTCCGGACGCCACGGTCGAAACGCTGGGTCAGCTGCGCGCCATCGAAAAGGGCGGCGTGGTCACGGCCGGCAACGCCAGTCAGCAGAATGATGCGGCCGCGGCCTGCCTGGTGGTCTCGGAAGACAAACTAGCCGAGCTCAATCTCGACCCGATGGCCTGGTTCGTCAGCTGGGCGGCGGCTGGCTGCGAGCCCTCGCGGATGGGCATCGGCCCGGTTCCGGCGGTGGAGCGTCTGTTCGCCCGCACCGGCATGGGCTGGAACGACATCGACCTGGTGGAACTGAACGAGGCTTTCGCCCCTCAGGTTCTGGCCGTGCTGAAGGGCTGGGGCTGGGACGACCGCGACCGGTTGAACGTCAACGGCTCGGGGATCTCGCTGGGCCATCCCATCGGTGCCACCGGCGGCCGCATCCTGGCCAACCTGCTGCGTGAACTGAAGCGCCGCGACGGGAAGTATGGTCTTGAGACTATGTGCATCGGGGGGGGGCAGGGCATCGCGGCGGTGTTTGAGAACGCCTGAGGCATGGAGCTCAAAGCCACCCGCTACGACGTCACCGGCGGGATCGCCGTCGTTACCCTGGCGCGGCCCAAGCGGCGCAACGCCTGGACCGGGCGAATGCACACCGAGTACCGCTGGATCCTGCGCGAGGCGGACCGCGACCCGGGCGTGCGGGTGATCATTGTAACCGGCGATCCGGAAGGGAACGCCTTCTGCGCCGGGGCCGACCTGCAGGCACTGGAGGGGCACTCGGCCAAGGGCGGCTACGACGCCGGAACGCCGGAGGATATCGCCGAGCCGGGCTATGGCGTTGACCCCGCCTTCGACGCAACATTTGCCTATCACTTCGGGATCGGTAAACCGGTGATCGCGGCGATCAATGGGGCGGCGGCCGGGATCGGGTTGGTGCTGAGCGCCTTTGCGGACCTCAGGTTCTGTGCGCCCGGCGTGAAGTTCACCGCCGCTCATGGCCGGTTCAATTTTCCCGCCGAGTTCGGGCTGTCGTGGGTGCTGCCCCGGATTATCGGCCTGACTCACGCCAATGACGTCCTGCTGTCGTCGCGCGTTTTCACGGCGGAGGAGGCGATGGCCATGGGCTTTCTCAATCGTATCGTGCCTGCGGACCGGCTGATGGACGAGGTGATGGCCTATGCCCGGGCCCTGGCCACCACCGTGGCGCCGGGCTCCGCGCGGGAAACGAAACGCCAGATCTACCGCGACCTGCACCGCGACGCCGCAAGCGCAGTCCGCGATGCTGAAGCGCTGCTGACGGCCATGTCCCGGGATCCTGACTACAAGGAGGGCGTGAAGGCCTGGATGGAAAAGCGACCTGCGGCTTGGGTGGGGTAGGGCGCCTTGTCGCCTGACGACCTCTTGGTCCTGCTGGATCGACTGAAACCCGACCTTGATGCGGTCGCCACGCCCTGGACCCTGATCGGCAGCGGGGCGCTGATCCTGCTGGGGCTTCCTCTTGGGGCCGCGAACGATCTCGACATCGTCACCAGTGCGGAAGGGGCGGGGCGGCTACGGACGCTTTGGTCCGATTGGCTCGGCTCCGACGGGGCCAGGGTTCCGGATGGCCCCTTTCGTTCCGATGATTTCGCCCGCTATGAGACGCCTTGGGGCCCGGTGGAGGTGATGGGCGGGCTCAAGGCGCACGGTGAGCCCCTCGTGGTCACTGCGTGTCATGCCGTTCTGCCCATTCCGACGGCGCAGGAGCAACTTCGCATCCTGCGGCTGTTCGGTCGGCACAAGGACCTCGCCAAAGCCGCGCAGCTTGAGGCCTGGCTTTCGGCGGGTTGAACACCCGAAGCACTTCGTGTAAACGCCGCCGCTTCGTGGCTCCCTTGAGGGATCTGCGAGGACGGAGAGCCTTCGGGTTTTCCGCTCCTGTCCAAGAACTGTGAAGTCTTCGGGGTCACCGGAGGTCGGAACGCGAGGAAGAGCCCTTCCTCGGTCACAGGGAGACGGGAAGATGACGGTGCGTCGTTCCCTCCAGAAGTGGTGGGCGGCAGATCCGCGGCTTCTCACATCAGGACAGGTTGCCCAACGGCGTACGCAGTCGCGCGTGCGCTGAACCTGAGTATGGAGACCGCAATGGACCGCGCTCAAAAGCAGGAAGCCATCGAAACGCTGAAAGGCGTATTCAGTGGCGCCGGCGCCGTGGTCGTGACCCACAACATGGGTCTGACCGTTGCGGAAATGACCGATCTGCGGGGTCGCCTTCGTTCCGAAGGCGCCAAGCTGCAGGTGGTGAAGAACACCCTGGCCATCAAGGCTCTGGGCGGCTCGATCGGTGAAGCGGGCGACGCCCTCTTCAGCGGCCCCGTCGCCATCGCCTATGCCTCGGACCCTGTCTCCGCCGCCAAGGTCGCGACCCAGTACGCCAAGGACAACGAGAAGTTCACCGTCATTGGCGGCTTCATGGGTCTTCAGGTGCTGGACAAGAGCTCGGTGACGGCGCTCGCCACCCTGCCTTCGCTGGACCAACTCCGCGCCAAGCTCATCGGACTGCTGCAAGCGCCTGCGACCAAGATCGCCGGCATCCTGCAGGCTCCGGCGGGCCAGCTGGCGCGCGTCATTGGGGCTTACGCCGCCAAAGACGCCGCCTGATCGATCATCTTCCCCGACAAAACCTCACCTTAAGGAACACATAAAATGGCCAATCTCGAAAAGCTGGTGGACGACCTGTCCGCCCTGACCGTCCTGGAAGCCGCTGAGCTCTCCAAGCTGCTGGAAGAAAAGTGGGGCGTCTCCGCCGCCGCTCCGGTCGCCGTCGCCGCTGCGCCTGGCGCTGCCGCTCCGGCCGTAGTTGAAGAAGAGCAGACCGAGTTCACGGTCATGCTGACCGCCGGTGGCGAAAAGAAGATCAACGTGATCAAGGAAGTCCGAGGCATCCGTCCGGACCTCGGCCTGAAAGAAGCCAAGGACCTGGTCGAAGCGGCCCCGACCCCTGTGAAGGAAAACATCTCCAAGCAGGAAGCCGAAGAAATCAAGAAGAAGCTGGAAGAAGCCGGCGCGACCGTCACCATCAAGTAAGGCGACGGCGCTGGATCAGCGCTTCTGACGAAGTTGAAGGGGTCGGAGAGCAATCTCCGGCCCCTTTTGCATTCAGGAGCGACCGCCGCGGGATTGTCGTGAGCGCCTGGCGGCATCCCGAGGCGCGCACCGCGGCGGAGGCGGCGGGTCAGATCGCCGCCATCGCCAGGTCGACCAAGGCCTCTTCAGGCGCTGTCAGACACGACCGGCGCGCGGGAGGGCGACCGGTTTCGGGCATGCCGTTGACCGCCCACACCAGGGTGCGTCCATCGCGGATGTTCCAGTAAAGGCCCGTCATCCAGCCGTAGGCGTCGCCGGAGTGACCGCGCCAGTCGGGGGAGCCAGCGCCGAAGAAGGCGTCGCCGGCCGGTCCGGGCAGACCAGCGGGCGTTTCACAGCCCAGGCCGTAGCTCTTGAAGACGCCCTCGGGTTCACCATTCGGCCGGGACCGGTCAAGCGTCCAGGCGCGGGTCTGCATCAGGTCCAGAACCGCGCCAGGGATCACCTGGCGACCACGCCAGTGTCCACGCGCCGCCATGACGCGGGCCAACCGGTCCATGTCGGCGAGGCTCAGGCGCAGGCCGCCCTGGGGGGAGAAGAGAAAGCCGTTCTGCCCGGGGACATAGGTGTCCAGGCTGAGGTCCGCAGCGTCTGAGGCCCGGGCCACGGAAAGCCAGGGGTTCGGCCGGACATCGCCATCGACCTGTACGGTCCATGGACCGTCGAAACGCCTGACGCCGGCTGCGGCCCGCGCGCGGCGCGTATCGGAAACACCGCTCCAGTTGTAGCCAATGTCCAGGCCCAGAGGCTGGAACAGGACGTACTGCATGCGTCGATCAAAACGCTCACCGGTGCGCCGCTCCAGAATCTGGGCCAGCACGGCAAAATTGACGTCGGCATAGGCGAACCAGGCGCCGGGTCGATGCGCTGCCGGGCCGAACCATCCGCCCGCGTCATATTGACGCCCGCCCGGGGTCAAGGCTTCGGCCAGGGTGTGACCGAACGGAACCGGGTAGGATGGGCCATTGCGAAGACCGCTGGTATGGCCAAGCAGCATCCGCGGGGTGATGGCGACATCAGGCCAATCCGGGTGGCGCAGCCGAAATCCCAGCAGGGCCGAGGCATCGGTGTCGAGGTCGAGGCCAGTCTTCAGGGCCTGGTCCAGAAAGACTGTCGTTGCGATCATCTTCGAGACCGACGCCACGCGGAACGGCTGGTTGACGTCGAAGGGTCTGGAGCCGGCGGCACTGTAGGCGCGGCCCGCCGCCAGCCGCAGCGCCAGCTGGCCGCCGCCGTGTCTCGCGATCACGCCCGCGCTGGCCATGGGCGGGCCGGAAGCCGGTTGGAGCACGGCGGCAATGTCTGGTCGGCTCGCGCGGGCGCCCGCGGTTGTCGCCAAGGCAGCGAGCGCTGTGAACAATGTGCGGCGGTCAGGTTGGGCGGGCATTGAGAGTGTGTTCGAAAGCGAGTCCGGTCGCGCCGGAGTTTCTTTGCGGTAGGGGCTTCCCAAGCGTTCTCAAACCCCTTATCTGGGCGGTCCCACGAAAATTCTCCGTTTCCCGTGTCGCACAGGCTGTGCGCTTCGAGAGCCGGTCTTCGTGCGTGAATGCCCCGAGGCACGGCCAGTTACCCTCAGGCCGAGCGAGGGGGCGCTCCCGACGAAACGGGGAGCTTCCAGCGTCCGGCCTCCCGTACGGGAGGACCGAGGGTGGACGCAGGATAAAGACATAACGACGCCGGGACTCCGTGTTCCGCGTCCTCAAGGGAATAACATGGCGCAGTCCTTCACCGGAAAAAAGCGGATTCGGCATTCCTTCGGTCGCATCCCCGAAGCCGTCCAGATGCCGAACCTCATCGAGGTTCAGCGATCGTCCTATGAGCAGTTCCTGCAGCGCGAGACCCGCGCGCCGAACCGCAAGGAAGAGGGCGTTGAAGCTGTCTTCAAATCGGTGTTCCCGATCAAGGATTTCAACGAGCGCGCCGTGCTCGAGTACGTCACGTACGAGTTCGAAGAACCCAAGTACGACGTAGAGGAATGCGTCCAGCGCGACATGACCTATGCCGCGCCTTTGAAGGTGAAGCTGCGCCTCATCGTGTTCGAAACCGACGAGGAAACCGGCGCCCGTTCCGTCAAGGACATCAAGGAGCAGGACGTCTACCTGGGCG
>NZ_JBILRO010000024.1:0-23272 GCF_044372605.1 Phenylobacterium sp.
CTTGGCCGGCGCACCCGCACCCGACGTACAGCTGGTCTCCGGCGGCCGCGCGGTGATCAATGATGCGGCGCTGACGGCCCGAACGGCCACGGTCTTCAAGGCCGCATTCGGCGAGCGCGCCGTGCTGGCGCCTGGACCGGGCTCGGCCAGCGAGGACCATTCGGAGTTTATCATGGCCGGCGTGCCGTCGCTTTTCTTCAGCATCGGCGGCCATGATCCCGCGCTGGCCGCTGCCGCACGCGCCCGGGGCGAGGCCTTGCCCGCCAATCATCACCCCGGTTTCGCGCCGACGCCGGAGCCCACGATCCGCACCGGCGTCACGGCCATGACCCTGGCTGTGCTGAATGTGATGGCGCCGTAACTCGTTGGCCTTCAGGCCGCCTCGCGAACCTGAACAGTCAGAACGAGGTTCAGAGCCTCAAGGACCTTGAGCACCGTACTCAGCGTTGGATTTCCATCCTGGCTAAAGGCCGCATAGAGCCCTTGCCGGTTCAACCCGGTCTGCTTTGCCAGATCGGTGATGCCATGCTGACGCGCGACAATACCCACCGCCTCGGCGATATGCCCGGCATCGCCGCTGGCCATGGCCTCAGTCAGCAGATGCGCCTGGGCGGCAGGTGTGCGGAAGTATCTGTCCGGCTCAAAGACAGTCGTTTCGATGCTCATGATCCAATCTCACAACTGCTGCGCCATTGCTTTGGCGCGTAGAATGTCTCTGGCCTGTGTACGCTTGGTCCCGCCGACCAGCAGGATCACCACCTGCCGACCTCTCAAGGTAAAATAAGCGCGGTATCCGGCCCCGTAGTGAATCCTCAGTTCGCTGACCTTGTCTCCGATGGACGCGTGGTCGCCGAACAGCCCCCGCCGCATGCGCAAAAGCCGCTCTGCAACGGCTGCCGCCGCTACATCGTCAGCGATGCCATCGAGCCAGTCGCGGAAAGTCGCCGAAAGCCGAACCTCAAACAGTTCGTCGTTTTTATCCGACATGACCCGCCATTGTCAAGATTTCACAGAAATTGGTCACCAAAAAATGTTCACTATATGTTCCGCTCCCGAGATCTGCAAGCGCTCGCTGCGGCAGGTGACTCGCCCTATATTGCCCCCATGTCTGAACCTGCCGCGCCCCTGACCGGGGCCGCCCTGATCAAGGACTATGTCACTCGCCTGCCGGACCGGCCGGGGGTCTACCGGATGATGGGCGATGACGGTGAGGTTCTCTATGTGGGCAAGGCGCGCTCGCTGAAGAAGCGGGTGATCCAGTACGCCCAGGGCCGTTTCCACACCCAGCGGATCGCCCTGATGGTCGACCTGACCCGGTCGATGGAGTTCATCACCACCCGCACCGAGACCGACGCCCTGTTGCTCGAGATCAACCTGATCAAGCAGCTGAAGCCGCGCTTCAACGTGCTGCTGCGCGACGACAAGTCCTTCCCCGAGATCGTCATCCGCCGCGAGCACCCGGCCGCCCAGCTGCGCAAGCACCGCGGCGCCCACACCATCAAGGGCGACTACTTCGGCCCCTTCGCCAGCGCTCACTCGGTTACGCGAACGCTCAACACCCTGCAGAAGGCGTTCCTGCTGCGCTCCTGTTCGGACAGCATCTACGACAGCCGTACCCGGCCGTGCATGCTGCACCAGATCAAGCGCTGCGCCGCGCCGTGCACCGGCCTGATCAGCCTTGAGGACTATGCCGGTCTGGTGGATCAGGCCGAGGCGTTTCTGCGCGGCAAGAGCCGCGCGGTGATGACCCAGCTTTCCGACGCCATGCAGGCCGCCTCCGACGACCTGGAGTTCGAGACCGCCGCGCGCCTGCGCGACCGCATCCGCGCCCTGGCCTCGGTCGCCCAGGAGACCCAGATCAATCCGGAAACCCTCGAGGAAGCCGACGTCTTCGCGCTGCATACCGAGGGCGGCCAGGCCTGCGTGCAGGTGTTCTTCTTCCGCGCCGGGCAGAACTGGGGCAACCGCGCCTACTTCCCCCGCGTCGACAGGAGCGACGAGGACGCCGACATCATGGCCGCCTTCCTGGGCCAGTTCTATGACGACAAGCCGATCCCGAAACTGGTGCTGGTCAGCCTGATCCCCGCCGAGACCGTCCTGCTGGCTGAGGCCTTTACCCAGAAATCCGGCCGCAAGGTCGAGATCGCCCGCCCCCAGCGCGGCGAGAAGCGCCAGTTGGTGGATGACGCGCTGACCAACGCCCGTGAGGCGCTTGGGCGCAAGATGGCGGAGGGATCGGCCCAGACCAAACTGCTGGTGGGCGTGGCCGAAGCCTTTGGCCTCGACAGTCCGCCCGAGCGGATCGAGGTCTACGACAACAGCCACATCATGGGTACGAACGCCGTGGGCGGCATGATTGTGGCTGGCCCAGAGGGCTTCCAGAAGAGCCAGTATCGAAAGTTCAACATCAAAGGAACCGACATCACCCCCGGCGATGACTTCGGCATGATGAAGGAGGTGCTGCGCCGCCGCTTCGCCCGCCTGGCCAAGGACGAGGAGGAGGGCGCGGAGGTGGCGCGCCCCGACCTGGTGCTGATTGACGGCGGCATGGGCCAGATCGCAGTCGTTATGGAGGTGATGGCCGACCTGGGCGTCGACGATGTGGCCGTGGTGGGCGTCGCCAAGGGCCCCGACCGCGACGCGGGGCTGGAACGCTTCTTCATCCCCGGCAAGCCCTACTTCATGCTCGAGCCGAAATCGCCGGTGCTCTACTACCTCCAGCGCCTGCGCGACGAGGCTCACCGCTTCGCCATCGGCACGCACCGGGCCAAGCGCTCGGCGGAGATGAAGAAGAACCCCCTGGACGAAATCGATGGCGTCGGGCCGGGGCGGAAGCGGGCGTTGCTGCACGCGTTCGGGTCTGCGCGCGGGGTCAGCCGGGCGAGCGTGGAGGATCTGCTGAAGGTGGACGGGGTGTCGGGGCCACTGGCGGAGCGGGTTTATGCGTATTTCCGGAAGGGTTAGAGTGTTTCCGAGAGGCCTAGGGGGCAACAGATGAGTTGGCTGGCTGACTGGCGGCTGAAGCACGTAGCGCGGAGATATGCTCAACGTCTTCCGGCGAGACTATCCGCCAACTGGGGAAGTTCAAAAACCTACACCAAGGGACAGATTGATACGGCCATTCTCGAGGCTCGCCTCGATCCAAATTCGAGCTACGTCGCCTATGCGATCTATCTCCCGCCAGAAGAGCTAGCCGCCCTACAGCATCATTTTTCTCGCCACTCGATTCATGCGGTTCAGGCCGCCTTCGAGCGGGAGCGACCTCGATCTGCCGGTTCGCAGAGCGGCGACTATTACGAGAGCGGCCTTGCGCCTTGAAGGTCATGTGGTCTCACGCACCCCCTATCGCCCACAACGACGGGCCGCCGATTTCGCAGAGATGATCGAGGTGTAGAGGGCTGCCCAAGTCCCGGACCCCCTCGGACGAGGGGGTCGCGATAGGCCCGGCCTTCTCCCTTTGCGGGAGAAGGTGGCCGGCGGAGCCGGTCGGATGAGGGGTTTTGCTCCGCGCGCCACTGTGGCCGATGGCGCGGCCCCCGAAGCGGCAAGGCTGGCGCGACCCCTCATCCGTCAGCTGCGCTGACACCTTCTCCCGCAAGGGGAGAAGGCACGTGGCCCCCCGCTGTCACGCCGCCGTGACAGTTTTCACCTAGGTCGAAGGCGCCCATGGAGCCGCTCCCGCCATGCCCGTCACCCTGTTCGACCTCACCGTGCCCCGGTTCCAGCGGGCGCTGGGGGTCATCGTCCATCTGCTGGACCGGGCGGAGGCGCACTTTCGCGCTGAGGGGCGGAACGTCTCGGACCTGGCCGGGCTGCGGCTTGCGCCCGACATGAACCCCTTCTTCGTCCAGATCGCCTCGGCCATCGACAACGCCGTCGGCGCGGCGGCGCGGCTGCGCGGGCTGCCGCATGCGGCGGTGACGGGGTTGGCCACGCTGGCGGAGGTCCGCGCCGCCCTGGCCCGGGCGCTGGCCGAACTGGATGCCCTGACGCCGGGCGATTTCGAGGGGGCTGAGGATCGCGAGATCGTCCTGCCCAGCCCCAAGGGCGCGCGGCATTTCCCGGCGCTGGACTATGTGCTGAACCTCGCCCTGCCGAACGTGCAGTTCCACACGACGATCGTCTATGCCCTGTTGCGCGCCGAGGGACTCGACATCGGCAAGCGGGACTTCCTGGGCGAACTGCCGCCGCGGCGACCCTCCCGGCCAGGCTGAGCCTGCCGCCTGGCGATTGCCATGCCGCCGAACGCCAATACACTCTGCCGTCAATCAATGATGGGGAGGCGCGGACATTGGCGAAGATCGAGGGTTTGACGCAACCGGCCATGGCCGTTCGCAAGCCCTCGGGCGCGGTGAAGATATTCTACAGCCTTGGCCAGATGGCCCAGGGCGGCGGGTTCGACACCGCTGTCGGGTTCATCTTCTTCTACTATTCCGCCGTGCTGGGACTATCGGGCGCACTGGTGGGCGCGGCGCTGGCCATTGGCCTGGCCTTCGACGGGGGGGTCGATCCCCTGGTAGGGTCATGGTCCGACAATCTGAAGTCACGGCTTGGGCGGCGTCTGCCCTTCATGATCGGGTCGATCCCGCTGGTCGCCCTCTCGCTCGGTCTGCTGTTCTCGCCCCCGTCCGGGCTGTCCCAGTGGGGGCTGTTCGCCTGGCTCACGGTGTTGGCGGTGGCCACCCGCACCTTCGCCTCGGTGTTCAACGTGCCCTATCTGGCGCTGGCCGCCGAGATGACCACGGACTCCGCCGAGCGCACCAGTCTGGTGGTCTATCGCAGCGTCGCCGGGATCACCGCGGGCCTCATCTGCACCGCTTTGGGTTATGTGGTGTTCTTCGCCGACGGGGGCCTGCAGCGGCCGGAGGGCTATCCCGGCTATGGCTGGTCGGTGGCCGTGTTGCTGGCGGTGGCCATGAGCCTTTGCTGCCTGGGAGTCTGGCGATACGCCGCCAGCCTGCCGCAGCCCGAACCGGCGACCGGAGGCCTTGTCACACGCCTCCCCGGCGAGGTGGTCGAGATCTTCCGAAATCGCTCGTTCAGGGTGCTGTTCCTCTCGGCCGTGATCATGTTCTCGGCCATGGGTCTGAACGCCACCTTGAACAGCCATGCGTTTGTCTTCGTCTGGCGGATGCGGACCGAAACCATCCAGTTCATCGGCTACGCCTACATGGCCGGCCTGTTGCTGGGCGTGGGTTTTGCGCCGCTGCTCCAGAAGGTGATGGAGAAGAAGACGCTGATCGTGCTCGGCATCTCGCTGCTGATGGCCAACTGGCTGGTGTTGCAGGGGCTGCGGGTGATGGGCCTCTGGGCCCCGGTGGGCGATGACGCGATCTTGCCCATGATGAGCAACAGCTTCGTCGCCGGAATCGGCACGGGTCTCGCCATGGTCGCCTATCCCGCCATGATGGCCGATGCGGCGGATGAGCACGAACTGCTCTTTGGTCGCCGGCGCGAGGGGCTCTACTTCGCCGGCCTCGGCTTCGCCAACAAGGCCGCCTCCGGGATTGGCGTGATGCTGGCCGGCATTGCGCTGGACCTGGTTCGCTTCCCCAAGGATGTGGGCCAGCAGGTGGGCGTAATCCTGCCGGAAGACGTCCAGGTCCGGCTGGTGATGATCTGGGGGCCGGCCGCCGCCGTTGTCTGTACGATCTCGCTGGTGATCCTGATGGCCTACGGCATCAGCCGTACGAGGCACGCCGAGATCGCCCTGGCGCTGCAGAAGGTGCGGGGGTAGGGGGCAGACTTCCTGCTGCCCCTGCCGTCGCTAAGCCGCTAAGCTTGCGCAACACAATCCAGAGTCCAGGCGTTTGCCCAGTATGAAATCGCTGCCCAACATCCTCACCGGATCGCGTCTGGTCATGGCGCTGTTCATGTTCGTCGCACTGGCCGCGTCTTCCGGCTCGGTGCCCTATTTCGCCGATCGGTTGGAGCCGCAGACCCAGTTCGCCCTGCAGCGATGGGCGGTCTATGCTTTTGTGGTCGCTGCCCTTACGGATTTCGTCGACGGCTGGCTGGCCCGGAAGTTTGACGCCGAGACCGTCTGGGGCGCGATCCTCGACCCCATCGGCGACAAGGTGCTGGTGTGCGGCGCGATCCTGGGTCTGCTGTCCCTGGGTCCCCAGCCGTGGGTGGTGCTGCCGGCAGGCCTGATCCTGTTCCGTGAATTCACGGTCAGCGCGTTGCGCGAGGTCGGCGCCGGCAGGGGGGTGAAACTGCCCGTCACCCTGCTGGCCAAGTGGAAAACGACGCTCCAGCTCACGGCGTTGACGATGGAACTGATCGTCGCGGCCTGGGGCGCCTTCAGCCTGCCCGACGGCACGCCGCTGCGAGACGGTTTCGAGGTGGCCGCGCACAGCCTCTTCTGGCTGGCCGCTCTGGTCACCCTGATCACTGGTGCCCAGTACTGGGAACAGACACGCAAGGCGCTGGCGGGGTAGGCAGTCAGCCCGCTTCCGGTAACGGAATGAACTCCGCGTCGTCGGCGTCCGGCAGCTTCATTCGCCCGGCCCGCCAGTCGGCCTTGGCCTGTTCGATCCGGTCCTTTGATGAGGACACGAAGTTCCATTCCAGAAAACGCGGCCCCACCGGCTCGCCGCCCAGCAGCATGACGGTGGCCGGCGTCACTGCGGTGAAGAGGACTGGCTGGCCTGGCGAAAACACCGCCATCTGGCCGGGGTGGATTGTGCGGCCCTCGGCCTCGACCGTCCCGTCGACCACATAGGCGGCGCGCTCGGGATACTCGGCCGGCAGTTCGGCCTGTGCGCCGGCAGCGAGGCGCCAGTGACAATAGAACATCGGCGAGTGGGTCTTCACCCGCGATTCGGCACCCCACCCCTTGCCGGCGATCAGCCGCGCCCACAGTCCATCGGCCTCATAGGTGGGCAGGTCTGCCGGTCCATGATTGGCAAAGGCGGGTGCAATCTCTTCCTGCCCATCCGGCAGCGCCACCCAGGCCTGGATGCCGTGCAGGGTTCCGCCCTGGGCCCGGTGGGTCTCGAACCGTTCGGAGTGGGTGATGCCCGAGCCTGCGGTCATCCAGTTGACCTCGCCCGGGTGGATCGGCTGGAGGGCGCCCACACTGTCGCGGTGGGTGATCTCGCCTTCGAACAGATAGGTGACGGTGGAGATGCCGATGTGTGGATGCGGCCGCACGTCCACCTCGCGCCCGAAGCCGGGCTGGAAGGCGGCGGGACCCATGTGATCGAAGAACACAAAGGGACCCACCATCCGTCGTTTTGCAAACGGAAGCACACGGCCAACCTCGAACCCGCCGAGGTCCTTGCGGCGCTGGTCGATGATGAGGTCGATCATCTACTTCTTGGAGGACGCCGTCCCAAGGTACCTGCCGGTGGTGTCACGCCGAGGGCCTTCACTCAACGCCGACCGAGGGGCCTGACTCAACGCCGACGCACCCCTTGGCGGGTTCTTCGGACCATCGGCCTTGGGTGAATACCCATCCCGTAGAACTTGGATATAGGTATTGGAGGACTTTCGCTTTTCCATTGCCGCTAATCCTGCTTCACCGGATCGTCCCAGAAGAACTCCAACCAGATATAGTCGTTCCGATGGAAGATCGCACCCTTGGAATTGGCGATGGGCTGAGCAAAATGACCCTCTGGGTCAATCTCCCATAATTCTTCGAGATAGAAGTCGCCGGAGTGAGGATGCGCGGAGGCAAATGACTCACCGCCAAAGTATCCGCCAATCCTGCCGCCATCAGCCAGATGCACGATCACCCAGCAGGGTTCATTCGTACTGAAGTAGGCGTCGAATGCCGTTTTCTGCTCGCCAAGAAGCCAGCCGCCGCGCAGCCCATAGCGTTGCAGCAGGCGGAATGCGAGGGGCCAAATCAACGGCCCTGCGATGCAGGCCAACAACCCGTTTCCAATGATGGCCGGCCAGTAGGGGCTGCGCTCTATTAGGTACTGGCTGTTCAGGTAGATCGGCCAAGCAAAAACGAAAGCATTGAGAAGTGAGAAGCCGACCACATCGATCAGGGCTTCCGTTGCGGTGGTCGCGCGTCGGTCAAGGAACCGGTGCAGCTTTAATGACAGAAAGCCCGGCAGAAACAGGACAATCAACGCCCAGAACTGGACCGGGGTTAGCGTCGCGATTTTGCTGAGGTCTCCCATCGGCCGGCCTACCCCTGCGAACTCACATAGGCGCTGACAAGTCCCAACGGCGCGGCGGTGGTGTTCTTGACCGAGCGGATCACGATCCGGCTCTCGATGTTCGAGACCAGCCCCAGGCTCAGGATCTTGTCGCGGAGTAAGTTGTCGAAGGCGTGCATGTCGCGGGTGACGATGCGCAGCTCATAGTCGCAGGCGCCGGTGACCGTGGCGCACTGGACCACCTCGGCCAGCTTGGTGATGGCGGTTTCGAAGGCGTCGAGATTATCTCTGGTGGGCAGGCTTAGCTTGACGGTGCAATAGACCTCGAAACTCAGGCCCAGCTTGTCGCGGTCGAGGATGGTCACCCGGCGCTGGATGACGCCCGCATCCTCCAGGCGCTTGATCCGTCGCCAGCAGGGGCTGGAGGACAACCCCACCCGTTCGGCGATCTCGGCCACCGACAGTCCGGCGTCATGCTGGATCAGATCCAGAATCTTGGCATCGACGGCGTCAAGAACCTCGGGCAATTTTTCCTCCTGCCGGGTGTAAGAAAGCGTGGGGTTCTTGCCCCGCAAGCGGCGCGCCGGGGCATACTTTTAGCAAGCAATTGCAGCAAGCTTACAGGATCATGCACGCAGCGGGGAGAGGCCCGAAAGGAAAAAAATTGCGATGCGGCACCAGGATGTGACGCTCGACGACAAGTTTCTGCTCACGGACGGTCGGGTGTTCATCACCGGCGTCCAGACGCTGCTGCGCGTTCTGATCGATCAGCACCGGCTGGATCAGGCCGCAGGGCTCAATACGGCGGGCTTTGTCAGCGGCTATCGCGGTTCGCCCCTCGGCGGGCTTGATCAGCAGGCCGCACGCGCCGCGAAACACCTGAAGGCCGCCGAGGTGGTTTTCAGGGAGGGTCTCAACGAGGACCTCGCCGCCACCGCCGTCTGGGGCAGCCAGCAGGCCAACCTGTTCCCGGGCGCCCTGTTCGATGGTGTCTATGGCATGTGGTACGGCAAGGCGCCGGGCGTGGACCGCACGGGCGATGCGTTCAAGCACGCCAACTTCGCCGGTGTCTTCCCCCGTGGCGGCGTGCTGGCCGTGGCCGGGGATGACCATACCTGCAAGTCCTCGACCCTGCCGTCGCAATCGGAGTTCGCGTTCCAGGACTTCGAGATGCCGGTGCTGTCGCCGGCCGATGTGCAGGAGGTGCTGGATTACGGCCTGATGGGCATCGCCATGTCGCGCTTCTCCGGCCTCTGGGTGGGCATGATCGCGCTCGCCGACACCATGGATTCCGGGGCGACCATCGATGTGTCGCTGTCGCGGCATCAGATCGTCATCCCTGAGGGCTTCCGCATGCCGCTGGGCGGCCTCGGCATCCGGCTGAAGGATCAGCCGCTGGACAAGGAGCGTCGCCTCCGCTCCCAGAAACTGCCCGCCGCCCTGGCGTTCGCCCGCGCCAACCGGATCGACCGGGTGGTGCTGGGCTCCAGCCGCCCGCGCCTGGGCATTGTCTGCCAGGGCCAGGCCTACAAGGACGTGATCGAGGCCCTGGCGGCCATGCGGATCAGTCCGGAGGAGGCCGCCGACCTCGGGGTCGCCATCTACAAGGTCGGCATGCCCTGGCCGCTGGAGCCTATGGGATTGCGCGGGTTTGCGGCCGGCCTCGAGACGCTGATGGTGATCGAACACAAGCGCGCCCTGATCGAGACCCAGGCGCGTGCAGCGCTCTACGACCTTCCGGCCCATGCGCGGCCCACGATCATTGGCAAGACCGACGAGACGGGCGCGCCGCTGCTCTCCGAGCTCAATGCGCTGTCGGTGGCGGAGATCGCGCTGGCCATCGCCGACCGACTGCCGCCCGGCCCGCATATGGACCGGGTCTATGACTATCTGAGCCGGGTGTCGGCCGCCTCCATGGCGGCGGTCACGCTGTCCAGCGACCAGCAGCGCAAGCCCTTCTTCTGCTCGGGCTGCCCACATAACACCTCAACCCGGCTGCCGGAGGGCTCGCGCGCCCTGGCGGGCATCGGCTGTCACTACATGGCCAGCTTCAACGATCCGTCCACCGACCTGAACAGCCACATGGGCGGCGAGGGTCTGAGCTGGGTCGGTGCTTCGCCCTTCACCACCGAGAAGCACGTCTTCGTCAATCTGGGCGACGGGACCTACAATCACTCCGGGTCGCTGGCGGTCCGCGCGGCGATCGCGTCCGGCGCGAACATGACCTACAAGCTGCTGTTCAACGACGCAGTGGCCATGACCGGCGGCCAGGCGGCCGAGAGCGGCTTCACCGTCCCCCAGATCACGCGTCAACTGGCGGCAGAGGGCGTTCGCAAGGTGGTGATCGTGGCCGCTGAGCCCGAACGCTACCAGACCGTCACCGACCTGGCGCCCGGGGTAGAGGTCAAGCCGCGCCGCGAGCTGATGGCGGTGCAGCGCAGCCTGCGCGAGGTGCCGGGCGTTACGGTGCTGATCTACGATCAGGTCTGCGCCACCGAGAAACGCCGCCGCCGCAAACGCGGAACCATGGCGGCTGCCCCGTTGCGGGTGATGATCAATCCGCTGGTCTGCGAGGGCTGCGGCGATTGTTCGAAGGCGTCAAACTGCGTGTCGGTCGAACCGCTGGACACCGAGTTCGGCCGCAAGCGCCGGATCAATCCGTCGACGTGCAATCAGGACTACACCTGCCTCGATGGCTTCTGCCCGTCGTTCATCACCCTGGAGGGCGCCGAGAATCCGCACCATGAGACGAAACCCGCCCTGACGGCGGACGCGACCCCGCTGCCGGAGTTCCACCCTCAAAACGGCGTGCAAAACATCGTCTTCACCGGCGTCGGCGGCACGGGCGTGACCACCGTGGCCTCGATCCTGGCCATGGCGGCCCACGTGGACGGGCGCGCCGCGTCATCGGTGGACATGACCGGCCTGGCGCAGAAGGGCGGGGCGGTGTTCAGCCATGTCCGCATCGGTGAGACCGAGACCAGCGTCATCGGCGGGCGCGTGCCGGCCGCCAGCGCCCACGTGCTGATCGCCTGCGACGTGCTGTCGGCGGCGGGGCCGGACGCGCTCAGCCTCTATGCCAGGGACCGCACGGTGGCTGTCGGCAACGCCGACTTCGCGCCCACGGCCGATTTCGTAGCGGACCGGGATGTTCGCTTCGATGCCGACGAGCAGGGACGCCGGATCGCCGCCGCCACGAAATCGTACGCATCCGCACCGGCCAGCGCGCTGGCCGTGAACCACATGGGCGACGCCATCTACGCCAACATGATCATGCTGGGCTTCGCCTGGCAGAAGGGCGTGATCCCGGTTTCCAGCCGCGCGCTCTATCGGGCGATCAAGCTGAACGGTGTGGAAGCCGAGCTGAACCTCCAGGCCTTCGAACTGGGTCGCAAGGTGGCGGCGGATCCGGGCTTGGCCGCGCCGGCAAAGGCGGCGGCGCCGACGCCGGAGATGATGCCGCTGGATCAGCTGATCGCCTCGCGGGGCGAGGAGCTGACCGCCTATCAGAACCGGGCCTACGCCACCCGGTATCTGAAACGCATCGAGGCGATCGCCGCCGCCGAGCGGGCCGTGGGCGACACCGATGACCTGACCCGCGCCGCCGCCGTCAGCCTCTACAAGCTGATGGCCTACAAGGACGAATACGAGGTGGCCCGCCTCTACACCGATGGTCGTTTCGCGAAGTACCGCGCCGAGACCTGGACCGGCGGCAAGGCCAAGGTGTGGTTGGCCCCGCCGCTGATCGCGAAAAAGGGCTCCGACGGCAGACCGCAGAAGATCGCCTTCCCGGGCTGGATGCTGGACGCGGTGTTCCCGGTGCTGGCCCGGCTGAAGGGCCTGCGCGGCTCGGTCCTGGACTTGTTCGGCTACACTGAAGAGCGGGCGATGGAGCGGGGATTGATCGCGGCGTTCGAGGCGGACCTGGACCGGATCGTGGCGGGCCTGACGCGGGAGCGCCTTGAGACGGCCGTCAAGCTGGCTCAGGTTCCGCAGGCCATTCGCGGGTATGGACACGTGAAAGAGGCGTCGGTGGGGCCGGCGAAGGCTGAGGCGGCGCGCCTGTGGGGTGTGTGGGAGGCGGCCATGACTTGAATGGCCATCCCCTGAGGTTGGCGCCTTCCCTGGTCGACACGGTCAGCCTACCTCGACGCTGATGACCCCATCGGCCCGTTCGACCACTCGAATTCCCGCCGACGGATCTACCTCGCCAAGATCTACATCCTCCGTTGGCGCGATCACCCAGGTCTGCC
The DNA here is from genome assembly GCF_044372605.1 of Phenylobacterium sp. GTDB lineage: Bacteria > Pseudomonadota > Alphaproteobacteria > Caulobacterales > Caulobacteraceae > Phenylobacterium. Next base: position 12,368 of record NZ_JBILRO010000024.1, read on the forward strand.
GGCCTGCCACCGCCAGCACCAGCTTGCCGGTTCCCCAGGTCTTTGCCGCATAGGCCTTGAGCGCGCTGTACATCGGCTCGCGGCGCCAGGCGCGGGCGTTGGACGGGTCGCAGCGAGCGATCAGGCGGGCGCCATCCGGGTCCTGGTCCAGGACCACCTTCGTCAGGTCCGGACGGAAGCGGCGCGGCATCTCCGGGTCCATCAGCCACACGCACTCGAAGCTGCGGCAACTGGCCGGGCGATCGGCGTAGATGCCGCAGCCGGCCGCCGGGCTGCGATGCGCGCACATCACGCCCATGGGCTTGGCCAGTTCGTCGACCGCAAAGATCTTGCAGCAGAGACCGCAGGGGCCGCAGGATTTGGTGCGCGGGGTCATTCGGCCCTGAGCGCCGCCTCCAGCGCCGCATAGTCGGCGAAGCCGGTGACGGGCGTGACCAGTTCGCGCCAGCGCGCGTCGAGCCTGGCGAGGATGTCGGGGGTGAGTTCGGCCTTGTGGCCGCCGACGCCGCCCTGGCGAACCTTGGCGCTATCGCTGCCGGGCGGCAGGTTGCAGCGCAGCTCTGACATCTGGCGGTTCATGGCGTCGTCGAAGCGGTCCTTGTAGGTCAGCATGTAGCCGATGGAAGACCGCTCGAGGGTCAGCGCCAGCAGGTCATCGTCCAGCGGGATGTCACAGAAGGCGGCCACCTTGCGGATGCTGGCTTCGGGCTCGGCGATCATCTGCTCGTAGGACAGCACCAGCACGGCTGGGTCGTGGCGGACACGCCACCAGCTGAGCAGATGGCCCCAGTAGGAACGGCCTGCCTCACGTTCGATCCAGTTACTGGCGAAGTCGGCCATCGACACAGCGCCCGGTTCGATGAACCAGCCCTCCATAAAGCGGAAGTTCGAGACCAGCGCGTCGCGCGGGTCGCGGAAGCTGACGATGCCCCTGGCGCCGGGGGGAATGGCATCATAGCCCAGATGGCTCTTGAAGCCGCGGGGCTCGGCGCGCTGCGGCGCCTCGATGTCGAGGTCGCAGGCGGCGGCCATCTCGATCCAGGGGACGACGCGGGAGATATCGTCGAAGTCCATGTCGCCGCGGGTGCGCAGGGTGTGGAAGATCTGCTGCAGCCAGGTGGTGCCACACTTGGCGAAGGGCGAGATGACCACGTCGGTCGGCCGCGGCCGCCAGGACGCGATCGAGGCGCCAATCTCGGCGGGGACAAAGAACCTGCCGGCTATCTCGTTGAACTCGGCGATGCTGCGCGCGCGGCGCCGATCGGTCGTGGTCATGAAGTCCCCCCGGTTGTCCGGGTCAGCTTAAGGGGTCTAGCGCGCGACGCCCACCCAGATGATGTGGCGCGCACCCTTGCCGGAGGGGCTGGCCCGGACCTGGACCTCTTCCACCGCGAACCCGGCGCGGCGCATGCGCCCGGCGAAGGGCTGGTCGGGACCTGCAGACCAGACGGCCAGCACGCCGCCGTGCTTCACGGCCTTGCGCATGACGGCCAGGCCGCTGACGGAATAGAGGCTGTCGTTGGCGTCGCGGTTCAGGCCGTCGGGGCCGTTGTCGGTGTCCATCAGGATGGCGTCATAGGGCGGATTGGCGTCGGCCAGCAGCTGGGCGACATCGGCATGACGCAGGATGACGCGCTTGTCCCCCAGCGCGCCGTTATAGAGATGGGCCAGCGGCCCCTTGGCCCAGGCGATCACCTGCGGCACCAGTTCGGCGACGGTGATGCTCGCGTCCTTCGGCAGGTCGGCCAGCGCCGCGCGCAGGGTGAAGCCCATGCCCAGACCGCCGATCAGCATACGGGGCGCCTTGCGATCCTGGATCTTGGCCCATGCCAGATTGGCCAGGGCGATTTCCGAGCCGGAGAGGCGGCTGTTCATCAGCTCGATCGTGCCGGACATGATCGAGAAATCCTGCCCCCGCTGCATGAGCTTCAACTCCCCGCCGCCGGGGATTTGCGCAGTGTCGAGGTGGATCCAGGGGTTCATAGCGGTGTCTTAGCGGGAAGGGGGCAGAGCCGATAGGACGCTTGCATCTGGCTGCCCGAGGCCGCAGCTTCTGGCGAAACGCTGGAGGAGACGCCCATGGATCACGACTGGCCCACCATTGTCGCCGATCTGGAGCAGTTGCTGAAACTGCGCTCGATCCCCTTCGGCATGAAGATGTTCACCGACCGGGCCGAGATGGAGGCGATCCCGCGGATCCGTCGGCCGCAGCACGTACACACCCTGGATCAGGTGGTGGGCCAGGCGTCGCGGCTGGGCTGGACGGTGGGAATAACCGCCGATGATCTGGTCGGCGCCCAGTGTCGCGCTGTGGTGGGGTTGGGTAACGCCAAGACGCCGGAGTGGCAGTCAGGCAAGCATATGACCGGGGTCTGGTTCGACACGGTTGAGGACGCGACCGCGCACCAGTCGGCCATGCACTGCGTTCCGGACGGGCAGTACGACGCGCTGGCGGTGGGGCCGCTGGCCTCGGGAAAGCTGAAGGACCCGGACATCGCCCTGTTCTACGCCACGCCCGGCGCCATGATGTATTTCATCAACGGGCTGCAGTGGTCTGGGTACAAGAAGTTCGACTGGGGCGTGGTGGGCGAGAGCGCCTGCGCCGACAGCTGGGGCCGGGCGCTGACCACGCGGACGCCCAGCCTTTCGATCCCCTGCTTCGCTGAGCGCCGCTATGGCGGGGTGCTGGACGACGAGATGCTGATGGCCACGCCGCCGGAGCACCTGTTGAAGGCGATCACCGGCATGCGGGCGCTGTCTAAGAACGGCTTCCGCTATCCCTTCCCGCAGTACGGCGTGCAGCAGGACGTGCGGGCCGGGATGGCGGTGAGCTACACGCCCTGACGGTCAGGCGCCCGGCTTGTCGGCGGTGACGGCCGCGCGCATTTGCGCCGTTCCCATGCTGGGCGCCCCGTCGGCGCGTCCCAACGCGAACTCCGGCGGCACGATCTCGGGGCCTTCGCCCGCGGGCAGGGGCGGTGTGTAGTAGCCCAGGGCGTAGGATCCCATGGCGTAGCCGATCAGGCCCTGGAGTTCGGGATCAAGGGTGCGCGCGATCTCGGGCGGACAGGAGAGGTACTGGTTCTCCTCCTGTCGCAGCCAGCCCAGGGTGTAGGTGATGTTGAGGCCCCAGCGGTCCTCGTCGCTGACGTTGGCCCCGCCGCTGTGGAAGACGGTGCCGGTATAGATCAGCACAGAGCCGCGCTGCATCACGGCGCGGCCGATCTCGGCGGGTTCGGCGACCCGCTTGTCCGGCCAGTCGATGGACCCCGGAACCACCTGGGTCGCGCCATTGGCCTCGGTAAAGTCAGTGAGCGCCCAGATGGTGTTGAGCTGCGGCTCGATCCCCTTGAGGTAGCGACCCCAGGCCCAGCGGTCGCGGTGGATCGGCTGGGCCGGCTCGCCGGGCATGATGCGGATCAGCTGGGTCAGATGCAGCTGGTAGCGCTCGCAGTTGGGCAGCAGCACCTTGTCGCAGATGGCTCGGATACGGGTGTCCAGCACGGCGGCGCGGGCCGTCTTCGACCGCGCTACGAGGGCGCCGGTGCGCGTGGTTTTGCGGCCGGTGAAGCCGTCGCGGCCAGGGCTGGTGGCCTCCACATAGGGGCGAAGCTCCTCGCGGAACGCGTCAGCCTCTTCGGGGCTGATCACATTGTCGAGGATCAGGGCGCCGTCGCGGTCCAGCACCGCCATGATGTCTTCGATGGGCGCATCGGCGGGGAGGTGGGTCAGGCTGGGCATGGCGGGGTCTCCGGACCGATGTGGTTTCAGGACAGGTTCGCGTCGTCGAGCGGACGCAGGAGAGGTTTCAGCAGGGTGGCGAGGGTTTCGCGCTGGCGTGACGCGGGCCAGTGTTCAGGCTCCAGCGTCGCGCGGGCGCCGACGCCGTCCACCGCGGCGACGACAGCGTCGGCCAGACGGTTGGCCTGTTCGGGCGAAAGTCCCGCCAGATCGCTGAAACTCTCGGCCAGCTGACCGACGATCCGGACGTAGTAGGCGCGGTGCCTGGCGCGTAGGCGCTCATTGCCCATCGCCCCGCCCCAGAACGCCAGCCAGACCCGCCATTCGGTGCGGGATGCCTCATCGAGCGGCAGGATGTCGCAGGCCATCTCGAACACGGCCTCGCCCGACGGCATGTCTGACGGCAGGGATGTCTGTTGCTCCAGGATCCTCCGGACCATTTCGTCCAGAGCGGCCAAAAGCACCTCGTCCTTGCCGTCGAAATAGTGGGTCACGGCCCCGGTGGTGACGCCGGCTGACCGCGCGACATCGCGAAGCCGTGCATTCTCCAGGCCGCCATCGCCAATCACCCGGATCGCGGCTTCGGCGATGGAAAGTCTCTGGGCTTCGACGTCGACCTGTTTTGGCATAACTGTGATTATGTAAAAGCGGTTCATATTGTCAACCCTTGGATCGACCCGACGCCGCCCTCCGTCAGATGTCGCTCAAGGCTCGACAGGCGAAAGCCATGCGGATTGCACCCACCGAGTCCGGGACCGGCGCGGCCCAGGGGGTGGGGATGAAACCGGGGGCCTGCCAGGACTTCCCGGTCAGCGCGGGCCTGGCGTGGAATGTCTCCTCGACGACGCGGGAGAGGTGTTTGCGGCAATCGTATTCGCCAAGGCTGCGGACGGAGCGGAAGTTGAACCCGTCGCGCTGGAGTGTCCGGCCAGCATCATAGGCCGTCCAGACCCGGCGCAGGCCGGTGTCGGCCGGCGTCGCGGCGCGCATGTAGACGTTGGTGTCATCGCTGGCCGTCACCAGGGTCCAGCCGGATTTCTCCAGCGCGGTCGCGCCGGGCATCGACAGGGAGGGCGCGAAACCCGCCAGTCCGACCGCGGCGCTGATCGCCAGCAGCGTCAGACCCAATTGTCGCATGTTCGTCCTCGGATCCTGCATCGCACCATTACGCCCGACGTCAGCGTCTCTCGTCCAGCGGAAAGCGCGGACTGGTGCGGGGTAACGAAAAAGGGGCCCGCAGGCCCCTGAAAGTTCGCGACGACGGCGGTTCGCTCAGGCGACAAGGCCGACCGTCGCGAAACCGACTACGAGACCGGCCATCGCGAGCGTCAGCAGGGCGGGAGAGTTCCTGCGGATCTGACGGGCGATGGCGGCGAGAGACATGGTGCGACTTTCGGTTTTCGGCAGAACCCCATGGGGAGCGGGGCCCTCCGTCTGGACAACAATCGTTTAGCATCGCAGCCGGTTCCGGATGAATCAGCGATTTCACCGGACGGCTCTGCACTTTCGACAGGTAGGGCTTCGCCGGAGTCGGCGCCAGTTACGGATTGGACATCCTGCGCGGTGGTCTACTCGGCCTTCGCGGCCGCCCGCGCGGCGTTCAGGAATGCGGTCCGCAAGGCGCTTATCTCCCGATCGGTCGCCCTGGGCCAGGCGGCGTTGGTGACGATCACGATCCGGTCGTCGCGGAAGGTGGTGATCGATTGTCCGAAGATGCCGACGGCCTCGTAGCTGCCGTTGGGTCGCATCCACCAGAAGTAGCCGTAGCCACTGGGAATGCCGTTGGTGATCTGGGTGGTGGTGGCGGCTGCCGTCCAGTTTGCCGGCAGCACCTGGACCCCTTTGGCCTTGCCGCCGTCCAGGATGAATTGCCCCACCCGGCCGTAATCGCGCAGCGTCATCGACATGCAGCAGCCGCCCCGTTCGCGCCCGGCGGGGTCGACCATCCAGATGGCGTCCTGGCCCATGCCATAGGGCTTCCAGATTTTTTCAGAGGCGTAGTCCGACAGGCTCTTGCCCACGGCGTTTGAGACCAGGATCCCCACCAGATCGGTCTCGCCGGTGTTGTAGTTGAACATGGTCCCCGGCGGGTGGACCCGCGGAAGGCGGCTCATGTAGCGCACCAGGGGATTGACTCCGGGTTCCACCTTCATGGTGGTGGACTGGGCCACGTCTGATTTCGGATCCGTATAGTCCTCGTTCCAGGCGACGCCGGAACTCATCATCAGCAACTGGCGCACGGTGACGCCGTCATAGCCGGAGCCTTTCAGTTCGGGGATGTAGTCGGTGACCGGGGCTTCGAGGCTGCGGATCTTGCCGTCCTGGATCGCCGCGCCCACGAGCGTCGAGGTGACCGACTTGGCGACGGAGAAGGATGTCCAGCGGTCGCGGGGCTTCCGGCCCATGCCGTACCGCTCCATCAGCACCTTGCCGTCCTTGAGGATCAGCACGCCGGAGACGTTGTTGGCCTTCATGAAGGTGTCGGTCGTCCAGGTCTTGCTGCCGTGGTTGAAGGTGACGTCTATCTGCCGCTTCGCCATCGGCAGTGGATGGACACGATCCCCGCGCTTGATGGTGTTGACCTTGTAGACGGTTTCGATTGAGCGGTAGCCGTCGCTCTGTTGCGCGGGCGTCCAGACGAGGATCGAGGGTGTGTCCGGCTTCAGGGCGACCTGGGCGAGTACGGGCGAGCCCGTCATAGCGATCGCGAGGCTCAGGGCCAGGTTGGACTTGCGCATTGGGCTTCTCCCGGGTTCGGCCTCTGATCCGGGCCTGTCCTGACCCGATATGCCCTCGCAGCAAGCGGCAATCAACGATGACAAAAATTCATCGCGACTATTTCGATGTTTAATCTGCGGAAGCCTTGCGGCTACCGCTTGCGACCCCATCTCCCAGTAGCGGACCGGGCCCCTCTGGCGATCTTTCCTCCCCCGGAAGATCGTGATGTCGGACCGCTAGAGAGTGCGCTCGGTGGCCATTCGGCTCTCCCCCAGCCCGGCCCCGAGCGCCCTCTCCGCTTACAGAGGTGCTTTCAATGTCAGGATCTATTTTCGAACGTTTGTGGCTAGCGTTGCTACGCCCTGATGCGATCACGAAGGATCGCTATGGCGTCGTCAGTGTCAGGGAGGTTCTGGGCCCCGCGCGCCGGAACGACCCGTGGTCCAACCACAGTGCACCGATCCCGGTGCGCGCCCGCCGGAGAGGCAACCGTTGAGCTTCGCCGGCCAAGCGCCCGTCAACTCGTCGGGAACTGCCGGTGGTGCGGGCTGGAATCCCCTGGATACTCTGCAGCTGGACGCGTTGGTTTCTGCCTGCGCGCTGGTCGCCTACGCGGACGGCTGGGTTACGGTCGAGGAACGCAAGAGCGCCAGCGCCCGTATGCAGCGTGTGGACGCGACCACCGTGTTCGGCGTCGAGCGATGTCTGATGGCGTTTGATGTTTTGATCCGGCAGTTCGAGCAGGACTCGATTGCCGCCACCGAACGCGCCGAGGCGGCGATCCTCAAGCTGGCCGGCAAGCCGGAACTCGGCCGTCTGGTCGTGGAATCCGCCTGCCGGGTGGCCGTCGCCGACGGCGGCCTGGACCGGGCGGAGCGCGAGGCGATCCTCGATGTATGCCAGCTCCTGAACCTTGACCCGGCGCCATTCGGCGTCATTGCACCTGATGGGAGACGATAATGCGTATCGGATCCACACCCTATCTCCCGCCATTCCGGGCGCTGGACGTCCAGGTGGCGACACTTGAACGCCTGCAGGCGGCCGGGTTCGCCAGTTCGCCGACGAATGTCCCGGTGAAACCGGTCAGCGCCGCGCCGGGCGAGACGCATCTGCGACGTGTCTCGGCGCATACCCTCGACATCCGGGTCTGAGGCCTTCGGTCAGGTCTGGGGCAGGACGGCCGCCCGTTCGGCCAGCAGGGCGCGTTCCAGGCCACGTTCACCGGCCAGACCTGCGGCGGCGATCAGCGTCAGGTCGATGATGTCGCGCTGGGCGTGGCTGCCGCCAAACCGCGCCGCGCGATTGCGCACGGTCCGCAGGCGTTCGACGGCGGCGCCGTAGCGGCCCTGCCCAAAGGCCTGGACGGCTTCTGCAATCGGCAGTCCAATCTCCCGGGTGATCCCGGCGTTCTCCCCCGTCCCGGCGGCGACGGCGCGCAGGGTGGCGACGGTGGTCTCGGCTTCGGCATCGCGACCAGCGCCCACCAGCGCCAGCATCGCGTGGACGTCATCGAAGGCGTACTGGCCGCGCGGATGGAGGGCGTAGTTGTCGGCCACCCGGGCCCACCGGTCGCCGACCTCAACGCCAAGCAGCTTGAGCCGCCAGAGCAGAGCCGAGGCGTCGACCATGTCGAACGCCATGGTGGAGCCTTCGCCATAGATCGGGCCGTCGTACAGGCGCAGCACCTCGTCGGTCTCGCCCAGACCCAGATGAAACAGGGCAAGGTGCCACCAGTTGTGGATGGCGAAGAAGCTTTCCGGAGTCCAGGCGGGCGCATTATCCCGCATCCATGTGACCCCCTCGGCGCGGCGGTCCTGCATCTCCAGCACGTGGGCGACCGCATGTTGCGCCCAGCCGTTGCGGGGCTGCAGTTCAATCGCGCGACGGCCGGACGCCTCGGCGCGGGCGTATTGACCGGTTTCCTCCAGCCCGAAGGCGTGCAGACCCAGAATGGCGTGATGATCCGGCATGCCCTCTGACCAGGCGGGCAGGGCGCGGGCGATCCGGTCGCGCAGCATGCGATTGTCGCCGGTCAGGAAGTCCATCTGCTGGCCCGCCTGCAGCGCCAGCACATCGCGGGGAAAGGCGATGGCCACATCCTCAAGGATGCGCCCCGCGGCTTGAAACTCGCCCGCGGCGATGGCCTGGATCGCCGCCACGTGGCCGGCTTCGCGGGCCGTAGCGGCCAGGCCGTCGGTCGCGGCCACGGCGCCAAGGCCCATGGCGCGAACCTTCGGGTCAGAGCCGACCAGCGTCATATAGGCCTTGAGCACATGGGCCATGACGAAATCCGGACTATCGGCCAGGGCCGAGCGCAACAGCGGAAAGGGCTCGCCGGAATAGCAATGGTAGGCGCCCAGCGCCTCGCAATAGAGCTCCGCCGCCCTGGCGCTGGCGCCGGAAAGGGCTAGTCCCTGCCGATCCGTTGGTTGCATGTCATCGTCCTTCAAGCGCGTTGCTCGCCGTTTGTAACACCGGATTGGCGACTTCGCGCGGGTTCCCAAAGCCGGTCTTCCGCGATAGGCGAACGTCATGGTCGAGTTCGATTTTGATGTTGTGGTGGTGGGCGCGGGCGCTGTGGGTTTGGCCTGCGGCTATGCCCTTGGACAGCGTGGCCTGACAGTCGCGGTGCTTGAGAAGGACGCCGCCATTGGCCAGGGCGTCTCCTCGCGAAACTCCGAGGTCGTGCATGGCGGGCTCTACTATCCGACGGGATCGCTGAAGGCGCGGCTCTGCGTGGAGGGGCGTCGCCGGCTCTATGCGTTCTGCGACAGACATCACGTGGAATATGACCGTTGCGGCAAGCTGGTGGTGGCCGAAAGTGAGGCCGATCTGGCGCGCCTCGAAATCATCATGGCCCAGGCGCAGACCAATGACGTCGAGGGCATGGCGGTGCTCACCAAGGCTCAGGCGCTTGCGCTGGAGCCCGAGCTGGCTTGCGTCGGCGCGCTGATCTCGCCCGAAAGCGGGGTGTTCGAGAGCCATGCCTATATGCTGGCCCTGGAAGGCGAGATCGAGGCGACGGGCGGGGCGGTGGTGCTGTCGACGCCATTCGAAGGCGCGACGCCGCTGGAGGGCGGGGGCTTTGAGGTGCGCGCGGGCGGCGCTGAGCCCACGGTGCTGACCTGCCGCTATCTGGTCACCGCGCCCGGGCTGTCGGCGCAAGGTGTGGCGGCAACGATCGAGGGGTTCCCGGCCGCCATCATCCCCAAGCTCCACTTCGGCAAGGGCATCTACTTCCGGCTCTCGGGCAAGGCGCCCTTTGCCCGGCTGATCTATCCGCCGCCGATCCCGGGCGCGCTGGGCACCCACTACCGCCGCGACATGGGCGGGCAGGGGGTTTTCGGCCCCGACCTGAGTTTTGTTGAGACGCTCGACTACTCGGTCGATCCCGGCGCAGCGCCGGCCTTCTATGCCTATATCCGCAAGTTCTGGCCGGGCCTGCCCGACGGTGCCCTCAGCCCGGATTACGCCGGCATCCGCCCCAAGATCCACGGGCCGGGCGAGACCCAGCCAGACTTCCGCCTGGATGGCGCGGATGTGCATGGGCTGCCGGGGCTGGTCGCCCTGTTCGGGATCGAGAGCCCGGGCCTGACGTCGTCGCTGGCGATCGGCGAAGAGGTGGCGGTGAGGCTGGGGCTGTAAACGGACTGCAGGTTTCAAGACCGCGTGCGAGGGAATTTGCCAAATGTACCATGGAGTGGTACATCAGCTCCTGACTGGAGCCTTGGATGATCATCAGCTTCCGGGATGAGAGTCTGCGCGCCTACTTTGTCGATGACGTTCGAACCAGGACGGTGCCGGCAGATTTGGCGGCGCGCGTGTTTCGGAAACTGCAGATGCTGGACGATGCGACGACCGATCAGGATTTGCGCTCGCCGCCCAGCAATCAATTCGAGAAGTTGCGGGGTCCATTGGCCGGGTTTCATTCGATCCGCGTGAACCAGCAATGGCGACTGATTTTTCGGTGGGATGGCGCGCGCGGCGAAGCGCATGGCGTCTATCTCGATGACCATAGCTACAGGTGAGTCCGTCCATGTTGATGACCAAAGCCCAGCCCGCGTCTGTCGCCGAGATCCTGGTGGAGGAATTTATGGCGCCGCTAGGTTTGACCCAGGCCGCGCTGGCGGACGCCATGGGCGTGCCACGCAAGCACGTGAATGAGTTGTGCAACGGTCGGCGCAGCATCACTGTGCCCACGGCGCTGATCCTGGCCCGGGTGTTCGGCTCCAGCGCGGATTTCTGGCTCAACCTGCAGCGGCGCAACGATCTCTGGGCGGCGATGCATAGCCCGCGTGAGCTGCAGCGGATCGCGCGGGCGAGGCCGCTGGGCGTGGCGGCGTAGGTTGATCGCGGAATCTATTTTTCCCGTTGGCTTGCTGACTGCGCCGCCATGGCAAACACCCGTTTGAAACCGCTTCCGTCCGCGCCATAGTCACTCCCAAA